>JAIKVY010000092.1 GCA_024685275.1 Clostridia bacterium
CATAATTGGTGCTTTATTGTTATACTTCTTTAGTGTATCCAACAATGTGGTAGCAAATCCAAAGTTTCCTTTCATAAAGTCTTCTGGATTTGTAGGTCTATTCACACCAGCTAAATTGAATACAAAATCACACTTAGAACAGTATTCATCCAGCTTAGATTCATCGCCCAAATCATATTCATATATTTCTTCTACTTTTATATTAGGTCTAGTTTTATTTTTACCATCTCTTATATTCTTTAAATTATTTATAAGAGCAGTTCCAACCATACCTTTTGAACCTGTAACTAAAATATTCATTAGTCTTTTCTCCAAACAAATCTATTAACTATATTTGTGTAAGATTGAATTATTCTAACAACCTTCATTGATACTGTGGTATCAATATAATCAGGACATGGTTTACCTAAAACATTATTTTGTTTCATTTCAATTGCCATTTCAGTTGCTTGAAGTAATTCTTTTTCAGTAATACCAGCAATAATGAAATCACCAGCTTCAACTGCTTCTGGTCTTTCAGTTGATGTTCTAATACATACAGCAGCAATTGGATTATTTATAGATAGATAAAAACTACTCTCTTCAGGAAGAGTACCACTATCAGAAACAACTGCAAGTGCATTCATTTGAAGATTATTATAGTCGTTGAATCCAAGTGGTTCATTTACTCTAACTCTAGGATCTAACTTAAATCCAGATGCATCAAGTTTCTTTTTGCTTCTTGGGTGACAAGAATATAATATTGGCATATCATACTTTTCAGCTAATGCATTGATGGCATTAAATAGATTATTAAAGTTCTTATCACTATCTAAGTTTTCTTCTCTATGTGCTGAAAGTAATATATAATTGTTTTTCTTTAATCCCAATCTATTTAATACATCACTTTTCTTTATTTTATTTAAATTCACAGATAAAACTTCTGCCATTGGTGAACCTGTTACATATGTTCTTTCCTTAGGCATTCCACACTCTATTAAATATCTACGTGCAGCTTCGCTATAAGGTAAATTTACATCTGAAATAATATCAACTATTCTTCTGTTTGTTTCCTCTGGTAAACATTCGTCCTTACATCTATTACCAGCTTCCATATGGAATACTGGGATATGTAATCTCTTAGCATTAATAGCTGATAAACATGAGTTTGTGTCACCTAAAACTAATACTGCTTCAGGTTTAATATCAAACATTACATCATATGTTTGACTAATTATATTTGCACATGTTTCACCAAGATTTTTACCAGCAACATGAAGTAAAATATCAGGTCCACCTAATTCAAAGTCCTCCCAGAAAACTGTTGATAAATTTTTATCATAGTTCTGATTAGTATAGCAAATACATGTATCCAAATACTCTCTTGAACGCTTCATTACAGCTGCCAGTCTAATTATTTCTGGTCTAGTGCCACAAATGATTAATAATTTTGTTTTGCCATTTTCTTTCCAGTTAAACATTTTGTGGTACCTCCTTTTACTTATTTTCTTCGTTTAATCTTTCTTGTATATAAGTTAATGTCAATAGTTTATCTTTAACTTGAGCTGTAGTTAATAGTTTAGTATTATTTGAATTAAACTCAGTAAGATTACTTCTCTTTTCTCCTTTATTGAAGAATTTATCATAATTAAGACCTCTATTATCGCATGGAACTCTATAGTAATCGCCCATGTCAATGGCATGAGCACATTCCTCATTTGTTAAAAGTGTTTCATACATCTTTTCGCCATGTCTAATGCCTATAACCTTAATATCTTCTTTTTTACCACCGAATAATTCACATACAGCTTCTGCTTGAGTATGAATAGTACAAGCAGGTGCCTTTTGAATCAGTAAATCTCCATTTTCACCATGTTCCATTGCAAACATAACCAAGTCAACAGCTTCCTCAAGTGACATTATGAAACGAGTCATCTCACCACTTGTTATAGTAATAGGATTACCATTTCTTATTTGATCAATCCAAAGTGGAATAACTGAACCTCTTGAGCACATAACGTTACCATATCGTGTACAACAAATCTTGGTATTCCTACTATTTCTTGATTTTGCAATAGCAACACTTTCTTCTAAGGCTTTTGATTTTCCCATAGCGTTAATAGGATACGCTGCTTTGTCTGTCGATAGACATATTACAGCCTTTACACCTTCATCTATAGCCGCTGTTAGTACATTATCTGTACCAATAATATTAGTTTTAACAGCTTCCATTGGGAAAAACTCACATGATGGAACTTGTTTCAATGCTGCAGCATGAAAAATGTAATCAACTCCATACATTACATCTTTACAAGAATCTAATGAGCGTACATCACCAATATAAAATTTTACTTTTTCACTCTCTATAGGATATTTCACCTGTAGTTCATGTCTTAAATCATCCTGTTTTTTTTCATCACGAGAAAAAACCCTTATTTCTTTAATATCAGTTTTGATAAATCTTCTAAGTACAGTAGAACCAAAGGAACCTGTTCCTCCAGTAATTAGTAATGTCTTTCCACAAAAAAATGACATGACTGCACCACCTCTCTTATTTTTAATAATTGTTGTTAATTTACTATAAAGCTTCTATTTTTTTATCATCATAATTCTTAAGAACATTTTTTGTATCAAAAATGACTTTTGAATTCTTTACAATCATATCATAGTCAACTTTTTGTGTATGACCTGCAGTAATAATTACAGCGTCATAAGATTGTATTATTTCAGACGTAATTTCAGGCAAACTAGAATACTTTACTCCGTCATATGTATAACTACTAACCCAAGGATCATAGTAGTCAACCTTGCAACCATTCTGATCCATTATTTTTCTAACAACTAATGCAGGAGATTCTCTATAATCATCAATATCATTTTTGTACGCAACACCTAATTGCAAGATCCTAGCCCCATTCAATGATTTTTGCTGCCTATTTAGTATATCTGATAGTCTTTCTACAGTATAATCAGGCATTTTATCATTTATCATCATTGATGATTCAATCATACTAGTATGGAAACCATATTCTCTTGCTTTCCAACTTAAATAATAAGGGTCAAGTGGAATACAGTGTCCACCAAGTCCAGGTCCTGGATAAAATGCTTGGAATCCGTATGGCTTAGTTTTAGCCGCATCAATTACTTCCCAAATACTTATTCCCATTTTATGGCACAATTGTGCAATTTCATTTACTAATCCTATATTAATATTTCTATATGTATTTTCCAATATTTTTTCCATTTCTGCTACAGCTGGAGAAGACACTCTATATACTGGTGCTTCAAGAACAGCCTCATACATAGTTGCAGCTATATCAGTACATTCAGGTGTAATACCACCAACAACTTTTGGTGTATTTTTTGTTTTGTAAAAAATATTTCCTGGATCAACTCTTTCTGGAGAGAAAGCCAAATAAAAATCCTTTCCACATTTTAAGTTACTTGCTTTTTCAAGAATAGGTTTAATTAATTCTTCTGTTGTTCCAGGATATGTTGTAGATTCAAGAACTACAAGCATATCTTTATGAAGATATGGTGCTATACTTTCAGTAGAAGATTTTACATAACTAATATCAGGTTGTTGATGCTTATCTAATGGTGTAGGAACTGCAATACAAATACAATCAACATCTTTCACAAAAGAAAAATCATTTGTTGCACGAAGCTTTCCTGAAGCAACAATTGACGCTAAATCTTCGTTGACTACATCACCAATATAATTATGTCCAGAGTTAACCATATTTACTTTTGTTTCCTGAACGTCAAATCCGATAACATTAAAACCTGCTTTTGCTTTTTCAACAGCTAAAGGAAGCCCAACATAGCCAAGACCACATACTCCAAGAACAGCTGTTTTGTTTAATAATTTTTGTTTTAATTCATTCATTTTATTCTATCTCCTTTTTTATAATTGAACAAATATACTCGATTTCTTCCTTTTTTAAATATGGGTGCATTGGAAGACTTAGCACTCTCTTCGTTGCTTCAACAGAATTTGGATAATCAACATCTTCTAATCCATATTTTTTGAATGCTTGTTGTTGATGCATTCCTCTAGGATAATAAATCATTGAAGGAATACCGTTATTCTTAAGTGCTTGTTGTACTCTTAATCTTTCATCACTATTTTTTAGTAATATCGTATACTGAGCCCAACTTGATAAATATCCCGTAGGAACTCTTGGAACAATTACAACTTCTTCAAGTAATGAAGAATATAAATTTGCCACTTCATTTACATTTTTGATTTCATAGTCCTTAAAAGCATGAAACTTTGGTATAAGAATTGCAGCTTGAATTGTGTCAAGTCGTGAATTTGTTCCAATTTCACGATTGTCATATTTATCATTTGGTGATTTTCCGCCTGCCCTTAGCGACTTCAGTCTATCAGCAATAGATTCATCATCAGTAAATATTGCTCCTCCATCACCATAGCAACCTAATGGTTTAGCAGGGAAGAACGATGTGCATGAAATATCTCCAAATGAACATGCTCTTTTTTCTCTAATCTTTCCACCAAAACCCTGCGCAGCATCTTCAACTATCAATAAGTTATATTTTGTTGCAATTTTAACTATCTCTTCATAATCAGCGGGCAGCCCAAACAAATCAACTGCAACTATTGCTTTTGGTTTTAATTTTCCTTCGGCAATAACCTTCTCAATTTGTTTTTCTAGGGAAATAGGACTAATATTAAAAGTTTCAAGATTTATATCAACAAGTATAGATGTAGCCCCTACAAGTTCAGCACAACTTGCTGATGCAATGTATGTAAAATCTGCAGTAAAAACAGCATCACCAGGTCCAATATTATATGCTTTCAGTGCTAATACTAGAGCATCTGTACCATTACCACATGACACACAATACTTTCTACCAACAAAATCAGCAAGCTCTTTTTCTAATGCATTTACTTGCTTGCCAAGTATAAATGAACTAGATTCAATCACTTCATTAATTCCTTTATCAATATCATTTTTTAACGCTAAATATTGCGCATGTAAATCTCTAAATTGAATCATTTAATTTCCTCCAATCCACATTGTTTTTCGATGTACATTCTACCACATTTTTTACATTTTAATCCATCTCGTAGTATTTCGCCACATTCACAAATCCAACCAATTTTTCTTGCGGGATTACCAACAACTATCGCATAATCAGGTACATTCTTTGATACAACTGCCCCTGATCCAATCAATGAACATTTTCCAACTGTATGTCCGCAAATAATTGTCGCATTTGCACCTATTGATGCACCTTCTTTAATTAGTGTTTTTAAATACTTATGCCCTTTAGGATATTTAGCCCTAGGATTAATATCATTAGTGAAAACACATGATGGCCCACAAAAAACATTATTTTGTATTTCTACACCTTCGTAAATAGAAACATTATTTTGTACTTTTACTCCATCTCCGATTACGACATTGTTTGAAATATTAACATTTTGGCCAAACGAACAATTACATCCTATTTTTGCACCGCTTTGTATATGGCAAAAATGCCATATTTTTGTATTATCACCAATCTGTACATTGTCGTCGATATATGACGATTCATGAATAAAAAAAGATGCCATTATTACTCGTTAACCTCATTTTCTTGTAAATTAGACCAAAATAATTCTTTTGTTTTTTGAACGCCACAATTAAACAAAACATCCAATATGCTTAAGCCTGGAATAAATTCATCTGAATTATTTTGTTGATATTTAGGTGATTCAAAAGTTTGAAATTGAACATCTATTCCTTCATTTTTAAAATCATCAATTATCATATACTTCTTAGCTCCTGTACCAGATAAATAAATGTTAGCATTCAGATCTTTCAACAATTCAATCAACAAATCATCTTTACGCAATTCTTTGTTATGCTCTAAGGAACTTTGAAAAACTAACTTTGTTTTTATTTCTAAAATATCCATAACAAGTTCTAGCGCTTTTAAATTCACATCAATAATTCTTTCGTATTTACTATGAAAGAATGGATAAATGATGTCATTGATTTCTTTCCAGTATGGCGCTTTTCTATATGAATCAGCAATAAGATTATATTGTTTTGTAAGCCAATCAACATTGTTATTTACCTCAATATCAGAAAAATCTCTATCAAAATAATTCTTTTTGTTGAAGGAAATTGTTATATAAGAAATTTCACCATTTTTATTTAAAATTCTATTTCTATGCATCATTCCATTATCAATCAACTGTACTTTATCCAATAAAATAAAAACATCTGACTTTGCGATTTTATTAAAATACCCAATCCAAGGAAAATAATTAATTTGATGAATTCCTACTCTCATCGTTATTGCCTCACTTCCATTTTTAAAACTTCATTTAAGTCTGTAAAATTTTCTTTTAAACTGTTGTATCTAACTAATATACCATCGTTAACAAATGACTTGAGACTTGAAGTAATATCTACTGATGTATCATTATACCAAAAGGCATGAGTTAGAATATGTATATTCTTATATTTTCCTGAAGCAATTATCTCGTTTACATCTTCTCTCCATCTTCTCCTTGAATCTGAAACATATTTATATTCATTAAAGTAGTGAGATGAATAACTATTAATTAAACCATCGATAACATAATTTGATTCTAATGTTTTCTTTGATGGTCTATGCATAGAAACAACTTTAACATCATAATCTAAAATACGACTTAAAATATTAACTTCATTTTTTATTTTCTCAACAATGTCTTTGTCATCACCATATGATTTTTCATCAAAATGTAATCCAATATCATGTCCTAGTGCAATTATTTCTTTTAGCATATCTATTGATTTTTTTGACATAGGATTATAAAAATCTGTTTTTAATAATACAAAATATGTTGATGTAACGCCTAATTTGGCTTCCAATTTAGCTAGTAAAAGAGACTTGTATATATCAAAATCAATGTCATGTCTTAATATACATTGCTTATCAGTTGTTTCTGCATCAAAATATTTTTTAACAATATAACCACTTTTTAGAATCTCAATAACCATTTTTTCGTAAAATTCGTAAGTAAAATTATCATTATTCATTTTTAAACTCACCGACCATATCTAAAGATGAAAAGTCATCAAGTGGTAATTTTACTGGTTTTTGCTCTTTTTGACTCTTATAAATAGCTAAAACCAATTCCAACGCTCTTTTTCCTGCTCTAGCATCCACTAATGGTTGTTTATCATTTTCTATACAATCAATCATATTTGCAAATAATCTTCCATGACCATTTCCGTATACATTGACAGTTTGCTCATAAAGCTGTTTAAATTCCTTATCATTAGGATCATCATCCTTAAAATCCCATGCTTCAATAGCATTACAACTTTTTCCACCTAACTTACATGTTCCATTTTCTCCAAATACGTATAATGTCTCTTCTAGATTTTTAGGATACACATTAGTAGTTCCCTCAATAGTTCCAATCGCACCATTTTTAAATTTAACAAGTGCCATACCTATATCTTCCGCCTCAAGATAATGGTGGAATTGCTGACGAGTTTGTCCGTATACTTCATCTATTTCATCGCCCATCATCCATCTTAGTAAATCAATTCCGTGAATACATTGATTCATTAAAGCACCACCATCAGATTGCCATGTTCCACGCCACTTAGCTTGTTCATAATAATCTTGATTTCTATTCCATCTAACATTAATAGATCCATGAGACAGTTTACCAAATCTACCCTTCTCAAGTGCCCTTCTCAGTTCCTGAACAGCTAAATTAAATCTATTTTGATGGCATGCAGATACTTTCACATGAAATTCATCAGATAATCGAATTATCTCATTAGCATCTTTAATGCTCATTGCCATTGGCTTTTCTATTATGATATTTTTCTTGTTTTTTATACAATACTTTGCAATCTCAGCATGAACGCCTGACTCAGTTGCAATTGATATTAGTTCTATGTCATCATTTTCATCGACTAATTTCTTATAATTAACGTATCTTTTTATATTACTATTTTGCAAGTTGTACTTTACTAATAGTTTTTCAATTTGTGTTTCATCAATATCACATACAGCTACTATTTCTAGTTTATTATCTAATGCGGCAAGAATGTGATTTACAGCGATTCTACCGCAACCTATTAATGCATATTTCATTTTCATACCTACCAAACTAAAATTCTATATTATTTTTTTTACTTACTTCCAAAGCGTTTTGTACTGCTTGATCCATATTATAATACTTATAATTTCCTAACCTACCACATACAATTAAATTCGGAAATTTACATAAATTATTCTGGTATTCTAAATACTTTTTATTATTTGTCGGATTAGATATCGGATAATACGGTTCGGATTTTGAATTTATCATATACTTTAGTGGGTATTCAATTGCAATAGTGGTTTTACCATCAATATCCTGATATGGTAGTTTTTTATATTCTGTTATTCTTGTAAATCCTTTTGCAGCCGGATAAGCAACAACAGCACCATCTTGATACTCATCCTCATCTAATCTTTTAATTTCAAAATATAAGCTTCGATAATCTAACTCTCCATTTTGATACTGAAATAATTCATCAATTGGACCTGTATATATAATTTTACCCTTGTATTCGTTATTATTTAAAATAACCATATTTTCATCAAGTTTTAAATCGTTTAATATATCATATCCTAATTTTATATCTATGTTTCTTGAATTCAACATGTTTTGGATCATTTTAGTAAATCCTAATTCGGGCATACATTGATATTTATCTCCAAAATAATCACAGTCATAATTCAAAAGTATTGGAACTCTCTTAAGGACATTTACATCAATTTCAGATGGTGATACTCCCCATTGTTTTGCAGTATACAAAGAATAATCATTATCAAAAAGAAAGTTTGCATACTCTTTTATCGTTTCGTTGTCTGATTTCAAAAGTTCTATAATTGAAACTCGCTCAGTATTTGGGTATTCCTTTTTCAATTCTTGCTTTAACTTTTTTGCTTTTTTTAAATCATAATAATCATCGATTGTTTGAAAATTAAATGGTGATGGAGTTATTTTACCAAGCATACTAACCTTACATTGTAATTTATAATCAATAAATTTAGTAAATTTTGATAAATATTCCATAACGGTTTCAGAGTTAGTATGGAAAATATGCGGTCCATATTTTTGAACTAAAATCCCATTTTCATCAATATAATCATAAATATTTCCTGCTATATGGTTTCTTCTATCAACAATTAATACTTTTTTGTTATTTACGGCAAGCCTTTCTGCTATTACTGAACCAGTAATTCCGCATCCAACAATCACATAATCATACATACTATAATCAATCACTAGCTTTACCTCTCAGTTCCTCTATTACTTTATTTATACCAAATTTAAAACTACACTTAGGTTTGAAACCTGTGTCCTCGATTAATATATTTACATTTGGAATTGAATTGTCAATATAATTGTTTTTATATGGTAACTTGCCTATACCATCGTAATTTCTATAATCCATTAATTCAAAGATTATTTTAACATAATCATGTAAGGCAAATACAGAATTTGATCCAACTGGATATATTTTATTCTTCTTTCCCTTTAGTCCAATCAAATAAAAAGCATTAATTAAATCATCAATATATATATAATCCCATTTTTGTTCTAATTTTGTGGTTTCAACTACCTCGTTATTTAATATCTTATTAATGCATGAAACAATAAGATTTGAATCGGATCTTCCAGGACCATAAACGCTAGTTATTAACATCCAGTTTAAATCCAAATCATTAGATAAACAATACTGATAAGATATTTTTCTAATTGCCACTTTAGTAGCTGCATATAAGTCGGCTGGAGAATCTGCTTCATAACCAGTGACAGGACTATTATATCTTGAAAATTCAGACATAGATCCAGGAATGACTATTTTCTTAATTTTTAAGAAGTTTGCTAATTCAAGAACTTTATATGTCAATGAAATATTAACAAACTGCTTGTCAGGATTATTTTTATCAATGGTTGATACACCGCACCACGCAAGGTGGTACACTACATCAATTTTATATTTTTCTAATGAACGTACAAAATCCTGCTTAAAATCCAATTCAAAAAAAATGAAATTATTGTAATTATTTTTGCTTTTTACAATATCCATCCCAATAACTGTAATGTCTTTAGCAAGTAAATATTCAGTTAATTTTTGACCGATAAAGCCATTACAGCCTGTAATAATTACATTTTTCATAAATCTATACCTTAATAAATTCTTTTATTTCTTTATCCATTTCTTTTGAAATGTCATCTTTATTATTTAAATATACTTTAGTCCATTCAACAATCTTTGCAATTGTTTCATCAATGTGCCATCTAGGCTTCCAACCAAATACATTCTTAATTTTAGTATTATCTAATTTTAAGAATGCTGCCTCGTGTGGACCTCCATCATATTTATTAATCCATTTTAAATTATTGCCCCAAGCATTGCAGAATTTTGTCACTAAATCTCCTGTATTAACACAGTCACAATCATCAGGGCCAACATTGTAATATCCTTCATACTTTCTATCTTTATATTGCTTTTCACATATTTCTAAATAGATATATAAAGGCTCTAATACATGCTGATATGGTCTGGTAGAATGTGGATTTCTAACTATGATATCTTTATTCCCTTCTATTGCTCTTACACAATCTGGGATTATTCTATCATTAGCAAAATCTCCACCACCAATAACATTACCAGCTCTTGCAGTTGATATTGCACATCTTCCATCAGTAAAGAATGATTTCTTATAGGAATGCGTAACTAGCTCACTACAAGACTTTGAATTACTATATGGATCGTATCCATCTAGTGGTTCATCTTCTTTAAATGGATGATTAGGAATATCATCATTTTGATATACCTTATCAGTTGTTACATTTAGGAATGATTTAACTGAATCAGTTAATCTTACACACTCTAATATATTTACAGTACCTAAAACATTAGTTTCGTAAGTATATTTAGGTTCCTTATATGAATCTCTAACAATTGGTTGAGCAGCTAAATGTAGAACAATTTCAGGTTTTACATCATCAAACACTCTTTTTAAATGTTCATAATCTCTGATATCACCAATAATTGAATTCATACTTTCTTCAATTTTAGATAGTGTAAATATATTAGGATTAGTTGGTGCATCAAGTGAATAACCAGTTACTTTTGCACCTGCATTTACTAATATTTTACATAACCAAGTACCTTTAAAACCTGTATGTCCAGTAACAAGTACTTTTTTACCTTTATAAAAAGATAAATCTAACATAAATTAGTCCTCCCAAATCTTCCAAGGAGCTTTTCCACTTTCCCATAGTTTTTCTATTTGTTGTTTTTCTCTTAAAGTATCCATACATTGCCAATACCCTTTATGTACATACGCATTAAGTTGACCTTGTCTTACCAATTCATTTAATGGATATTGTTCAAATGAAATATCGTCACCATCAATAAAATCAAATATCTTTGGTTCCATTATCATGAATCCAATATTTATTAAGTCACTATCAAAATCAGATTTTTCTCTAAAAGCATTAACACTTCCATCTTTATTAAGATCAATTACACCTTTAGATTGCCCAAAATTATATACTGTCATTGTTCCAAGTTTTCCAGATTTTTTGTGAGAGTTTAATAGTTCATTAAGATCTATATCTCCAACAGCATCACCATAGGTAAGCATAAATGGCTCATTGCCAATATACTTTTGTATACGCTTAACTCTACCGCCTGTCTGAGTATTTAATCCAGTATCTACAACGGTTACTTTCCAATCATCCTTAGATGTATTATGAATAATTCTTTCATTAGATTGCATATCAAAAGTAACATCATTATTATATAGAAAATAGTGGGCAAAATACTCTTTTATGATTCTTTGTTTATAACCAGCACAAATAATAAACTCATTAAATCCTTGAGCGGCATAAATTTTCATAATGTGAACTAAAATTGGTAATTCACCTATTTCTATCATCGGTTTTGGTTTTAGATGAGACTCCTCAGAAATTCTGGTTCCAAATCCTCCCGCCAATATTACTACTTTCATTTAAATCCTCCTAAATTTACCAATTATGTTTTTGATATTATCTACTAAAAATGAATCTCTTAATAATAATAGTACTATAAAATATGAACATGCACCACTAACAATAATTATGAAAGTGTTTAAAACTGATGAGCTTAAATATATGTTTTCAAACACTAAAACTATTGACATTATTAAACCAGAGACTAAATACTTTATAATTGATTTAAATATTATAAACAAACTCAAATATTTGCGTAGATATACAAACAAAACTATTGTTATAAAGCTTTCTGCTATTAAAGTAGCTATTGCAGCTCCAAGTGCTGAAAAATAATAAATAAGTATAACATTAGCAATGACATTTATTGCTGCAGCAGAGAACGCCACTATTGTAAACACTTTTTCTTTTTTTATCGGAATCAGGAACTGAACTGCCGATACATTACTACAACCAATAATAATAGTCAAAGGAGACAATACCTTTATAAGTGTTGATACACTTTCGTAGCCATCTCCGAAATACCAAGGAACAAAGTTATCAGAAACAAAACATAATCCTAAGCACATTGGTATACCTAATAGCCATACAAATCTATAGCTTTTATACAAGTATTCCTTTGCAACATCTATATTACCATCGCTGATACAAGAAGATATTCTTGGAGCCATAACTGTACCAACAACAGTTATTATTGTAGTGCTTAATTTAACAATTCTCAACGCCAGTTCATAATAACCATTTTGAAAGTCATCTTGGGTTATAAAACCAATCATAGTTTTATCTAAAACAGTGTATAATTGAACTGCTATGCTCGGCATAAATAGGAGAAAAATTGTCTTGAAATTACGTAAGGGGTGTAATTCATTTATGTTTACTTTAACAATTCTCTTTGCTATAGATGGCCAAAACGAAAGTGATCTTAATAAAGTACATCCGCACAATACCCAACAATATATATAAATATCATCTACATTTTTTATTAATACAAAAGTCAAAACCGTTTGCAAAATCTTGATAATAGTGCTTCTTATACAAATGCCTCTAAACTCTTCCAATCCTTGAAAAAACCAAGAAATATCAAATATAACATTTACAATCGTAACTAAAAAAACGAGGTACATTAAATCGTTTAACACAATTATAAGAGGTATATATGCTATTAAAGCAATGCTTGTCGTTATTATACTTCTAATTATATTTTCCCAAAAAATTATGCTACAATCCTTTATTGAATTGTGATTGTACGATATTTCTCTTTGAGCGAAAGTAGCTATCCCAAATGCAGCAAAAAGCGAAAAGTATGAAACGATTGACTCGATATAACTAATATGTCCTATTCCATCAGCATATATAACTCTAGTTAGATACGGTGTAGTTATAATGGGTACAACTATTGTTACAACTTGATATACTAAGTTATAAAAATAATTTTTTTTAACACTTTTATTGCTCATTTTTTGTATCACCATATAAACTATTTATATAGAATGAAAAAGATGGTGTATCCCATATAATATCTTTTGTTTGTTCCAATTTTATATTTTTGAAAGAATCAAGACATAATGCTTTTTTTTGTTCATTCATTCTATCCATAATTACGTTTTTACCTTTTATCTCAATTGGCACAACATGAGATATTTCGTATTCGTAATATCTATTTGGAATATTTATACGATCAAATTCATATGAAGATTTATTATTGTGGTGTGCATGTAGAATACCAACATCATATTTACTTAAAGTATTGTACGACTTAAGAGCATCACTCGAGAAATCGATATCATGTTCAATAATAAAATTATCATTCGATTTTTCCAAATCGTAGTATGGGTTTTTGCCATTATAATCGGTTATTTTTTTTGCCTGTAAATGAACAACAACACCATACGATAAGAGTTCTTGAATTAAATCTATATAATATAATCTACTTCCACTTCTCTTATCGAAAGGATTTGATAAGACTCTTCCAGCTAAAATAACCGCATGTATTTTTTTATCTTCATCAGATATTTTTTTTGCATATGTAACATTGTTGATTATTGATGATAATCTATAATCTTCATCAAGCCCACATACAACATCTTTATTTTGAAAAATATTACCATATTTGTTTTCTATAAATAATTTACTATCCTCAGTAGTAAAAACTATCCTATCCGCATATAAGAAACTACATTTTTCTAAATAATCATAATTGTTACGCATCTCCTTATAAGCTCGAGTAATTCGTACATCTTTTTTTAAATATGGTTTAAATAACATAAAGAGTAGTGATGATTCATCAAAATCATTATAACTAACATGTATTTCATCATATTCAATTGTTTTTATAATTTTTATTTTTTTATAACATAGCATTCTCAAAACCAGTATAAGTAAAACACTGATAAAATTTAAAAATCTTATTTTTTTTGTACGATTTAAGATAACTTTTACTAGCCACTGTAACTTTTTAAATTTAATGGAAACGACATTAATTCCTTCTACTTCTTTTTCTTCAAAAACTCTCAGCACTGTTACATTATCGAATATAGATAGTGAATCTTTCCATCTATTTTCTGGAGTGTTAAGCATTCCAATTTTTAATAAATTCATTATATTTCTCCTCATTAGTCATTAAAATTATTATCAATGTTACTCAATATCAAGCACTTTCTTTGATTCTTCACAATAAGAAAAGAAATTTCGTTTATCGGATAGTGCGTTGCATTTTAACATAGATAATTCATCACTATCAATGTACAAGAAAGAATCATAAAAATCTTTTTGTTCGATATCATTTATATAATAAACATTATTTGATATATTTAGGTATTCAATTTGTGGCCATTTTTTTATGAACAATGGCACTCCACATCCAATTGCATGTTGCCATAAAACCGATTGCCCTCCGGGAAAAATAGCAACGTCAGAACCTAAAAACAATTCAGAGATATCTTCTTGGTTTAAAAAACCTAAATAAAAAATATGTTTATTGTCAATTGCTTTTTCAATCTGACTTTTAATATTCTCATCCGCGTATGAACCAAAAATGAACAATACGATTCTTGTTTTATATTTATTATAATAATCAACAAAGTGTTTTATTAAATAATGTATATTTTTTTCTTCGTTAATCTTACCACCAGTAACCACGATTATAGAGTCTTTATTTAATCCATATTTTGTTAACATATTTTGTCTTAATTCTGTTTTTCTAGAAATATCTATAATTGTATCATCAAACCCAAGAGGCAAGAATTCTAACTTTTCTTTTTTAATATTCCAATTTATGCTTGCCACATCAAAACAAGATGGTGTTATATAATAATATTTGGAGAAAAGGAAATCAGTCATTTTAACTACTTTTCTAATATATATGTCAGATAATTTAGACCTTAACGACTTACCATATTTTTCTAATTCTAGGTAAATATGATTGTCAGCAACAATTTTACATTTGAGATTTTTTCTATAATAACTCCTTAGTTGTAGATATGTTCTACATCCTATGCCATGACAAAAAATGAAATCTGGTTCTATGCTCTCTAAAATTTTTTTTATTCTATACTTTTTTAATAGAGTTATACTATTTACAATTGATTTTTTATTTTTTATACGAATTACTTTAATACCATTATCTATAGTATATGAACATGGACTTACTTTTATTAATTCACCAGTTTCTGTATGCTTATAACAACTTGTGAGAATAGTAACTTCATGACCATTTAACGCCTGATGTTTAGTAATTAAGTTTTCTTGATATGACCAGTTTTCAGTAAATGGTCCTAAAAAACATAAGTGAACAATTTTCATCATTAATTCCTCGCAAATCTATAACGTTTTATGTTCAAGCACATAAATAATAAAGCAAAATACAAAGAAATTCTAAAATCCAGAATTCCATCTAAAAATAAATATGAAACAAAAAAACAGCTAAACAATGATAAATCAACAACATTACGTATTGGTGTTTTTCTCATGGAAAAGTAAATAATAAAAATTGATATCAAACCTATTATGCCGAATCCCATAGCACCCGCAATAATGAAATTGTGAGCAACCATTCCGTATCCACCGTACTCAACCAAATAATAAGTTTCAAAGCCATGTCCAAATAATAATAATTCAAAATCAGAAAACAATAAATTAATATAGTAGTTCCATAAAACAAATCTACCACTACTGATATCCATAAAATTACCAGAAGAGTAATTATTAAACAATTCCAATGTTCTTCCAACTGTTTTATCATAGAAGGATATAACAAAAGGAACCTTAATAAAATAAAATACTATGAACAAAATCAGTAAAATAATTATTACATAAATAAATTTTCTAGCTCGACTATTAACTATACCATATATAAAATATAACAGGACAACAAATGCCAAAGATAAAATAAAACCTCTAGAACCTGTCAACATACCGCCAAGAACACAAACAAATAAATACAACAAGGAATGCTTAAGTTTTATTCTATTAAACATAAAATATATAATAACAGCGATACCGACCGAATATACTACAGCAGTATAATTTGGATCATCTGATAGAGCTTCCATTCTACCTGCACTACCCAAAATGTATGAAGATATCACCATTCCAAAAAACAAAAACACTACACCGATAAGAAATGCCCTTACGATTTCAATTTGAAATGAAACACTTTTATCACAAATGATATGCTTCCAATCGACAACAGCAATTATAATGCCAAAAAGCAAAACCAAATCATAAATATTATTAGATAAGATTCTAAATCCACAAATAAAAGTTAAAATCAGAAAACAGCATATGAATTTTTTTTCAAAACGTATTTTTTTAAAAAACAAAAATCTAACAAAAACAATAATATAACAGAGGATTATTAAACTTGGCAAATTATCACTTATTTTTAATAGTCTAGAACTTGGAGTAATAAGTGCTAACAATTCAAATGAACCCGCTTCATCAAATAAAACTAAACAAATCAAGCAAACCATAGTAGCTATTATCTTAATTAATGGTGATTCTAAAAATGTTCCGATGAATAACAATAAATAAATACCAAAAAAACATATTGAAGTTGTAAATAAACTGCCTTTTATTGAACTTCTAGTTCTGCATTTTGTGCTATTCATTAATATTGATTCCATTAAAACACCACCTTCCTACTATTGTTCAATCTTGTTATATAAATCCATGTATAACTCAAATTTAGTTTTATCGCATATCTTAGATTTATCTATTTCTGATTCTTTATTCTTTATTTTATTGATAATACAACGCTCAACATTGTTTACCAAAGATAATGCCGTTTTACCTTCACATATTAGACCAAATCCAGTTTCATCAACTATCTCTGGACTTCCACCAGTATCAAAAGTAACAACAGGTGTTCCACAAGCAATAGCTTCTAAGTTTGTTGTTGGATAGTTATCTTCTAATGTTGTGTTAATAAAAACATCAGCTGTCGAATACCACATTGCTAGTTCTTCTTGAGATTCTGTTCTATCAATATGTACAACATTTTCTAGTTTACCATAATGATTCTTTTCTTTTCCAATATAAACAAAACACCATTCGGGCCTAAGTTTAGCAGCCTCAAGTATGTATTTCAAGCCTTTTCTTTCATCCCAATAACTAGCAACAGACAAAACAATAATTTTATTTTCTAAACCAAATCTTTGCCTAATCATGCTTTGATTTTTTTTGAACACATCAACATTAACCCCATTATTAATAACTACACACTCAAACTTGTTCAAAAAAGATTTTTCAACTTTCCCCTTTAACCATTTACTTGGAGTCACAAGCGTAAGTTGTTTACTATTCAATGATGAAAATACCTTCTTTTTTTCCCTATAGTTGGCTTTTGAACCATCAAATAATTTTGTCTTTGGGTATTGATTTTTTTGTTGGCATGAATAGCACTTTGTAATCCATTTATCACACCCAACATAATCAAAGTATGTACAATGACCAGTAAAAAACCAACAGTCATGCAATGTTATAATAATTTTAGCTTTTGTGCTCTTTAAGTATTTAAACAGCAAAGGATAATTAATCCAGTATCCGTGTAAATTATGAATATGCACAATATCTGGATTATATCGCTTTAAATCATTTATGACTTTTTTTGTGTTATGTTTATTGTTCAAACCATGCTTATCAAAAAGTCTAGTCATCAAAGCATCAAAATAAAAACCTGTTTTAGAGAAAAAACGTTTTGATGTATTAAGTGTAGCACAATATTCTCTAGCAAAGTAAGATCTAACTTCATATCCTTTTTTTTGAGCTAAACATTTAAGAGAATCTACTATTTTACCAGTGGATCCGTTTCCATAGGTGTTAATATAAGCGATTTTCATACTATTCCACCTTTTTAAAAATAATGTTCTTTAATTTAACTTGATTACTTTCAATATCATGATTCTTCTTAAGAAAATCATATATGTAATCAAGGTTAATATTGTCCATCGATTCAAACAATTCATTTAGGCATTTATCAATTTCCTCTTTTGATGAACACACAACAGCTAATTGGTTGTTCTTTAAATATTCGATTGATGAAATATCAGATGGACCAAAAGCAAATATTTTTTTATAACAATTTAAATACTCTGGAATTTTAGTTGATAACGAGAATTTTGTCGATGCCTTACTTTTTCTATCAAATGATTCGACAAACAATAAAGCGTCGGAGTTATCTAGAACATTATTTACTTTACTTGCATCAACTTTACCATTAAAAGATAAACATTTTATTTTTTCAAATTCTTTCTTCATTTTTTTGCTAACAAATGATGCTGAATATATATGAATGCTATAACCGTTATTCATTCTTTCTAATCGTTTACCTATCTTAACAATAGATTTCCATCGATTGCTATGAAGATTGCCAACATATGAAATTATGTATTTTTTGCAATATTCTCTTTCATTCGGATATCTCACTTTCACGCTATTCATTAGATTTTCACATTCCTTTTTTAGATAATGGTTATAGAAATCTGACATCTTTGGTCCTATTGTTATAATCTCATCACATTCACTAAGTAATATAGAAGCACTCTTTCTTATTGACTTACGTCTAAAATAATCAATCAGGGAAACATATGTGCCAAAATAGAAAGCATCATCCATAAAATAAGGAACTAACGGAATATTCATTTTTTTCATGACATAACTAGCTATTGGATAAATCAACTTATAATCATTAGGTACAAATAATATCACCTCTGGCTTTTGCTTTTCAAGCCATTCATCAAATTTCGAATTTCTCCACGATTTTTTTGACCAAAGCATATCTCTTATCATACTAATTAATGGTATGCGCTTATTCCCAATGTTATAAAGTGTTTGCTCTTTACGATCAAAGGAATTATTATGAAAACTACTATTGTCTTTATCAAAAATACTTCCAACTATTTTTTTACCCTTGAAATAAGATTTAACAATTTCCTTATCTAAAATTCTATAATAATTATCACAATAGTCGAATGTAGGTTTATCATCTCTTAGATATATTTGGCATAATTTATCAGATGGCCATGATGATAAGAGAGAAATTAGTGTTTTACCAATGTTATTATTTTTATCAAACATGTTGTGACTAATTATCAACAATTTAGGATAATTATAAATAGCATTACTCATTTAATCGCCTTTATAATAGTATCAAAAATACCTTTACCATCCAAATTATACTGTTCTCTCAAATATTTTTGACTACCTACCTTTACCGAATACTCGTCATTTATACCTATTCTTTTTACAGTTGCTTTTTTATCTTCTATTTCTGCAACTACTTCACAAACAGCACTCCCAAAACCACCAACAATATTATGTTCTTCAATAGTAAAAATATATTTATATGATTTTGCTATTTTTTCAATTGTGTCCTTGTCAATAGGCTTTATAGTTGGAAATGTATATACACTTGGGTGAATATCATTTTCTAACAAATAATCATATGCTGACATAACTTCATCCATAATTGCTCCGGTTGAGAAAATAGCTATTTGCTCTCCGTCTCGCACTTTTATTGCCTTCCCAATTTCGAAGTTATCTATTTTATCATGAATTCTTTTCTCTCCGCCTCGGCCAAGTCTCAAATAACATGTTCCTGGGTAATTTGCTATTGCTCTTGTTACTTCCTCAGCTTCAACAAGATCACCTGGAGCAAAAACAAGCACATTAGGAAGAGATCTTAATACTGCGATATCCTCGGTTGCCTGGTGACTCATACCTAAACTACCATAAGAAAAACCACCACCAATACATACAACTTTCACGTTAGCATTGTGATAAGCGCAGTCATTTCTTATTTGTTCAAGCGACCTCAACGTTGGAAAATTACCGATTGAATAAGTAAATACCGTTTTACCTGTCATTGCCATGCCGGCTGCTAACGATGTCATATTTTGTTCAGCTATACCTGCATTTGTAAATTGATCAGGACATTGTTCCCAAAATGGTTTTAATACACCAAAACCCAAGTCTCCTGTAACTAACTCAACATTTTTATTTTCTTTAGCTATTTCTACTAACGTTTTAACGAACGCATTTCTCATATTATTTAATGTACTCCACTTTGTCGAAAGTACCACTTTTGGCAGTAACTCTTCTCATTTTTTCAGGATAATTAGTTTCCCAAGTGAAGGTAAATGTATGATCATTTCCAACATCATCTTGTTTTGTTGGTAGTACAGGATTCATAATACCATTAGGAGTATAAATATCTCTGACCTTATTTGGCTTATTTTTATGCAATTCATTAACTGCACAATCATATTCCCATCCATCATGAGGAAAACGATAATGCCATAATATATCATTTTGCATAAATGGTATTCCAAAACCTTTAATAGTGTTAGCAATTATCACTGTAGGCTTATGATTTGCTATTTTTAAAACAGAATCAAAAGCACGTTTTATCTCAGTATGATTATTACCATCTATTTCAATTACATTCCATCCAAATGCCGTCCACTTTTCAGCTAAATTTTCAAGTTCTATAGTATTTTCATTAAAATCTAAGCTTTGCATATGATTATGATCAATTATTGCTACTAAATTATTTAATCTAAAATGATTCGCAAATAGCGCTGCTTCCCAAACAGATCCTTCATCACACTCACCATCACCTAAAACAACATACGTTTTCCAGTTTTTGTTACTTTTTTTAGCTGAATATGCCATACCAACACCAACTGATAATCCGTGTCCTAGGGAACCCGTAGATAAATCCACACCCGGAACATGATGAGACACATGACCGGAAAGTCTACTGCCATTTGCATAGTGTGTCTTTAACTCATCTACATCAAAAAACCCAACTTCAGCTAGAGCAGCATATATTGATGCACCTGCGTGTCCCTTACTAAGAATAAATCTATCTCTTTCTTCCCAACTAGGATTTTTAGTATCATATTTTAAAATATTTGTATATAAAAATGCAACAATATCAGCAACAGATAAAATCGCTCCTATATGACTTCCACCAGAAAGGTGTGTCATTTCTACTCCATGCCTTCTAATTTTCCAGGCTAATTCTTCACTTGTCATTTCGTACTCCTTACATCAAATGATAATCTATTTAATTCTACAAATTCTTCGTTTGTTAGATGCCAACCCATTGCCTCAATATTAGACAACAATTGAGAAGGTTTTTTAACTCCAGCCAGAACAACAGAATTTGGAAAATAGTCAAGAATAAAACGAATAGCGCAGGCAGCTATGCTCTTATTATGGTTACTGGCTACCTGTTTTAAATATTCTACTATCTTTAGGTTCTGAAGTAGTTTTTCACCGTGAAAGTTAACATAGATGTCTCTACTTCTTCTATCATTCTTATCAAACTTCGAATCAGCATTATATTTTCCAGTCAATATTCCTTGACCTAGACTTCCCCAAGTCATAGGTGTAACATCGCATAACGCTTCAATTTTTGACAAGGCTTTTTCATTTTTTCTACAAGCTAACGAAAACTCATCTTGACAATTAACAAATAATCCTTTATATTTCTTCAATTCGTCAATATCTCTATCTTTTATATTTGACAAACCAAAATACCTTATTTTTCCTTTTTCTCTCAACTCAATAAGTTTTTCCACAACAACACTTAATGGAGTTACTTCATCTCTATAATGAATCGTATATATGTCTACATAAGTTGTATTCAATCTCTTCAAAGTTGCTTCTAACGCTTCTTCAATATATTTTGGTGAATTGTCATATATAGTTTTACCATCAATTATTCTAACACCGAACTTAGATTCAATTATTACATCTTTTCTTCTATTACCCAATCCTTTAGCTAGTGTTATTTCTGATTGGCCTAACCCATAAGTATCTGCTGTATCAAAAAAATTAACACCATTATCCAAAGCAACATTTATTGCATCTATAAAATCTTGCTCCTGTGTATCGCCCCAACCGTATCCTCCCATTGGGCAACCACCCATACAAAACCTGGATACAATTAAATCAGAGTTCTTTAATTTAATATATTCCATACCATAACTCCCTATTTTCTCTTAAATACATACTTAAATGCCTTTTTTATTACACTACCTACTGTCTTGAAAAATAACTTAACATCAACAAAAAACGAAACATTATTAGCATACTTTATTCTAAGTTCGTTTTTCATTTTTAAAACATACTTTTCGTACATTTCATCAGCATTCTGTGAACCTACAACTTCATCTAAATTAATGAATTCAATGGAACTATAATCTGTTATTCCTGGTCTAACTTGCAAAATAGTCTTTTCTTCATCAGTATAATTATTAGTATATTTTAGTAGTTCAGGTCTAGGTCCAATAAAACTCATTTTACCAGTCAATATATTGAATAATTGAGGTGTTTCATCAAGTTTTGTTTTTCTTAAAAAATTACCAACTTTTGTTATTCTCGGGTCGTTAAGCGATGTTGTTCCACCACCAATTTTATCTGCGTTTTTTACCATTGTTCTGAATTTGCATATTTTGAAAGATTTCCCCTTATATCCTCCTCTGTCAGGTCTATAAAAGATAGGAAATCCGCTTCCAACAACAACAATAAGTGCAATTAATAAATAAAATGGAAGTAACACAATAACCATAACGAGTGCTAACAAAAAATCTATCACTCTCTTGAAAAATCTATTATATATTTTTTTGTATCCGGGCTTTCTCGTATGGTTCATCTCATTCATAAATATTACCTCTTATCCTCTTTTAATAATCTCTAAATCTTGTAGGTACTCAAGTACTTCTTTATTGTTATGACCTATCTCACATAGATGAGCTATTATTTCATCTATCTTTTCTAAGTCAAATGGATGTATACCTTTTTCTACATAGATTTTATCATTTTGTGTTTTTGTGGCATTTGCTGTTTTTAATAGCAATTCCTCATATAATTTTTCACCTGGACGTAAACCAGTAATTTCAATATCAATATCTTTACCAAGTTCAAGTCCTGATAACTTAATCATGTTCTTAGCTAAATCTATAATCTTTACTGGTTCACCCATATCAAGAATGAACTTTTCTCCACCTTCAGCATAAGCACCTGATTCAATTACAAGTCCACACGCTTCTGGTATAGTCATAAAGAACCTAGTTATATCAGGACTTGTGACAGTTACTGGCCCGCCTTCTAATATTTGTTTCTTAAATAGTGGAATAACCGAGCCGTGCGAACCTAATACATTTCCAAATCTTACCATAGAATAATCAGTTGTTTTAGACTCGTTATTCCACGCTTCTACTATCATTTCACAAAAACGTTTAGATGCCCCCATAACGTTGGTTGGGTTAACCGCTTTATCTGTAGATATTAGAACCATTTTTTGTGCTTTATATTTGTTTGCCATATAGGCAACATTATATGTCCCTTTTATGTTGTTTTTAATAGCTTCATATGGTGAATCTTCAACCAGTGGAACATGTTTATGTGCTGCTGCATGGAATATTATATCAGGATGGTATGTACTAAATATTTCGTCCAACCTATCTAAATCTCTAACCGAACCGATTAATGCTAGATAATCTGGTTTGGGTTCTTTTAATCTGTATTTAAAATCTAATTCTGTTTTGAGTTCATAAGTAGTGTTTTCGTATATATCAAAAATAATTAATTTTTTTGGATTATAATCTAATACTTG
>JAIKVY010000107.1 GCA_024685275.1 Clostridia bacterium
TCTATTGAAACATTTAAAACTTTATCTTCTGATGAAAAATTACCTGATGCATTTTCTGCATTTGCTATTAAATCTTTTAATCCTCTTTTTATTGGTTTTGCTGGCATATTTATCTCCCATAAATATTTTTTTTAATAATAACATAATTGAAAATACGTGTAAACTACATATTTTGTAATATTTGTGATTCGTTGCGATATTTGTATCTATAGATACTTAATTTATATTAATTATTTTGTTTATCAGGTATTATAACGGAGATAATCTAGGCTTATTCATTTTGCGCGGATATTTTAATTCTGTTGATTTTTTCTTTTTAACAAAAATAATATTTCTAAGCATTTCGTTTTCTAACATATATTTATCTATTTTTTCTATTGAAGAATTTAATACTTTCAATGCATTAGCTGAATTAATTATTTCTTCTCTAACATCACTTTTATATCCAATAAAATAACCATTAACTTTTACAAATGGAATTGTATATTCTAATAGAGTTGGTAAACCAGCTACAGCTCTACTAACTATGATATCAAAATAGCCACGATAATTTTGACTTAGGTCTTCTGCTCTAGCGTGAATTGCTTCTATATTGTTTAGAGATAATTCTTTTATTACTGTATTAAGAAAATTAACTCTTTTATTTAGACTATCAACTAATACTATTTTAGTGTTATCTCCTAATAAGATTTTTAATGGTATTCCAGGAAAACCTGCCCCACTGCCTATATCGCAAATTGATTTTGTATTTAACATATCTTTGTATGGCAAAACTGAATCAATAAAGTGTTTTATTAAACAATCTTTTCTATTAATAATTGTTGTTAAATTAAATTTTGCATTGTATTCAATGAGCAGATTGTAATACTTATCAAATTGTTCTGCTTGATTATCATTTATTTCAATATTGTATTTTTTAAATATTGTTAATATATCGTCTATCAATTTACATCCTTCTTTGCGGCTTCTTCTCTTTCACGTTTACTATATATACATCCGCAATATGATTGTCTATACATATCATATTCTTTACTAATTTTTGTGCTTTTTAAATATCCATCTCTTTTCTTAAAATCTGTTGGCAAATATTTAACACCATATTTTTTTTCTAGTTCAAATCCTATTTCATTTATTTTATCTGCATTCTTTAATGGAGAGATTGTTAATGTCGTTGCAAAATAATCAAAATTGTTTTCTTTGGCATATTGCACTGTTTTTTCTAACCTTAATTTATAGCATTCAAAACATCTTTCTCCACCTTCGTGTAAATGTTCTTTTCCTTTTGCTATCTCACAAAAGCTTTCTGAGTCATATCCAATATCTACATATTCAAGTTTATGAACATGATCTGTTAAACTAATAAAACGTTTTTCTTCTTCTTTTCTTCTAATGAATTCTTCTTCCGTATCTAAATTTGGATTGTAATAAAAAACTGTTATATCAAATGCTTTTGTTAATTCTAAAATACAATAAGTTGAACATGGTGCACAACAACTATGTAAACAGAGACTACCAACGTAGTCTCTATTATTTATTATTTTCAACATTTCTAAATCATAGTTGATTTTTTGCACTTATTATAACCTTCCGTATGTTCTTATTAAATCTTGTATATATTGATAATCAATTTGATTTATAGCATTAAAGTTAGTTCTATATCTCCAGCATCCATCAGCTTGTCCTGGAGTGTTCATTCTAGTATCTGTTCCATAGCCACATAAATCTTGCATTGGGAAAATAGCGATATCAGCACTACTTTGCATAATTGATTTTATAAATGCTTTTGTCGCTCTACATCTACCTGCTCCATCTGCCCAACCATAACTATTATCGCAAGAAATATAATGGAGAACATCATTAAGTGTTTGAACATCTAAACTTAATAACCAACCTAGTGTTGTATTGTTATCATGTGTAGCTGAATATGCAACGCAATTTTTGTCATGGTTATGTGGTAAATGCTTATTAAGTGGATCACCATCAAAACCAAATTGCATTACTCTCATTCCTTTAAATCCTGTTTCTTCCAAAAAGTCTTCTACTGATTTATCAATAATTCCTAAATCTTCAGCGATAATTTGAGCATCTGGTCTTACTTTTTTGAGTTCATCAAATAAAGCCATCTTTGGCCCATCTTTCCATACGCCATTCTTTGCTGTCTTTTCTGTTGCTTTAACTGCCCAATATTGGCATAGCCCTCTAAAGTGATCTATTCTAACAATATCATATAAATCTAATGTGTGACATATTCTATCAATCCACCATTTATAGTTGTTTTTAGCCATATGTTCATAGTTATATAATGGATTTCCCCATAATTGACCATCTTTAGCAAAATAATCTGGTGGAACGCCTGCTACTTCTGTTGGCTTAAAGTCTTTATCAAGCATAAATTGATCTGGATTTGCCCAAACATCAACACTATCGCAACTAACATAAATTGGTAAATCTCCAAATACTTGAATACCTAAATTATTTGCATATTCTTTGATTTCTTTCCATTGAGTATAGAAACATAGTTGTTCAAAAATGTAATATCCTGTTTCTTCTTTATATTCATTCAAAACTTCATTTACTATTTTTGTTGAGTGCTTTGCGTATTTACCCCATGTTGACCAACCTGCTTGGTTAAACTTTTCTTTTAAAGTCATAAATACCGCATAATCAAGAACCCATTTATTCTCTTGAACAAACTTATCCATCTTTTCTTTTATTTCATCATTTATTCTTGAATACGCAAGTTTGATCATTCTTCTTTTGCTTTCAAAAGCAAATGCATAATCTGTTAAATATATTTCTCCATGATATTCAAAACTATTGCATTCTTCAGGTGATAATAAATTGAACATTCTTTCTGGTTCAAGATATAAAAAGTTACCTGCATATGTAGATATACCTGAATATGGAGAATTTCCCCATCCAAGAGATGTTATTGGCAAAGTCTGCCATATTTTAAAACCTAATGATTTTATTTCATTTAAAACAAGTTCTGTTTCTTTTGAGAAACCACCTATACCATATCTTCCTGGCATTGAGGAAACGTTTAATAATAAACCTGCTCCTCTTTTAATTTTTTCCATTTGTACTCCTCTTATTACCAACGTTTCTTAAACCTTGGCGCATTTAAAATTTCTCCTACTATCATTCCTTCAAGATATGGATTTCCGTGACATGCTTGCTTAATTGCGGGAGGAAGTTCTAATTGCTTTTTTCCCTTATCAATTGAATATGCATCCTTATAATCATGGTCAACAACACACCCGCCTTGATTACCTTCACTACCTTCTTCACTAACTACCGGCTCTACATTTTTCGCTGGTTGCTTAGCATTTACTTGAGGCTTTTTGTTTGTGTTAGGTTTAGTATTAGGCTTTGGTATATTGTTATACACATATGTAGAATTGTTTGTTCCAAGTCCTATATCAAATAAATCCATTATTTTCCGTCATGTCCTTTATGTGGTTGTCCGTTATCTTGTGGATTAACTATTGCATTACGCATATTGGTATCTGCTTTAATGTTTTCCATATTGTAGTAATCCATAACACCTAATTTCCCACTTCTTAATGCTTCTGCCATTGCCTTTGGAACTTCTGCTTCAGCAGCAATAACCATAGCTCTCATCTCTTGAGTTTTTGCTTTCATTTCTTGTTCTGTTGCAACAGCCATAGCTCTCTTTTCTTCTGCTTTTGCTTGAGCAATCTTTTTATCAGCTTCAGCTTGATCCATTTGTAATTGAGCACCAACGTTCCTTCCTACATCGATATCAGCAATATCGATTGAAAGAATTTCATAAGCTGTTCCATTATCAAGTCCCTTTTCAAGAACTGTCTTTGAAATACTATCTGGATTTTCCAAAACTATTTCGTGTGTTGCAGCACTACCAACTGTAGTTACGATACCTTCACCTACTCTTGCTATGATTGTTTCTTCACCAGCACCACCAATTAATCTTGAAATATTAGCTCTTACTGTAACTCTTGCTTTACATCTTAATTCAATACCATCTTTAGCGATTGAAGCAATAACTGGTGTTTGAATTACTTTAGGATTAACGCTAACTCTAACAGCATCTAAAACATCTCTACCAGCTAAATCTATAGCCATAGCTGTTTTTGTTGATAATTCAATGTTAGCACTATGAGCACTGATTAAAGCATTAACAACTTTACCTACATCACCATGGGCCATGTAGTGTGTTTCTAATTCTGTGATAGATAAATCAAGCCCAGCTTTTTTACCTGTAATAAAAGCTTCAACTATCATTCCTATTCTAATTTTTCTTAACCTCATTCCTACTAATTTACTAATTGAAATAGGTGCTCCAGAAACAAGAGCTCTAAACCAAACGCCCATTGGAACGAGCGCAAAAAATACGATAACAGCTACAACTGCTAAAACTATTCCAATTACTAATCCAGGAATATTAACTGCTAATAAACTTAATAATTTCATATATCCCCCTTAATTATCGTTTATTCTTCTTTTTTATCAATTTCTTCTATTTTAATTATTGAATCCGTTTGAGATACAACTTTTATATCCACATCTTTTGCAATAACAACGCCATTACTTTCAGCATCATATACCTTGCCATCTATAATAATCTTTCCAGATGGTCTCATTAATGTAAATGTCTTTCCTTCTTTTCCAATTAAAAATGAATAATCTTTTGTACCATCACTTCTATTCTCATCAACAGCTGTTGCCTTTAAAAAGAATGGTGATTTCTTAAGGACATTACATTTCCAAAGAATATATACAATTAAAATAATGAATGCAATTATCAATATATCAAAAACTAAAAATGCTAATACTTGTAATAACACATTATCTTCTTGTTGATGGAAAACTGCCCTAAAAACGATGGCTGCTACATTAAAAACTAAGCCAAGTATTCCAAATACTCCAAATCCAGGAGTAAACACTTCAGCTATTAAGAAAATAAATCCAACTACAAATAATACTGCAACATACCATTGCATATTAGAGAATAACAAACCAAATTGTTGAAAAAACACTTATGCAATCCTCCTTTAGATTTATCTATATTTTACGCTAAAAATAAGTAAAATTCAAATCTAATATTATTTCTATGTAATAATATTATTGCAAAAATTCCTTAAACCATTCTTTTGAAGGGAAAAATAAGCATAATTGTATAATATTTAATTGTATGTTAGAATTTTTATATCTTTTGATATAAAGAATATGGAGGATTTATGACAGATATTGAAATGTTTAATAATTGGTTAGCTAATGTTAGTGAAGATGAGAAACCTGAATTATTGGCTATTAAAGATGATAAAGAAGAAATAAAGCAAAGATTTGCTATACCTTTAGCCTTCGGAACAGCAGGAATGCGTGGAACTGTTGGTCTTGGAACATTTAAAATGAATGTTTACACAGTGGCTAGAGCGACTGAAGGATTAGCTAAATTTATTTTAAGCGTTGGAAAAGATGCTATAGATCGTGGCGTTGTAATTAGTTATGATACCAGAAGATTTAGTTTGGTTTTTGCTAAAAAGGTTGCTTCAGTTTTAAGCGCATATAAAATTAAATCTTTCTTATTTGAAAATGTTCATCCTGTTCCAATGTGTTCATTTGCTATTAGACATTTACATGCATATGCTGGTGTTATGATTACAGCAAGCCATAATCCTAAAGAATATAATGGATATAAAGTATATGGAGAAGATGGTGCTCAAATGAGCCCAGAAGATACAGCTGTTGTAGTAAATTATATTGATAAAATTGAAGATTATTTTGGAGTTAAATGCGACAGCGTTAAATTCCCAGATAGCATTGTTGGATTAGATAATGTAAAAATCAATGACTACATTACTGTTATTGGTAAACAAGTTGATGATTGTTATTACAATGAAATTGAAAAATTGTTATTATCTAAAAACGCTATTGAAAAATATGGTAAGAATTTAAAACTCGTTTATACTCCTATTCATGGATCTGGTTATATTCCAGTTACAACAATTTTAAAGAGAATAGGAATTAACGTTACATGTGTTGAAGAACAAACAATTCCTGATACTGAATTCTCCACAGTTCCAATTCCAAATCCAGAAAACCCAGCTGCTTTAAAAATGGGTATTGATTTAGGAAATAAAATTGGGGCTGACGTTGTTATGGGTACCGATCCAGATAGCGATAGAATGGGTATTGCTGTTAGAAATAATGATGGCGAATTTATATTATTAAATGGAAACCAAATTGGTGCACTCCTTTTAGATTACATTATTACTAGATTAAAAGAAGATAAAGCTATGCCAAAGAATCCTGCAATAGTTAAAACTATCGTTACCACAACTTTGGCTGATAGAATTGCTAAAGCAAATAATGTTACAGTATTTAATGTTTTAACTGGATTCAAATTCATTGGTGAAAAGATTAAAGAATGGGAAAAATCTGGTGACTATACATTCTTATTTGGATATGAAGAAAGTTATGGTTATTTAAGAGGCACACATGCTAGAGATAAAGATGCTGTTGTTGCCGCTATGTTAACTGCTGAAATGGTTTGTTATTATGAATCTATTGGCAAAAAATTATATCAAAGACTTTGTGAATTATTTGCTGAATACGGATATTACACTGAAGCTGTTACAAGTATTGCATATAAAGGAATTACTGCTATGCAAGATATGGCTGAAGCAATGAAGAAAATGAGAGGCAAAACAATCTCTAAAATATATAACGAAGACGTTGTTGCTGTCTCTGATTATTTAACACAAGTAACCACATATGCTGATGGAACTAAAGAAAAAGTAACTTTACCAAAATCTGATGTTATTAAATATCTTTTAGCTGATGAACAATTCGTTTGCATAAGGCCATCTGGTACAGAACCAAAGTTAAAAGTTTATGTATTATGTTTTGATAAAGTAAGTATGGAAAAGGCTAAGGAGAAAGCTCAAGCTTTACTTGATGACATTAAAAAAGAACTCTAAAAAAATCACAGCAAACTTTATTTTATTATTAGTAGTAATCGTTTTTGCATTACTACTAATAATTTTTCAAGTATTAAAATTAAATCCGACTATTGCTGAAAATTTCTTTTCAAGAGGTGCATCTAGAGCATATCTAAATGTAGCGATAAAAGTAGGAAATGCTATTCCCTTTTCGTTATATGATACTTTTGTAATTTTAGGGATTATCTTTTTTGTAACTATTCTATTTTTTGTAATATTTTTCTTATGTAAAAAGAATTTCAAACTATTTGCTAGAACAGTTTTAATATTGCTTTTAGTCGTTTTATTCTTCTTTAATATATATTCACTAGTCGCTAGTGGAAACTATAACAGAGATACTCTTCCTGTTACCAAATATGAGGGCGAAGAATTAACAAAAGAAGAATTCAATAATGTTGTAATAAAATTACTTCAAGACTATTCAAGATGTGCCGATACTTTACAATATACTGAAGAAGGAAAATCTGTTCAACCATACACATTTGATGAAATTAATGAGTTATTAGCTATTGAATACACCAAATACACTGATTCCTATTACAATAGTGAAACAGCATATTGTAAAAACTCTATTTTTTCTCCAATACTTAGTTATGAAAACATTACTGGTATTGCGTTGGTTTTTGTGGGGCAAGCGACAATAAATAGTGAAACTCCTGATGTTTATAAAGTTGTAACAATGGCTCACGAAATGGCTCATATGAAAGGATGCTTAAGAGAAAAAGATGCAAACATTCAAGCACATCATTTACTATTAAATAGTGATAATAATTACCTAAGATATTGTGGATATATGTACACACTAAAATATGTATTAAGCGTTTTAAGAGTATATGATCAAGATATGTACAATGAAACAGTATCAACTTATTTTCCTAAAAAAGCAAATAAAGATGGCTCTCTTGAGGATGCTTTCTGGGACACAAAGCAAGGAATAATAAATAAAATATCTGATTTCTTTAATGATTTATATTTAAAAATGAGTGGAGTTAAAGAAGGAACAGCAAATTATAGTGATCCTTCTCAATACACAAAAGATAACGAAGAAATACACGTTTCTTATTCTACAACTGTAAGAATTTTAATTGATGTTGCTAATAATCTAAATATTGAATAATAACTATTTGGCGAAAATATCTTCTAAAACGCGAGCTGCTTCTTGAGCATCTTTTGTGTATATTACATTAAGTGAATCTGCATATTGTCTTGTCACAACAGCTCCGCCAACAATAATAACGATATCTTTATATTTATCCTTTATAACTCTAATTGTATCTGTCATATTTACTAGTGTAGTTGTCATGAGAGCACTTAACCCAATTGCTTGTGGGTGATACTTTTCTATGGCTTCGATAATAATCTCTGTTGGAGTATCTTTACCTAAGTCGTATATTTTATATCCATAATTTCCTATTACTGCTTTAACAATATTCTTTCCAATATCATGAACATCACCTTTTACTGTAGCTAACAAAACTATTGCTTTATTCTTGCTTAGTCCATCTCTTGAAATATATGTGGATTTTAGATAATCAAGTATTGCTTTTGCCGTCTCACTTCCAGCTATTAATTGTGGCAAGAATATTTTCCCACTCTCATATTCTTTTCCTAATTTGTTTAATGCACCTATTATTTCATTATTAATAATTTCATTTACATTTTCTTTATTTGCTGTAATTTTAATAACATCCAATCCTTCATTAGTTAGTCCATGACAAATAAAATATGATAAATCTTTATCAATTACCTTTTCAACTAAAGCCACTTTTTCCTGATTGTGACTAATGTAATTCTCGCAATTCTTATCTTTACCTAATAATAATTCTTTGCTATATACATCTTCTTTTGGTGTTAAAGATGGATTTATGATAGCACAAGTTACGTTGTTATCAATCACCATTTTATAAAATGTTGAATTAATATTTACTCTGTTTGGTAACCCAAAACTTATATTTGATAACCCTAAAGTTGTTTTTACGTTTAATTCTTTTTGGAGTCTATTTATTGTTTCAAGTGTTATTAATCCATTTTGTGAATTAACTGATACTGCCATAGTTAATGGATCAAAAATAAGCTTCTTTTTATCAATTCTAAATTCTTCTGCTTTCTTTATTATTTTCTTTGCTATTTCTATTCTTCCATCACATGTTTCTGGAATACCGCTTTCATCTAAGCATAAAGCAATAATATATGAACCATATTTTTTAGCAATAGCAAATACTTTCTCCATTGATTCAGCTTCACCATTAACTGAATTTATAATACATATTCCGTTATGAACTCTTACTGCTGTCTCTAATGCTTTTTTATCAGATGAATCAATAACTAGTGGAGCATGAACAACACCTTGAATATATGAAACTGTATTCTTTAATTTTTCTTCTTCATTTATTCCTGGCATTCCAAGATTGATATCAAGCAAATCTGCTCCTCTTTCTTCTTGATCTACACACATACTTAAAATGTAATCATTATTATCATCAATTATAGCTTGCTTTAATAATGGCTTGTTTGTTGGATTAACTCTTTCTCCAATAACTAGAGTTTTGTTGTTTGTATTAAAGTCTATTACTGTTGAATACGAACATATTGCATCAACATTAAAATTTATTCTTTGCGATTTAACATTAATTGTCTCTTTTACTGTTTCTTTTATAAATTCATCATTGGTACCACAGCAACCGCCTAAAACATTACAATATTTTGCTAATTCTTTCATATATAATGAAAACTCTTTTGCAGTTATATCGTAAATTGTTTTTCCATTTTCTAATCTTGGTATTGTTGCATTTGGTTTTGCGAATATTGGTTTATTTGTTACAGATGATATTCTCTTTATTGTTTCTATTGTTTCTTTTGGCCCTACTCCACAATTAACGCCAATTACATCAACGCCTAATGCATCCATAGTTAAAGCATATGCTTCACACAAAGAACCAGAAAAAGTTCTTCCATCTTTTTCAAATGTCATACTTGAAAATACAATTTTTTGCGTGTTTTCTTTGAATGCAAGAACTGCTGCTCTCATTTCTTGTAAATCAGAAATTGTTTCAATTATTACTGCATCAATTTCATCTATTGTATTAACTATTTCAGCTTGCTTTTTAAAGATATCGTATGCTTCAAAGAATGATAATCTTCCGTATGGATATAACAATTGTCCTATTGGACCACAATCATATATTACATACCCGTTATATTTATCAGCTACCTCTCTTGCATTTTTAACAGCACTTGTAATAATTTCTTCTAAAGAATATTTGCCAAAATTTTCTTTTTTTGAACATCCAAATGTATTCGTTAAACAAGCATTTGTTCCTGCTTGAAAATATTTTTCATGTATTTTTTTTATTAATTCTGGATTAGTAATGGATAACTGTTCCATTTCGCTTGTTTCAAAGCCAAGTGAAACAACAAAACTTCCCATTCCACCATCTAGGTATAATCTATTATTCTTTATCCTTTCTAAGATATTCATTCATCCACTCCTATCAAAGCAATTACACTTTTATTTGGTAAAAGCATATATGAATCATTAATAGAAACACCTAAACTTGATGCATTTAAAATGTCAAAAAGAGGTTTTTCAAAACTGATATCTAAATCACCATATCCACAACTAATTCTTGATTTTTCTTTCTTGTATTGTTTCTTTATGTTGCTTTCATATTCATCTAAAAATGTTTCTAGTTTATCCGTTAAAATAGCATCTGCAATAACACCAGATTCAGCATTTCTTGAAAACATTCTTTTTAATAATATTTCGCTTTTAAGTGATAATGTAGCGATAATTAAAATGACTTTTGAAACATCTGCAAAGTGAGTTTTAACGAGATTTCCTGTTAATACAATTCCAGTATTATCTAATTCAATTCCATTTTCTTTTTTGGAAATATTAAATGTTGATGAAATAAAACTTGGCTTTATTTCTTTATCTATTTCTTCTTTAAGTAATTCAATCTTAGAGGTTAATTCTTTGCTTTGTTCTTTGACTCCAAGATATCTGTATATATCGTTAATCAACTTTAACCTCTTTGATAGTTTTAATCTAAAAATGATTTAATATTGTTATAGATTTGTGTCGCAATTGTTGCGTTATCCATAGTGTATAAATGAATTACTTCGATACCATTCTCTATTAAATCAATGATTTGTTTTGATGCAAAATCTATTCCCCATTTTACTAAACTATCTTTATCATCTTTGTATTTTGATATATATTTAGCACATTTTCTAGGAATACTTGCCCCACATAGTGAAACCATTCTTGAAACTGAATTTACATTTAATATTGGCATAATACCTGGTTCAATTTGTCCTTTTACTCCAATATTTCTTGCTTTTTCATACATATTATAGAAAAACTTATTATCAAAGAATAATTGGCTAATATAATCAATTACCCCTAAATCATCTTTCATTTTCATTACATCAATGTCTTTATCAGTCTCTTTTGATTCAACATGTCCTTCTGGATAACAAGAAGCATATACTTCAAACCCACCAAAATCATTGATAACTTTGATTAAATCTGTTGCATACCTTAATTCAATTATTGGTTTTTCTGGAGTAATATCGCCTCTTAAAGCTAGAACTCTTGTTATGTTATTATCTTTAAATATTTTTAACTGGTTTATTATACTATCCGTTGTTTGTCCAGCACATGTTAGATGAGCAACTGCATTTACATTGTATTGTTCTTGAATCAGTTTACATGTATCTACTGTTAAGTTCTCAGTTGATACTCCAGCATTATATGTAACGCTGATAAACTCTGGTTTTAGAGAACTTAAACCTTTTATACAATCATTGATATGATTGATGCCTTGATCTTTTTTAGGTGGAAATACTTCAAACGATATCTTTGCCATTAGAATATATTCCTTATCATTTGTGTAGCAGCTTCTACTTGTCCTGAAGAATTTTCAGCGGCTTCTTTAACCATACCAAAGATTTTTCTTAAATCTATCGGATTATTCTCATACATTTTCAAGAATAAACTGAATTTATAATCTTGGCATTTAATTAATGTATCTTGAACTCCTTGAACATCTTGGAATAATGAAACAACACCAAGAGCAATGAAAACTAATACTACAAACATACCGCCTAAGAATATCATAGAAATTAATCTATTAATTATATTCCAAGCTTTACTTGCTGTACTTTCTCCTTTTGTTGGCTTAAGAGCTTTCTTAATAATTTTTGCTAAGATAAATCTTACTACTTGGAATATTAAGAATAAAATTACAAAATAAATAATTGTTGCTAATTTTATTTTTCCTAAAAACTCTGATTTTGACATAAAGAATGCATTTAATTCTACGATCTTATCAGCCACAAATGGAATCTTTGCGATTAATCCACCGAATGCAAAACATAAAATAATAGAAATTATTACACCAAATATTCCTGTAATAAAAATACTTAGTGATCTACCAAGTCCAAGAGCAAACCCCAAAATTAATGAAAGAGCAAACCCTACTATGATTATAATACTATAAATATCCATACCTCTTCCTTCTTATCGAACTTATAAATAATTAGACGCTATATAACAATCTAATTTATTCTATTATAACTATTAAATGCCAAAAATAAAACTTTTTTATAAAATTTATCAATATATACAATAGATTGTATAAATCACTTTTTTTGATATATTTAAAAAAAATCATGTCCTTTTATTTACATTTATCGTTTTACAAATTAGAATATTTAAAGTTTTACTCATATTAAAAATGTGACTAGGAGCAAGTAATGAAAGATTTTATTAGTATTTACATTATTGGTGCAGTTATTTGTGCCATAATAATCGGAATGAGTATTTTCTTTATTATTAAATCCTTAAGACGAGCAAAAAAAATCGGAATGGATAAACAAGTAATAAAGAAAGCTATTACTTCAAGTGCAGTTTTTAGTATTGTACCAAGTATTCCTATTGCTATCGGTATTGGAATAATGATGACCTCATTAGGCGTTGCTATCCCATGGATTAGATTAACAGTTATAGGTGCACTTCAATATGAATTAATTGCATATGATCAGGCAAATAAAGCTTTGGTTGGAACAGGAGTTTCAAATGAAGTTTTAATTGCAACAGCAGTAACTATTATGACCTTATCAATTATATCTGGACCACTGTTTAATATAATTGCATATAAGAAATATCAAACAAAGTTATTAGACTTACAAGAAAAGAATTCTCGTTTAATGAACACTATCACTGGTGCTCTTTTAGGAGGATTACTTGCTGGTATGCTAAGTTCGATTTTGGTAACCGGTTTCTTCCAGATTGGGGAACCAAGTTATGATGAAGCTACAGGCATAACAACCTTTGGCGAAATCACTTTAATTACTCTTTGTGCTAGTATTTTAGTAATGGCTTTATGTGGTGTCGTTCTTGCAATAGGCAAGAAAATACAAACTAATAAAGGGCTTCAAAAGAATCCTTTAGGTTGGCTTGAGAACTATGCTATGCCTATAACAATTTTAGTATCTTTGGCAATAGCATACGGATTTACTTTTGTTTTTAAGGCATAGGAGGTAGATATGAAAAAATTTAAACAAACACAATCAACTCAAGTGCCTTTAACGGATAGAGAAATGCATAACTTAAAGATGCACAGATATGGTAGAATTTTCACAACTATTGCGCTTGCTGCTATCTTGCTTGTCCCAGTAGTTTATTGTATCGAAGCCAAAGTTCTTCCTGATGGTGCAGCTCTAGCTAAATGTATTCCATTTTTACTTGGATATGTTGCAATTGGATTAATTGAAGCATTTAGTTATGCTCCTCTTTTAGGAACTGGTGGACAATATATTTCTTTCATTACAGGAAATGTTTCTAATTTAAAATTACCATGTGCTATTAATGCTCAAAGTATAACTGGTGTAAAAGAAGGAAGCGAAGAACAGGAAATCGTTACTACCATTTCTATTGCTGTTAGTAGCATTGTTACTACTGTAGTAGTTGCAATCTGCTTAATTCCTATCATTCTTTTGCAGGATAAGATTGTTGCTATTTTAAGTCCTCTATCTCCATATGTTATCCCTGCAATATTTGGTGGTATATCTATCGTTTTATTGGCTAGATATTTGAAAATTGCAATTATACCTTTCATCGGTTGCTTAATTATTTGTGTAGTTTGGAGTGTAATACATGAATATGTGCCAAAAATTGGAGCTCCTTCACAATCAGTTATGGTAATTGTTGGTATGGTTGTAAGTGGAATAAGTACAATTATTCTTTACAAAAAAGGCAAAATTTAATTATATACTTTCTTGGTTTTTATTTTGGGGCTATTTAGACATTTTTCTAGATAGCCCTTTTATTTTGGTGAGATTATATATATAAAAATATATATTATTTTTATTTCTTGCAAATTTGCTATAGTTTCTTTATAATATTATTGTGTTAATTATACATAAGAGGAGAGATCATGGCAGTTAGACCAACCAACATACAGAATCAACGTAAAAACATCCTATGGGATGAACAAGATGATGCTGCGCTCGAAGTACTAGTTAAACGTAAAATAAAAGATACTACTATTGCTATGCGTGAAGCTCCTAATCCTACTGAAAGAAGTAGATTAAAAGCTCAAAAAAGACATTATAAACAAATGCTTATTAAAATCCAAAGAGGTTCATATAATGGAGATATTATCTTCCATGAATTACGTGCTTCAGCCGCTTTAGCTCAAGAGCAACAATTATCTCATGGATTACATAGTTCTATGTATGGCGGTAAAAAATATAATAGCCAATACAATATGATGGATTTCGATTATGAAGCTGCTTTCAGAAAGAAACGTTATTATGGCGTAGCTTTACCTTTAGTTATGCTTATTTTAACATTAGTTCTAATTGCAAGTTTCTTAATGGGTATTTTAAGCCCAGCTTTATTTGAAATACCAGATAGCGTTAATAGCACCTTAAGTAATATAGGACTCAATTTTAATTCCCTAATTGTATATAGACTGGGAGAAACAGAAGATGGCGGTATAAATGATATCGCAATTAGAGCCGATGATAATGGTTATTGGTGGTGGCCTCTTGGTAATTATACAGAAGATGTACCAAGGCCAAAAAATGGAGAAGCTTGGACTGATATTAATGGTGTAACGCACGATGCAGAAGGTGAAACTGTTAATCTTTTCCAAGACATGGGCGTTACTGAAATTTACATTGATGCTGCTGATATTATTAGAGGCTGGTTTAAAACCAAAATGTTAAAAAATACAAGACTTGATTTCCTTGAAGATTTGAGTATTTTCAAAGGAACAAGCTTCTATTATCAAATATTCTTAGCTGATGGAAAATCTGATGCTTTGGTAATTAAGAAAACTGAATCTGGTAATTATGACTTCGGTGTCGTATTTAACCATATTGGTGTATATGGAATTATTATATTCTTGTTAGCATTTATAATCCTTTCTGTATTCTTATTTATCTTCAACGTAGTAAGATTATTTACATACACTTCAAGAAGATTCCATGTTTTCGAATTCTTCACATTCTTATTTAGTTTACTATTTTTACTTGCACCAGTATTTGCAACCGTTGTAGGAACAGAGTTTTCATCTATCTCTCAATCATTCCAAAATTATTTTGGAAGTTTGATTTCAACAGATGACTTTATAGCTAATACTACAGCAACTGTTGGAGTATCAATTTTGACTCTCCTTCCAGCAGGTATTTCATTCTTATTATTATTAATGCCACTATTCTTCAAGAATAGATTTAGAACAATTCCTAAGAGAATTCCAAAAGGGAATATTAAAACTAAATCAATTCACTAAAGATTAAAAGAAGTTACATATGCCAAGTTATAAGAAATTAGATTTACAAGCAGCTTTCGATAGGGATCCAGCAGCTAAAAACAAGTTAATGATACGTTTAACATACACTGGATATAAGGCTATTTGTGCATATAGAAGAGCTCATTGGTACTATACTCATAACCTTAAATATACTGCCCTTTTTGTTAGTTATATTGCTAAAAGAAGATTTGGTATCGACATCCATCCTGCAGCTCAAATTGGGCATGGATTCTTTATTGACCATGGAATTGGAACTGTAATTGGTGAAACCACTATTATTGGTGATAATGTAACGTTATATCAACAAGTAACCTTAGGCGGAACAGGAAAAGATGTTGGCAAAAGACATCCAACTATAGGAAATAATGTCATGATTTCTGCTGGGGCAAAGATACTTGGCCCAGTTACTGTTGGAGATCATTCAAAAATTGGAGCAGGTTCTGTTTTACTTAAAGACGTTCCTCCCTACTCTACTGTAGTTGGCGTTCCTGGAAGAATTGTAAGAATGAATGGCGAAAAATATGTTGATGAATTAGATCAAAAACTACCAGATCCAATCATTGATGAATTAAATAAACAAACAAACAAAATTAAAGAATTAGAAGAAAAGATTAAAGAATTAGAAAAGAAAATTGGAGATAAAGACGATGCTTAAGATTTATAACACACTAGACAGAAGAAAAGAAGAATTCGTCCCTATCCATAATGACAATACTGTTTATATGTATTCATGTGGGCCTACCGTATATAGTTTTGCACATATCGGTAATTTAAGGACATATATCTTTATGGACATATTAAGAAGAGTTCTTAAATATGATGGATATAAAATTAAAGGTGTAATGAATATAACTGATGTTGGTCACCTACTTAGCGATGGCGATGAAGGTGAAGACAAGATGGAAAAAGCTGCTAGAGAACAAAAGAAATCTCCATGGGAAATTGCAGCATTTTATTCAGAAGTATTTTTTAAAGATTTAAAAGCATTAAATATTTCTAAACCAGAAATAATTGCTAAGGCTACTGAACATATTCCAGAAATGATTGAATTTGTAAAACAACTTCAAGAAAAAGGGTTTGCATATGAAATTAGTGATGGAATTTACTATGACATCGCTAAATTTCCTGAATATGGTAAATTATCAGGTCAAACACTTGATGAAAAAGAAGCAGGTGCTAGAGTTGAAGAAAACACTGAAAAACATAACCCAGCTGATTTTGCTCTTTGGAAAAAGGCTAATCCAAACCACATTATGCAATGGGATAGCCCTTGGGGAAAAGGATTCCCTGGTTGGCACATTGAATGTAGTGCAATGTCTAGAAAATACTTAGGTGATGTATTTGATATTCACACTGGTGGTATTGATGCTGTTCCTGTTCACCATGAAAATGAAATTGCTCAAAATGAAGCCCTAGCTGGTAAGAAAACCGTTAATTATTGGATTCATGGAGAATTCATGATGGTTGATGGTGGTAAAATGAGTAAGAGTTTAGGCAATATATACACTATTGATGATTTAAATAAAAAAGGATATGATGCACTAGACTTCAGATTCTTATGCTTAAATGCTATATATAGAAAAAAATTAAACTTCACATTTGAAGGTATGGATAATGCTAAAAATAGTAGAAACAAGATATACAACCAACTTGCTCAACACAAAGCAAGCAATGCAAAAACAAATCCTGCTATTTTAGAAAAATATAAGACAAACTTTGCTAATGCAATTAATGACGATTTAAATATTCCATATGCTTTAGGCATTTTGTTTACAATGTTAAAAGAACCAAAATCAATTGATATATATAATTTAGCTTTGGAATTTGATAAAATATTCGGATTAGATTTCGATAAATACTCTGTTGTAAAAGAAACAAAACAAGAGACAAATGATATTGAAATCCCCGAAAATATTAAAGATTTGATTGAGCAAAGAAAACAAGCTAAACAAAATAAAGATTATGCAAAAGCTGATGAAATAAGAAAACAAATTACAGAATTAGGTTACACTATTATCGATACAAAAGATGGTGTAAAAGTGCAAAAAATTAATTAATAATAAAAAGGAATTTAAGATAGATACCTATACGGGTATCTATTTTTTTATTAAATGAAATTTGAATATCAAGTAACTAAACCTACAACTCTAAAAGATTTCCTTTTATGTAGAGGTTTCTCTAAAAATGTATTAAACAATATGCTTAATCAAAAGACATCTATTTACATTAATGGAAAATTATATAAAGATAATTACCACCTAAATGAAAATGATTTGGTTACTGTTGAATTCTTTGATGAAACGACCTCTGTAAAGCCAGTAAATAAACCTATTAATATTATTTATGAGGATGATTATTTTATTGTTTTAAATAAGCCAAAAAACCTCGCTACAATTCCAACTATGGCGCGATTTGATGATAACCTAGCATCTAGATTAAAATACTATTTTGACAAGACAAATCAAAAGATTGGAATTCATGTAATTACTAGACTTGATTATGAAACTTCTGGAATTGTTTTATTTTGTAAACACCAAATATTAACAAACGAATTAAGAAAAGTTAATTTTACTAAAAAATATTCTGCAACAGTTTTAGGTAAAATTACACCTACTGATGGTGAAATAAATAAACCAATCTTAAAAATTGGTGGTAATAAAAAACGAGTTATCGATCCATCAGGAAAACCATCTATAACTAGATACAAATTAATAGATTATACAATTGCTGGTAATAGTAATATTGAACTAGAGTTATTAACAGGTAGAACACACCAAATACGAATTCATTTATCTAGCATTGGATTTCCACTTACTGGAGATACTTTATATGGCGATGCTACTAATTGTGATGAATTTAACCTTACCTGTAAATATCTTTCTTTTTATTTTCCTATAAATAAAAAAGAATATACTTTCACAATATAATAGAAAGCAAAATTACATTTTCATAGGAGCTTCAATTCCCAATAATCTTAATCCTTCTACAATAACAATATGAACTGCTTTTATAAGCATGTATCTTGCTGTTAATACGCCTTTTTCTTCTCCTACAATTCTATTTGTTAAATAAAATTTATTGAAGTTTTGACTTAATTTAACCAAATATCTTGAAAGGAAACTTGGTTCATATTTATTTAAAACAGCTCTTAATGTATCTTGGAATTGATTTAGTGTTGCTACTAAATTTTCTGCATCTTCATTATCTAATGAAGAAAAATCTGCGTCTGAATAATTAACTGTTCCTATTTTTTCCATAATACTATTAATTCTTGCATTGGTATATTGAACATATGGTCCAGTTTCTCCATCAAAATTTAATACCTTATCATATGAGAATACAAAATCTTTAATTCTGTTGTTATATAATGTAGAGAAAATTACAGCTCCTACACCAACTTGTTCAGCAACTTCTTCTTTGTTTTGAAGGTTAGGATTTTTCTCTGTTATCTTTTCTAAACTTTTTTCAGCAGCCCTATTTAATGCATCTCTTAATAAAACTACTTTACCTTCTCTTGTACTCATTGCACCATCTTCTAAACTAACCATACCAAATGGAATGTGAACACAATCATTTGCCCACTTATATCCCATTAAATCAATTACCTTAAATACTTGTTTGAAATGTAAATTTTGTTGGTAAGCAACAATATATAAATTCTTATAAAAATCATATGTCTTTTTTCTATAAAAAGCACATGCTAAATCTCTTGTTGCATAAAGTGTTGCTCCATCTTTTTTAAGAATCAAACATGGTGGCATTCCATATTCTTCTAAATCAACTACCTTTGCTCCTTCACTTTCAACAAGTAAATTCTTTTCTTCAAGTTCTTTGATAACTGCATCCATTTTATCATTGTAAAATGATTCACCATTGTAACTATCAAATTCAATATTTAATCTATCATATACTTTTTTTACTTCTTCAAGCGTAATCTTTTTAAATAGATTAAATAGTTCAGTTACTTCTGAATCACCATCTTCAATAAGTTTAAAATAGTGTCTGGCTTCATCATTTAATTCCGGATGTGTTTCTGCTTCTTTATGGAATTTAACATATATTTCAAGAAGGTTATCCATTCCTTTTTCATTTAACAATTCTAGTGAACTCCATTTCTTGAATGCGACAATAAGTTTCCCAAATTGTGTTCCCCAGTCACCCAAATGATTGATACCGATTGGATTGTATCCTAACTTTTTATATATTTTATATAGTGAGCCACCAAGCACTGTTGTAAATAAATGTCCTATATGGAATGGTTTGGCAATATTAATTGAAGAATAATCCATACAAATTGTTTTACCTTCGCCTTCGTTTGAATTTCCAAAATTGTTTTCTTCTTTTAATATTTTATTAATTAAAGTTTCTGTAATTTTTCCAGTATTAAAATAAAAATTTAAATAGCCATTTACAGCTTCACATTTAGTAATAGTTTCATCGGTTTTAAAACTATTTTTTATTTCTTCAGCAATTACAACAGGACTTTTACGCATAACTTTTGCTAATTTAAAACATGGCAATGAAACATCACCACAATCTTTATTTGGCGTTTCTTGTAAAAGCGTAAGAATTTCTTCTTCACTTAATTCAGAAATATTGAGTCTTTTTGCTACTTCGTATTTTTGTTCTGTTGTCATACTCTTTTTATTTCTCCTTTTGTAACTCTATATATATTTACATTATCCTTTTTTTCAAAATCAGTACAAGTTAAAAATGTTTGGCAACCTTCTACTAATTTAATTAATGCTTCCCTTCTTGTTTCATCTAATTCGCTTAAAACATCATCTAATAAAACAACTGGTGTTTCTCCAAGCACATTTTTATATCTTTCAATCTCAGCTATTTTTAAACTTAGTACTGCACTCCTTTGTTGTCCCTGCGAACCAAATTTTCTTATATCAATATCATTTACTCTAATAAGTATATCATCTCTATGTATTCCAACAGTGGTATATTGTAATTTTTTATCTTTTTGTAAACTTTCTTTATATTTCTTTTTTAGTTCAGCCACTATATTTTGCATATCAATATCTTCTGTTTCATATTTTAAACCTAAGACTTCTTTTCCGCTAGTTAAATATAAATGTTTTTCTTTTGCAATTGGTTCTATTTTTGAAATAAATTCATATCTCTTTTTCAATATATATTCTTGTTTTTCACTCATTTGATCTGTAATCATTTCGCTTAGAGAATCAATTTCACTAGAAGCAGAATAATCCTTTAATACTTTATTTCTTTGAGCTAGGAGTTTGTTGTAATCAACTAAATCCCTATAATACTTTCTATCCTGTTGGCTTAATGCAATATCCATAAATCTTCTTCTATCAACTGGTGATTCTTTTACTAATCTCATTTCTGTTGGTGAAAAGAAAACAATTCCTATTGCTCCCAATAAATCTGCAATTCTTGTTATTGAATTTGAATCTATTAATACTCTTTTTTTACCATATGGATCAATTGATAAATCAATAGTGTGACTAATCCCTTTTGATTTTGTTTTTAATCTAATCCTAGCATACTTTAATTCTTTGTCAGTTTCCCAGTTAATTAGTTCTTTATCTTTTATTCCTCTACTAGATCTACATAAAGCTGCAAAGTAAATACTATCTAATAAATTTGTTTTTCCTACTGCATTTTCCCCAACTAACACATTAATTCCATTTTCAAAAGTAGAATTAAACTTTTTATATGTTAGAAAGTTTTCTAATGTAATAGACTCAATAATCATTATTTTTTCACCAACGAATATGGAGTAATTTGATATACGTAATAATTTAACCAGTTAGTATATAACAAAGTTCCTGTTGATTTCCAAGACATGTTAATATCTTCAATAGAATCGCCAATAAAATAGTTTTCTGGTTTTTTAATATCTAATCCTTTAGCTATATCTCTTTGATATTCTTTTTTCAATGTATCTCTATCGTATTCAGCATGTCCCAAGAAGAAAACCTTTTTATTATCTATTGATTTTATAATACTTGGACCGCATTTTTCTCCTTCAGCTATAATATTTAAGAATCCATTTTCAAGTATATCTTCTTTTCTAACTCCAGTATATCTGGAGTGTGGAATATTAAATTCATCATTTAATCCACGTAATAATGGATCGTTATATTCAAGAGCTTTATTTGTATATATACCAGATAGTTTTTCACTATATTCAATTTTATCTACGCCATAGTAATAATTGAGTGCTGCTTGAGCTCCCCAGCAGATAAATAAACTTGAAGTTACATTCTTTTCTGCGTAATCAAAAATATCACAAAGTTCATTCCAATATTTAACATCTGGAAAATCTAATTTTTCAACGGGTGCTCCAGTTATTATCATTCCATCAAATGTTTCATTTTTTATTTCATCAAATGTTTTATAAAACTTATCTAAATGTTCTGATGAAGTATTAGAAGGATTATATGTTTTCATTCTAACTAATGTACAATTTATTTGTAATGGACTATTACCAAGAACTCTCATAAATTGTGTCTCAGTTTCAATTTTAGTTGGCATCAAATTTACAATAGCAATTTCTAGAGGTCTAATATCCTGACTATTAGCCCTATCAACTCCCATTACGAAAATGTTTTCTTTCGTAAGTATATCAAATGCTGGTAAATCTTTTGCTATAATAACTGGCATAATTTTCCTTTATCTATTATTTTTGGCTGGCAATTAAAGCATTCTTTATATCTTCAACAATGTCCTCAGTTGCTTCTGTTCCACATGATAATCTAATTAAGTTATCACTAATTCCACATGCTATTAAATCGCTATCTGATAATTGTCTATGAGTTGTTGATGCTGGATGAAGAACACAACTTCTAGAATCTGCAATGTGTGTTACTATCTTAAATAATTTTAATGCTTTTTGGAATTTAGATGCTGCTTCTCTTCCGCCTTTAATTCCGAATGTAACCATTCCTGAAGCCATTCCATTATTGAAATATTTTTGAGCTAATTCATAGTTTGCATCTGTCTTTAGTCCTGCATATTTAACCCATTCAACAGCATCAGATTCTTTTAAAAGTTCAGCTACTGCTAAAGCATTTTTGCTATGTTGTGGCATTCTTAAATGTAATGTTTCCAAACCTAATACAGTACAAAAAGCATTGAACGCAGATAATTGTGCACCAGTATCACGCATAATTTGACATCTAGATTTAATTAAGAATCCCATCTTTCCGAAATCTTTAGCATATACTAAACCATGATAACTTGGATCTGGTTCATTAAAATCTGGAAATCTCTTATTCCCTAGGAAATTGAAATTACCGCTATCAACAATAGCTCCACCAACACTAGTTGCGTGTCCATCAACATATTTGGTTGTTGAATAAACGTTAAAATCAACACCATGTTTAAACGCATCAAAAATAATTCCTGTTGCTAGTGTGTTATCACATACTAAAGGAATTCCATTTTCGTGTGCAACTTTAGCTATTCTTTCAAAGTCAGGCACGGTCATTGCTGGGTTAGCAATTGTTTCACAGAAAATAAATTTTGTCTTCTCATCTATTAATTTTTGATAATCTTCATTTTTAGCATTTACATCAATAAATCTTGTTTCAATCCCAAATTTTGGAAATGTTGTTGAAAATAAATTGTATGTCCCACCATATATTGTTGAAGAAGAAATAATATTATCTCCAGCTTTACATAAAGTCATAACAAGATTTGTAACGGCTGCCATACCACTAGCTGTGCAAATAGTTCCTATACCGCCATCAATTGCAGCTAATTTCTTTTCCAAAGCATCAACGGTAGGATTTCCTAATCTTGTATAGAAAAATCCTTCTGCTTTTAAATCAAATAAATCACCCATTTGTTCAGGTGTATCATATACAAATGTTGTACTTTGCGTTATTGGTAAAACTCTAGGTTCACCATTCTTTGGTGTATATCCTGATTGCACACATCTTGTTTCTATTTTCATATTTCCTCCAATAAATAACAATATATTTATACTAACACTTTAAAAATTGCTTTTAAAATGTTTTTTTAATATTAATAAAATTAATATTTTTTTCTTGCTAATTCTCTTTCTATTTCTCTTTTTTGATCCTTTTCTTTCATTGTTTTTCTCTTATCGAATAACTGTTTACCTTTTGCTAAAGCTAATTCGCATTTAACCAAAGACCCAACAAAATACATTTTTGTAACAACCAAAGTATATCCTTTCCTTTCTATTTTTCCTCTAAGTTTATTTATTTCTTTTTTATGCATTAAAAGTTTTCTTGTTCTTTTTGCTTCTGTGTTAAAATAACTTCCTTTGTCATATGGAGTTATATGACAATTAATTAATTGTAATTCATTCTCTTTTACCAAAACATATGAATCCTTTAAATTTACTTGTCCCTTTCTAACACTTTTTACTTCACTACCAACAAGACATATTCCAGCTTCATATGTCTCTTCAATAAAATAATCATGGTATGCTTTTTTGTTAGAAGCAATAACTATTTGTTCTTCTTTTTTCATAAGTATTTGAGATTATATCACATATTTTTTTTTATGTCATTAAATACAAATATTTCATTTAGCACTTTACATCCATCTTATTATTCAATTACGTGAAAAAGTTACAAATACCATGCTTAATCCCCCATCTAAACCTATCATTTTGATTAATTTTTTTATACCACCAATTTATCTCTCTCTTTTTTCTATAAATCTAGTACTTGATAAATATTCTCTTTTATGGCTTTATATGTGATATAAGTTACAATGGAGGTTAATAATATGATTTATGCTTATATACGTGTTTCAACTAAACAACAAAAAATTGATAGGCAATATGAAGAAATGAAAGCTCTTGATATTGGTGATAAATACATCTATATAGATAAAGAATCTGGTAAAGATTTTGATAGAACTAATTATCAAAAGCTTATAAAGCGAATTAAAAAAGATGATCTGCTTATTGTTAAATCAATAGATCGATTAGGTAGAAATTATCATATGATATTAGATGAATGGAGCCACATTACTAAAAACATTGGAGCAGATATCAAAGTATTAGACATGCCACTACTTGATACTAGAATTGAAGGAAAGAATCTAGTTGGTAAATTTATAGGAGATATTGTTCTTCAAGTCTTATCTTTTGTTGCTGAAAATGAACGAAACAATATTAGACAACGTCAAGCTGAAGGTATTAGA
>JAIKVY010000112.1 GCA_024685275.1 Clostridia bacterium
AGGAATTATAGAAATTAGATAAGGAGAAATGATTATGAATACAACATTAGAAGAAAGAAAAGAAAAAGCAATTGAATATTTAAAGGAATTAGATATTTTTGACGAATATATTAAAGGATTTGAAAAGAAAAATGACACTTGTTTTTATGAAAACTATGGTGGATTTTGGACTTATCAAGATAAAGAACTACTTGCAAAACAAAAAGAACTTGAAGAAAAATATAACTGCACAGTATTTGCTATTACTCACGAATATACAGAATTTGGAGAATGCTATTCATTTCTGCTTGTAAGTGATTATAAAGAAGAATGGGAATACACCCTTGAAAAAGTCGACTACAATAAATTCTATGCTCTTGCTTATGTATGGAATAAGTCAGCTGACTATTGTAGTGAATTTGGCACTATTGGAGTTAAATCTTTTGGTGGTGGAATTAGGAGGTTTGCATAATGAAACCATTTAAAACTTATGCTTATATTTACTCTTTGAATAAGGGTAAAATTGACTCAACTGAACTTGATGAAGTTGAAATATTAGAAGAATTACCAAATAATCAATATAAAGCAAAATATCGTGGTGTATTATGCACTGCGATATTTAATGGCTTTAACTGCTCTTACTATGTAGATGATGTTTATGGAATTATAAAGGAGTAACTTATGAGAAATATAAAAGAAATAAAACCAATTTTAACTTCACTTTATTGTATAAACTTTACTGGAAATAAAGATGAAGATATTGACAAAATTATAAAGTATGCGTTTAACAGAATTTTAGGTTACAATACAAATTTAATAACACTTGCTTGTATTGGTAGAACTAAAGAAGAAATTATGACTGATATTATTAAATTACTTGAAGAAGATAATGAATACAAAGGAGAATAAAATGGAATATACAGTTGGAATGAAAATTCAAATTATAAAAATGGATAAAGAGCCAAACTACAAAAATAAAATAGGTATAATTGAACATATAGATGATTTAAGACAATTACATGGTAGTTGGGGTTCATTAGCAATTATCCCTGAAATAGATATAATTAAAATTTTAGAGGTTACAAATGAAAATAAAACTCAATAATCCGTATGGATATAAACTATGTTATAGTTACAATAAAAACAAACGCAGGTTGTATGAGTTTAGATATACAAATACTTACGATTTAGCTTTATTTGAGAAAAAACATTGTGAAAAAATATACAACCTGTTTAACAAAATAACTTGGTATATCTTACCAATTAAGAAAAAAGAATATAATAAAATCTGAAAGGACTGTCCGTTTTAATGGATAGTCCTTTTCTATTTCAAGGAGTAAATTATGAAATTAAATTTAAAGGTATGTAATCACGAGCAAGAACTTATTAAAAATTACTTAGAAGAAAATGCAAGTGATGTGCTATGTGAAAAAATAAATAATGGTGTAAAAATTACAAAAGATGATAAAGAGTTAATAAATAAAAAAGACCTAAATGACTTTATGAAATACGCTGGAAATGAAGCTAAAAAACTTGCAGAACAAGGAGCAAATTGTGCTTGTATTGAAGACAAAATTGTCTATGGTTGGGCAATACATTACTTTGAAGAAGATAAGATTGTTGGCAAATTTTTTAACCTTGATGGTAGTGAATATACACCAGAAATTAAGACAACTAATACAAATAATAATACAATTAAAACTGAACCCGTTAAACCAAAAGAAACAAAATCCCAATTTAATATGTTTGATTTTATTAATAATAATGATACAGAAAAAGTGCAAATTGAGAATAAAAACACTCAAAATGATGCTATTTTGCAAGAAAATACTGAAAATATTGCAGAAATGAGTTATTCACTTGAAGATGATGAAAAATTATTACAAATGAAAAAAGAAATGCTAAATACACTTGATGAAGAAGATGAGTTATTTGATGATGAATATTTTAATACTAAAACTATTAAGATAAATAACTCAATCATAGACACTTCGACTGGTGAAGTTTTAGAAAATAAATCAACTAAAGTTGAAGATAATTCAGTAAAACTTTTAAATGAACTTTTAGAAAATAAACTTATAGTGAGGATATAAAAATGTACACAACAGATAATATTAAACCTATTCCAAAATATATATTAAAACTTATAGAAAAACAAGATCATTCTAGTTGTATGAGATATTCAAATAACACAAGATTTTATTCATATTTAACCAGATATAAAAATGAAATATTACAAGTTACTGTCGCTTGCAGAAACAAAGGTAAAAAATGGTATTGTAAACAAGTTGCAATTCATGGTTTACACGCAAGTAAATGTTTTGTAAAGGATATGGCATATTTTTCAGTCGCTGGTTATAAAGTTGGTTGGTATGAACAAGGCTTGTCAAAGTATCAAAAATGGTATGAATCTGAATATTGGGGCTGGGCTGATGATAAGTATTTTAATGTTTATGCTCCTGTTGTAAATAAAGAATATGTGTTTAAATTTCCAAATTTTAAATATTGTGCTATTGATTTGGTAAATACAACACAAATATTAAAATATTCATCATCAAATAACTCATCTTCTTCATCAAGTGTATTTA
>JAIKVY010000136.1 GCA_024685275.1 Clostridia bacterium
TTGTAACCTAAATCGATGATGCGTTCGGAGAGTAAGTTTACAATTGAGTATATATTTATTTAATTGTTTATTTCAGCGCATCTTTCGTGCTGAATTTTTTTTAGGTTTGGGAGGAAAGATGAAAAGAATTGGTGTAATTGGAATTGTTATTTCTGGTGAAAGAAATATTGCTTTAGAAGTACAAAAAATACTAAGTGAATTTAGCGATATTATTTCAGGTAGAATGGGTATTCCACATAAGGAAGAAAGTATTTCTACAATCGCCTTAATTGTGGAAGGAGAAAATGAAAGGATTAGTGCATTAACTGGAAAAATTGGAAGATTAGAAAATGTTAATGTCAAATCTGCTTTAAGTGGTGTTGAAGTTAAATAATTAAATATATATACGGAGGTCAAAATGAAAAAGAATGTTTTTGTTAAACTAATTATGTTAGTTCTTGTTGCTGTTATGTGTTGTTCACTTTTTATTGGTTGTTCTAAAAAGAAAGACGATACAGTTGTCAGAGTTGGAGCTTTAACTGGGCCAACAGCTATTGGTATTTTGAATTTAAAAGCTGATAGTGAAGCTAATTTAAGCACAGGTAAATATGAATTTACATTAGAAGCGGAAGCTCAAACTATTAATGCTCAATTAATAAAAGGAGATTTGGATATTGTTTTAATTCCAGCAAATGTCGCTTCAAAGTTATATAATAATCCAAATATTGCCGTATCAGTAATAGATATTAACACAAAGAGTGTATTGTATTGTTTAACTGGAGATACAACTGTTACTTCATTTGATAATTTAACTGGAAAAACAGTTTTAGTACCTAATCAAGGAACAATGCCAGATGCTGTAGTTCTTTATTTAAAGAGCAAAAAGAATATTGATTTCACAATTACATATTCAACACCTGCTGAAATTCAACAAGCACTAATTGCGGATCCAAATAAAATTGGTATTTTACCACAACCAGCAGCAACTGCAACGGTTATAAATTCAAATAATAGTGCTAGTGAAATAAAAGTTAAAACTGCTTTTGCTTTGGAAGATACATACAATGAAGTTACAACAGATGGTTCATCTTTAATTACTGGTGTAACAATTGTAAGAAATGACTTTTTACAAAATCATAAAGAATTGGTTGATCAATTCCTTGTTGAACATGCTGCTAGTGCAGAAAAAGCAAATACAGATGTAGATAAAACAGCAGATTTAGTTGTTGCTAGTGGAATATTACCTAAAGCACCTATTGCAAAGCAAGCTATTCCAAAATGTGGAATTACTTGTATTACAAAAACTGAAATGAAAACAAAATTATCTGGTTTATTAACAGCTCTTCATTCAGTTATTCCTGATTTAACAGGAAATGTTCCTAGTGATAACTTCTATTATTTAGGTTAATGAAAGATAGATTAATAAAGATTAGTAAAAAATTACTTATTGTAGCGATATGGCTTGCTATTTGGCAAGCCGTTTCGGCTATAGTTAATAATAACTTTTTATTAGCTGGACCATATGAATCAGTTGTTGCTTTAATTGATTTAGTTAAAGAAGTAGTTTTTTGGAGATCAGTTCTTAACACAACAATTAGAGTATTACTTGGTTTAATTAGTGGAATTGTTATTGGAGTATTATTAGCGTATATAAGTTATAAAGTAAAAATTATTGAAGAGTTCTTTACTCCATTTATGACAGTATTAAAATCAATACCAGTTGTTTCCTTTATCATCATCGTCATTATTTGGATTGGAAATAAATGGATGAGTATTATTGTTGTATTTTTAGTATTACTTCCAATTATTTATTCAAATATGTTGAATGGTTTTAAGGGAATAAGTAAAGATATGTTGGAACTTTCTAAAGTATATAAAATGACTTTCAAAAATAAAACCAAATATATTTATATGCCCGCCTTATCTGGTTATATATATTCAGCTTTAGAAATTTCTATTGGTATGGCTTGGAAGAGTGGTGTTGCAGCTGAAACAGTAGGACAACCAATTCAAACAATTGGTGATCAAATCTATTTATCAAAAGTGTATTTAGCTAGTCCAGATTTATTTGCTTGGACTTTTGTAACGATTCTACTTTCATTTATTTGTGAAAAATTAATTTTGTTATGTTTACATCAATATAAACCTAAAGATATTAGAAAAGTTGGTAATGGTGCAATTGGAAAGGATGGATATTTAAAATGATAATGAATGTAAATAATGTATCAAAAATGTTTAATAATAAGAAAGTATTAAATAACATTTCTTTTCAATGCCAAGATGGAGAAACTGTTGTAATTACAGGTGAATCAGGGAAAGGAAAAACAACGCTTATTAAAATAATTACTGGCTTGGTTAAACCAGATACAGGTTCAGTTGAATTTGACATAGATAAAAAGCAGATTAAATGTGGATATGTGTTCCAAGAGAACAGATTATCTGAATCATTTAATGCAATTGAAAATGTTAAGATGATTTTAAATGACAAAGCATATACAAAAGATGATATAATAAAAGGGTTATCAATTCTTTTACCAGAAGATGAATTGGAAAAACCAGTTAGAGATTTTTCTGGTGGAATGAAAAGACGACTTTGTATTGTTATGGCTGTAATGAGTAATCCAAATTACTTTGTTATGGATGAACCATTTGCTGGACTCGATGAAAATACAACTAAAAAAGTTGTGGAATATATAAAAGAGAAAACAAAAGGGAAATTACTAATTCTAGCAATACATAAAAATGAATATTTTGAGGATTGCAAAGAAATAGTAGTATGAAAATATCAATAACTAATGGTCAAGTAGAATATTCTGGAGTTCCAATACTTTCTAGAATTGATTTTACAGTAAATGATAAAGATAAAATAGCTATTGTCGGAAGAAATGGGTGTGGTAAAACTACATTACTCAAAGCAATCTCAAAACAAGTTGAATTAATCCAAGGTGATGGCGATGAACAAATGGTATTTAGTGTCATTGGTTCACCTAAAATTGGATATCTAGAACAAATTAATTTTGATGACGAAAATACAACTTTGTATGATGAAGTAATATCAGCATATTCAAATTTATTAGATTTAGAAAATAAAATAAATATAGCACAAAAGAAATTAGAAACAGATCAATCTCCAGAATTAATAAAATCATTTTCGATATTAAGTGAACTATATGAAAATGAAGGTGGATATACATATAAGAGTGAAGCATTAACAGCAATTAATAAGTTTGGCTTTACAAAGGAAGAATTAAATAAATCGTTGCATGAATTTTCAGGTGGGCAAAGAACAAAAATTGCATTACTTAAATTAATTCTTTCAAAACCAGATTTGTTATTATTAGATGAGCCAACAAACCATCTTGATATTGATGCAATTATATGGCTAGAAAACTTTTTAAGAAACTACAAAAATGCTTTCATTATCGTTTCACACGATAGATATTTCTTAGATAAAATAGCAAAAATTATATATGAAATTGAATATGGTGAATTAAATAGATATAAAGGTAATTACACATCATATGTAGAGCAAAAACAAGCTAAATATGAACAAGAATTGAAAGATATGTCTATTAAGAAAAAAGAAATAGAAAGACTATCTAAAATTGTTGAGAAGTTTAGATATAAAGCTGGGAAAGCTGCTATGGCTCAAGCTAAATTAACTCAAATTGAAAGAATAGGAACAGTTACTGAACCAACAAAAGGTGATATAAAGACTTTATTTTTAAACTATAAAGTTGAAAATATGAGTGTTGAAAAAGTACTAGTTTGCGATAATCTATCATTTGGCTATACAAAAGAATTAGGAAACATTTCCTTTATTTTAAAAAGAGGAGAAAAACTTGGAATAATTGGACCAAATGGGTGTGGGAAATCAACATTAATGAAGACACTAATGGATATTGTAAAACCACTAGGTGGAGAATTTAATTTTGGATTTAATGCAAAAATTGGGTATTTTGATCAAAAGCTAACAGAGAATTTTTCAGAGGATACTGTACTGGAAGATTTTCTAAAAGATTTCCCTCAATATGATAATACAAGAGCAAGAAAAATCCTAGGTTCCTTTATGTTCGTTGGAGAAGATGTATTTAAACAAGTTAAAGACTTATCAGGTGGAGAAAAAGTTAGATTAGCACTTTGTAAAATGCTACAAACAAAACCAAATGTTCTTTTATTAGATGAACCAACTAACCATATAGACTTATTAGGAAAATCGTCTTTTGAGAACCTATTAAAGCAATATGAGGGAACCGTTATTGTAGTTTCACATGATAGATATTTAATTAATTCTGTATGTCAAAAGCTCGTAGTTTTTGAAAATGGAAAGTCAATCTTCTTTGATGGAACATATAATGAATACATTGAAAAAGTTTCAAATCAAGTAGATGAAGAACAAAAAGATAACATAAAAAATAATAGTAAAGAAGAAAAGCAGATTACAAATAATCAACCACAAAATGATTATTTCAAGAATAAAGAAATAAAAAGTTTAAAATTAAAAATTTCTACAATTGAGAAAAAGATTTCAAATTTAGAAAATGATATAGAAGAATGTAATAATCAAATTAATCTTCATCAGGATGATTACAAGATAATCTTACAAGAACAAGAAAAAATAACTAACATAGAAAAAGAAATAGATGACTATTTCTTAAAATATGAAGAGTTATCAAAAAGATTAAGCGAACTTGAAACTAATTAAAATAACAAGCTTCTAATGTAATCTAAATCGTAACTATGTACTTGTTTTTGATTTTCATTTAAATTTTCAAAAACTTCATCAGAAACTACAATATCAGCTTCTTCTGGTGTCTCAACTATTTTTTTAGCACAGTAAGTAAATAGTGTTTTTACAGAGAAATCATATTTATTCTGCAATATATTAGCGATAAAGACATAACTATTATTATATGCATCTATAGCAAAAGATGATTGTTTAATATTGAGCCATACCATTTCATTTGTTGATAAATCAATTGCAAATGGAATAGCAACAGTTGATTCACAATCGATTGTGAAAGATGTTTTAACTGTTTTAGGCTCAAATACTTCACCAGAAGATATTTTATCTCTTACCATATATCCAGCAGAACAAATAAATCTAGAAAAAGGACGACTACTATAAACATTTGCAGTAGTTATTAGATATCTCATTGTTGGAAATTTTTCTTTTAGTAGTTCAGTATTAATGTCAAAATATTCTGATCCACCATTGTAACCAGATGTTTGGTCTCCTGAAAAAGCAATCATTTCAACATTTCGTTCTATAGAGTGCCAATTAAAGATTTGTATAATATCGCCATTTTCAGAAATGCCAACTAAACCTAAATCAACATCATTAACTTTTTCCCAATATATAAAAGGTCTTATAATTTTTGATTCAGGAAGAGCAATTCTAGACCCAGATGTTAAAACGCCTAAACCTGTTAAATTAGTATCAGTAGGATTAACTCTTATTTTATTCATATTATCGTCAATATATACTTTATTTAGTTTATTCTTTAGGTTTTGTTTTAAAGCGGTTTTGATTTTTGTGGAAACACGATTAATGGTTCTTCTAGGTAAATTAGTTTTTGCTTTTTCATATTCTTTATCAGTTTCTGTATGGTTCTTTAGTAAGCCACCATCAGTAAAATTAAATGTTCTTTTACCTTTAGGAATGCCGACTAGTTTTAGAATACTAAGTAAAATAAGATTATTTTTCGTCGAAATTTTGTTGATTACGTAATCAATATCATCATCATTAGTGGCTCTACTTAGAATGTACTTAATGTTTCTTAAGAAAAAACCAGTTCCTTTTTTATCTAAAATATAGTCAGTTGCTTCACGTACTTTATTATCTTTCACAAGAGCTTCAAAATACGAATTGAAAGAGTAGTTTTTTCCATTTCGAATATTGTTGATAAATTCAGTCATTTGTTCATCAGTTGATTTATAGTGTAAGTGGTGAAACAACGCTACCCAAAAACGTCTCTTTTCATAACAAGTAGTATAGTTTGTCTTTTTTTGCTCAATTAATTTATTAATGATGGATATAATAAACTTTCTATCTACATTTCTTAGCGAATAACAATTTATTTTATGATGTTTTAGAGATAAATCAATAATAGACTGATTTTCTTTTTTATTTTTCTTTGTCTTTTTTAATATATCCCACCAACAGAAGAGATTATAGTCTATATAGAGATTATAGTTGACTATTATGTGATTAACTAGTTTATATATATCAGATAATTGGATGCATTTTAAATAATTAAAATCTTTAGTTAAATATAAGAGTTTTATTGTATTAGACTTCGAAGCAATATTTGTTATTTGAACGTTATATTTTTCAATAACAGTTTTGCAAAAATCTAATGCATCATTACTTATTTCTCTAGAATCAGATAATAAATTTAACGTGGTTTGAATTGCTATTTGTTTACCTTCTTCCTCAGTAACGATTATAAAATCAGTATAATTGAAATCCTCTTCGAATATAGCTCGTTTGTATTCAGATTCAAAAATAGAATGGCCGGGTTTATTGAATTTACCTAATCCGTATGTGGTTGCATAATGTACTAATCTATCAAGAACTTGGTAATCAATTGGTAAATCTTTTACTGATTGAGGAAAACCAATATAAAAAGGTAGTGGAACTTTTGGAGATAATTTTTTTTCTAAAAATTGCATTATAGAAGCATCTATTAAATCAGCACCTTTGCTAAATTTAATTCCATAACTTTGAGCAGCAATTAAATTATATTTAACTGCAATTTTTGCACTAACTCTATTTTTATTTTTCCTTATTAAAATGTGTTTATAAAATAAATAATCTCTTATAATATCGTTTTTCATATTCCACCTTGTAAAAAATCAGATACATATTTATAAATTAGAAGAAAGGACGATATTGTTAAATTATCAACGTTTAACGATGCTTTTCAGCATCAATCTATGCAGAAGTAAATTTAACTAGCTGTCCTTTCGATAATTATTTTCGAAACAAATAATAAATATTCCTAAAAAAATGTTTAAAAATTGATATAAAATTAAGTTTTATATATAAATATATAAAATTATTTTTCAATATTGACATACTTTATAGTAAATGCAATAATAAAAATAAGAACTGGGGTGCTCGTGATACTTGATTATGGAAAACCGCATCTTGTATCATAGGGACTTTGATACTATTGTTTAAAATCAAGCCCCCGCCAAGCAATTGGTATGCTAGGGGAAGATTGCGAACTTGGTGATGAGACCCACCTTAAAACCGGGTTTGTGCTCGCTTGTTATCACGGCTCTTTGGTTCCGTTTTGCCGGACAATGCCCGGCCTTTTTTATTTATTCTCTAGTTTTGCAAAAGGTATCAATATTGCTTAACAATCTTGAAAAACATGATATAATATTTTCATTAAATATATGGAGATAATATGATTACAACAAAACAAAGAAAAACATTGTCTAGTATGGCACAAACATTAACACCTTCTTTTATTATAGGTGTAGGTGGATTAACAGATAATTCAATTAGAGAGTTATCAAATCTTTTAGAAGCAAGAGAACTAGTCAAAATAACAATATTAAAAACAAGTGGACTTGTTCCAAGAGAATTTATTGATTCATTGTGTAAAACTCTTGCTGCTGAACCAGTTAGTTGCTTAGGGCAAAAAATAGTAATATATAGAAGAAGCGAAAAGAAAGGTATTAAACATATAGAGTTTTAAATGAGAATAGGCTTTTTTGGCGGATCGTTTGATCCTTTTCATATTGAACACAAAGAGATTATTAAGAATTGTAAAGAGTTTCTTAACTTAGATAAAGTTGTTGTTTATCCTTCTTTTAATCCACCACATAAAACAAATACTACAAGTTTTGATGTAAGATTTGAAATGGTTAAAGAGGGGACAAAAGATCTTGAATATGTTATTGTATCGGATATAGAAAATAAAAGACAAAAAGTGAATCCTACTTGTGAAATAATTCCTTTATTAAAACAAGAATATTTAGCAGATGAATATTTCTTTTTAATGGGAGAAGATAGTTTAAAGCAATTTAAAACATGGATTAATCCAGCAAATATTGTAAAAGAAATCAATTTAGCCGTAGTATCAAGAACAGGAATTGAAGATGATATTAATAAATTGTCTAAAGATATTGAAGATACATATGATACAAAAATTAAAGTTATTCCATATACAGGTAAAGAGATTTCAAGTTCAGTAATAAAAGCAAAGATAGAATTAGATTTACCAATAGAAGAAATACCAGAAGAGGTTAAAGCTGTTATAACCAAACATAACCTATATAAAACCCATACAGAAATAATACAAAAGTTAAAATCTATGATATCTCCTAAAAGATATAATCATAGTGTTAATGTGACTATATGTGCTTTAAAACTAAATGCAAGATTTATGTTGCCATATGAAAAAGTATTTTTATCTGGTCTATTGCACGATTGTGCAAAGGAAAGAGATTACCAAATGGAAGGAGTGCCTTCTCCAGTTGTTCATCAATTTACAGGAGCAATTGTTGCAAATAAGGAATTTGGCATTGAAGATGCGGATATATTAAATGCAATAAAGTATCATACAACAGGTAAACCTGATATGACACAGCTTGAGAAGTTGATATTTTGTGCTGATATGATTGAAGAATCAAGAAACTTTGAAGGTGTAGAATTACTAAGAGAAGAAATAAACAAAGATTTTGATATAGGTTTCCTTAAATGTGTTGAAGGTATGCTAAACTCTTTAAAAACAAAGGAAAAAGATATATATTATTTAACTCTAGATTGTGCAAAATTTTATAACATTTTGTAAAACCATCTAGTTAAAAAAATAAAGATATGATATGCTTAATAGAGATATAAACAAAAGGAATAAATATGGAAGTATTAGAATTAAAAGAAAAAGTTATTGATGCATTAAAGAATGTTAAAACAGACGAAATTAAAGTAATAAATGTGATTGATCAAACTTCAATTACAGACTATATCGTTATCATCGCAGTTAATAATTCAAAACAAACAAAGAAAGCATGTATGGATTTAGAAGAAAAGCTTGAAAAAGATGGGATCAAAGCAACTAGAATTGATGGATATGAAGAAGGTCGTTGGATAGTTGTAGATTATTCAGATATCATTGTTCACATATTCAATAGAGATACACTTGGATTTTATCAACTCGAAAAATTATGGGGCACTGAATCTAACATCGAAATAATTAAGATTTAGTAATTATTCAAATAAGCGTTTATTATTTTGCGTATATTAGAGATAGAGATATAAATCTCTATTGCTTTACTTTAAAGTGTATTTTTAGTATAATTTCAAAGGTCAAAAGTTTCTACATAGGAGAAAAATGCGTTTAAAGAGTCTTGAAACATACGGATTTAAATCATTTGCAGATAAGTTCAAATTGGACTTTTCTGATGGCGTTACATGTATTGTAGGACCAAATGGCTGTGGAAAAAGTAATGTTTCTGACGCGATTAGATGGGTTCTTGGGGAGCAAAACTCTAAAGAATTGAGAGTTGGAAAAGGCAATAAAATGGAACAGGTCATCTTTAAGGGCACAGAAGGAAAATATGGCAGAAGCCCAATGACATATTGTGAAGTTGTTCTTACCTTTGATAACACTGATAGGACATTGAATATAGATACAGATGAAGTTTCAATTTCAAGAAAGATGTTCAAAACAGGAATTAGTGAATATTGCATAAATGGGAAAAAAGAAAAATTAAAACTTATTGTTGATTTATTCAGAAATACTGGTATTGGAAAAGATGGGTATTCTGTTATTGGACAAGGTAAGATTGATAACTTGTTATTTGCTAAACCAGATGAACTTAGATTAACTTTTGAGGAAGCTGCAGGAATATCAAAATTACGTCAAAATAGAAAAGACTCATTAAATAAACTTGAAGAAGCTTCAAATGATTTAAATGTTGTTGAAGAAAAATTACATGTTTTAGAAAACGTAATTGAACCACTCAAAAAGCAAGCAGAAACTGCACAAAAAGCAGCAGTATTTAAAGCTAAAATCAAACAGCTTGATATTAACCACTTTATTTATTTAACTGATAGTAGTGTTGAACAGATTAATAAGCATGAAGAAAAATTGAAAAAGATTAATGAAAAATTAGCTAATATTGAAATTGAAAAAAGTGAAGTAAAAACGGAATACGACCAAAAACAAGATCGTATTAAAGCAATTGATGTTGAATATACAGAAGCATATGAATCATTAGTTAAACTAACTAAAGATTTGGGTTTGCAATCTACTAAACAAAAAGAACTTGAAAAAGATATAGCTGACGGGAAAAATTCGAACGAAGAAAAACAAAATAAAATTAATACGTTATCTGCTGATGCAACAAACAAAACAAAAACTGTAGAAGAAAAAAATGAGTTGATGCAAGAAAAAATAAAAGATGGATTAATTGCTCAAAATGATTTGGCTAATTTAAAGCAAGAATTTAATACAGTTTCTTCTGATTTGAAAGCGAAACGTGAAAAATACGATTTAACGAATAATCTTATTCTTCAAAATGTTCAAAATAGTGCAAGCATAACCTCAGATGTTGCTACACTCAACACAGAGATTCTTTTGTTAGAAAAGAATATAAACGATAACAAGGAAACGATTAAGAACAATAACGCTAAAAAGAAAGATGAAGAAAAATTAATGAATGAAGCATCTTTAAAATACGATGAAACTGAAGAAAGAAAAAATAAATATAAAACAGAAAAAGAAGAAATACAAAAACAATATTTTAATAAACTAGAAACAAAACAAGTTGCGGAAATAAATAATTCAAGACTAGTTCAGGAAATATCTAAACTTGTTGGGCTAATTAACTACAAAACAGATATGCTTAATAGCTTTGGTGGTTTTGATTATGGCGTTAGACAATTAATGAATGAAAAAGATCCAGCTGTTAAATCAAGAGTATATGGTGTTATTGGTAGATTAATATCTGTTAAACCAGAATATGCATTAGCAATAGAAACTGCGTTAGGTGGGAATATAAACAATATCGTAACTGAATCATATGCTGACGCAAACTTCTTAATTGATTATCTTAAAAACACTAGTGGTGGTGGAAGAGCGACCTTTATGCCGTTATCAGAAATTGTTCCTAAAGAATTAGAAGAAATGTATGATGATGTTTTTGATGAGCCTGGTGTAGTTGGGTTATGTGCTGACTTAGTTAGAGTTGAAAATAAATATAGAAAGGCAATTGATTCATTACTAGGAAAAGTAGTTGCCGTTACAACCAAAGAAGTTGCAGCTCAAATAGCTAAAAAATATAGAAAAGGATTTAGAATTGTTACACTCGATGGTGAAAACTTTGCTGTAACTGGTTTTGTTACTGGAGGAAAAGCATCAGGAAAAGGTGATAGTGTATTAACTCTTGAAGCAGAGATTAATAAAAATAGAGAAGAATTAGAAAAGAATAAAAAAGAAAAAGAATTAATAGATAAAGAGTTAAATTTAATAAATGGTGAGTTAAAGAAACTAGAGGAAAG
>JAIKVY010000138.1 GCA_024685275.1 Clostridia bacterium
AAAATAATTGTCTTTTAATAATAGTTCTGGGTTTGATTCAAGAATAATTTGTCGCATTTGTGTATTTTTTTCAAATTTTTTATTGATTTCATTACATAATGTAAATTTTATTGTTGATAATATATTTTTTAAAGAAAATTGTTCATTTTTGATATTAGATTCTAACATTGTTTTCATTATTTTTTCTTTATTTATTAAGAAATTTGCTTCATTAAAAAAACAGCTATTAATTAGATTTTTAACTTCTAAAATTCGAGTATAAAATTCATTAATTATATCATTTCTATCATAAGCAATAACTTTTGCAGTTTCCGTTGGGGTAATACAACGTCTATCAGAAACATAATCAACTAAAGTATAATCAATTTCATGCCCTATTCCTGTTAAAATTGGTGTTTTACAATTATAAATTGCTTTTACTAGTTCTTCATTATTAAAACAATTCAAATCTTCAAAAGAACCACCACCTCTAACTATAGCAATACAATCATATTCTTTATTATCTAGATAATTAATTCCTTCAATAATACTTTTAACAGATTCAACACCCTGCATCCTTGCATCAAATATATATAATTCTTGCTGTGAATTTAAATCTTTAAATACTTTTTTAAAATCTTCAACAGCTGCACTTGTTTTACTTGTTATAACTCCAATTTTTTGAGGAAATGAAGGTATTTCTTTTTTATGTTCTTCATTAAAATAACCTTCATTATTCAGTTTTTCTTTTAATTGAAGATATTTTTCGTATAATTCTCCCAAGCCAAGTTTATGTATACTCCTAATTATTATGCTTATTTGCCCTGATTTGGTATAAAAACTAATTGAACCTTCAATTTCAATATTATCGCCATTTTTAGGAATATAACCATCTCTAAAATAATAATTAAAAAATTGGCAACTTATTGCAGCATTTGAATCTTTAATTGTGAAATATAAATGTGGATTTCTAAAATTTATGCCTGAAATTTCGCCACAAACCTTAATATTCTTTAAATTAAAATTATTATTTAAAGTATTTCTAATTAATTCATTTAATTGTGAAATACTATTAAATTCCATATTTTTTAGCAAGTTCTAATGTGTTTTCAAGAAGCATAGCTATAGTCATTGGGCCTACTCCACCTGGAACAGGAGTAATTAATGATGCTTTATCCTTAACATTATCAAAATCTACATCACCACATAGTTTTCCATTTTCATCTCTATTTATTCCGACATCAATTATAACAGCACCATCTTTTATAGAGCTAGATTTTAAAAACTTTGCTTTTCCTACAGCAGCGACTATAATATCTGCATTTTTCAAATAATAATCAATATTTGAGGTTTTTGAATGACATATTGTAACAGTTGCATTTTCTTGTAATAATAATAACGCAATAGGTTTACCAACAATAATACTTCTTCCAATAACAACAGCATTTTTTCCGGAAATATCAACGTTAGATTCTTTCAATAAACGAATAATTCCCTTTGGAGTACATGCTATTGTATTATTTGTATTATTTACTAAATTACCTAAATTATATGGCAGAAAACCATCAACATCTTTATTAGGATTGATACTATTTAAAATTAATTCTTGATCAAGTTCAGCTGGTAATGGTAATTGTACAAGAATTCCATGTATATTATTATCATTATTTAATTGATTGATTAATCTTATAACATTATCATTTGTATAACCAGATTCAATTTCATAAACATATGAATGAATACCACAATATTCACAACCTGCTATTTTATTTTTAACATATACTTTAGAAGCTTGATCATTTCCTACTCTAACTAAAGCCAAACCTACATTAAGATTGTTTTTAACAATTTCTTCTTTTATTTCATCTTTAACTTTTAATGAAATTAGTTTACCATCAATAATTTTAGCCATTTTTTATATCCTTTAATATAGATGATAATACCCCGTTTACATATACATTACTTTTTTCATCGGAATATTTTTTTACTAATTCAATTGCTTCATTTATTGAAACAACTTGAGGTATATCTTTCATATATTTCATTTCATATGTTGAGAGCATAATAGCTGCCATATCAGTTTTATATACGGTATCTATAGTATAACTAGATAAAAATTTAGAAACATAGTTTAAAAGTTCATCGTAATTATCTATTATCCCGTTATATACATTAAAAATGTATTCTTTATCTTTATCGTCTTGTATTGTACTCAAAAGTAAATTAAGCGTAATATCGTTTTTGTTTTTTTGAAACAAAAATTCATGAATTAACTTATATGTATAATCTCTAGCAACTTTACGACTCATTTTTTAAATATTGTAAATTATATTAATAACAGAAACATCTATATTGGATATTTGAATGTTTGTTATAGAATTAATTTTTTTATAAATATTTTCTTGTAATTCACAAACAACATCATTAAGAACATATCCATAATAGATGTTTACATAACACTTAATACATAATTGATTATCGTTGTTTAATTTAATTTCTATTTTATTGCTTTTATAATTTTGAATATTAATACTTATATTTTTTACTATTCCATCAGTTGAATTTATGGAACTTGTAATCAAATCTAAATATTTTTCATAGTTAGCAATCTTTTTTTTCATCAATTAAACTCTTGACATGTATTCGCCAGTTCTTGTATCAACTCTAATTTTATCACCTTGATTTACAAATAGAGGAACTTGAATTCTATAACCTGTTTCCAATGTTGCGCTTTTTGATCCTGGTTGTGCAGTTGCACCTGCAATACTTGGATCACATTCAACAATCTCAAGTTCAACAAAATTTTCTGGTACACAACTAAAAGCACTACCATTAAAGAATTCTAATTCACATGTATCTCCTTCTTTAATGAAGTTTAAAGCATCTTGTACTAATTCTTTATTTACAGGAATCATTTCGTAGTTTTCATCCATAAAATAATATAAATCATCAGCCATATAACTATATGTCATCTTCTTTCTTTCTATCATCGCAAGTTCAAATTTTTCACTTGGATTAAATGTTCTTTCAATAACACCACCACTGATAACATTTCTGATCTTTGCACGAACAAAAGCAGCACCTTTTCCAGGTTTAACGTGTTGGAAATCTACAATTACTTGAACAGTATTATCAAGTTGAAATGTAACTCCTTTTCTAAAATCTCCAGCGAGAATATAAGGCATAACAAACCTCCAATATTTTTTATATTATTATTATATTTTTAGGGCTCTTTGTCAAGTTAATAAGCCCATTTGACGACATATATACCATATCTTCAATTCTAATTCCTAATTTGTTTGGAATATATAATCCAGGTTCACATGTTATAACATTACCAACACTAAATTTTTCATTACTAGAAAAAAATGGTTGTTCATGAATATCGATACCAACACCATGTCCCAGAGAATGAATAAATTGTTCTTTATACCCAATTTTGTCAAAAAATTCGATAGCATTATTGTTTAAATTATTAATAGGTGTCCCTAAAATATATGTATCAAGACAATATTTTTGACAATCTAATACAATATTATATATTTTTTTATTTTCATCATTACATTCACCGAAAAATACAGTTCTTGTCATGTCCGAACAATAATTGTTATATTTAGCTCCAAAATCCATTAATATTAAATCACCATACTTTAATTTTCTATCACTTCTTAAACAATGTGGTTTACTAGCATTTTCTTGAAATGCCACTATCGATTTAAATGCTAATTCTGATGCACCATTTTTAAACATAAGTGATTCAAGAATTCCAGCAAGTTCTCTTTCAGTTATACCTTCTTTAATATAATTAAGAACTTCTGAAAAAGATTTATCAGTAATTGCCTGAGCTTTCTTCATATTCTCTATTTCATTTTCACTTTTTATTTTTCTTAATGCATTAATATCATTATCAATAAATTGACATTTTTTTATTTCTGCTCTCGAGAAAATATTAGTATACAATGATAAACTAATTGAACTTTCAATATTAATTTCTTCTATATTTTTACTTTTTAATACTTCAATAAAGCTCTTAATATCAATTAATTTTGAAATTGAAGAAAAGTTGGATTTAGAAAATTCTTCG
>JAIKVY010000151.1 GCA_024685275.1 Clostridia bacterium
AATAATTACTTTTCATTTAATAATATGTAATGTGTTATTGGATATTTAACTTCTAAATAATTACATAATTTCTTTATTTTTATTTCTTTATCTTATTCTGATTGACCTTCCATAAAAATTCTTAATTTACGGGGTGATAGATAAAATAAACTAGCTAAATCATCTATATTACCATTTAATGCTTCATGAGCTATTATTAATAATCTTCTATCATCTATTATTCCAGCATAAATGTGCCTTGGCCTACCGGATACTAATTAAACCAATTTAAATTTCTCAGTTTCATTCACCTACAATGGATAATGATTTTGCAAAAAATAAAAAGTAATTAGACTTTAATATTATTCATATTAAAATATGGTGACTATCTTTTTCCATACATATTTTGATAGTATTTTTGATAATCGCCACTAGTGCACTCGTCCATCCAATCCATATGATCTTTATACCATTGGATAGTAAGTTTAATACCATCTTTAAACATAGTAGTTGGTGCCCAACCTAATTCTTTCATTGCCTTTGATGGGTCAATTGCATATCTTTGGTCATGTCCTTTTCTATCTGTTACATAAGTAATTAAAGATTCAGGTTTACCTAATTCTTTTAAAATTATTTTGACAATCTCAATATTAGCTTTTTCATTATGACCACCAAGGTTATATACTTCTCCTACTTTACCTTTTTCAATTACAGCTAGTATTCCATAGCAGTGGTCCTTAACATATAACCAATCTCTAACGTTTAATCCTTCACCATAAACTGGTAATGATTTGTCGTGAGATGCGTTATTAATCATTAACGGGATTAACTTTTCAGGGAATTGATATGGGCCATAATTGTTAGAGCAACGAGAGATTGTTATAGGTAGTCCATATGTTCTGTGATAAGCTAATGCTAATAAATCAGCTGAAGCTTTAGATGTTGAATATGGACTAGATGTATGAATTGGAGTATCTTCATGGAAGAATAAATCTGGTCTATCAAGTGGTAGATCACCATATACTTCATCAGTACCAACTTGATGGAATCTTTCTACACCATATTTACGGCATGCATCCATCATTACTTGAGTACCTAATATATTTGTTTCTAGGAATATACCTGGATTTTCAATGGAACGGTCAACATGTGATTCAGCAGCAAAATTCACTACGATATCAGGATGTTCAGTTTCAAATATTTTGAAAATACCATCTCTATTTCTAATGTCCTCTTTATAGAAAACAAAATTAGGGTTTTCTAATGCTTTATTTAATGTATGGAAGTTAGCTGCATATGTTAATGCATCTACACATACTACCTTCCATTCAGGTCTTTCATCTAATAATAGATATACAAAATTTGAACCGATGAAACCAGCTCCACCAGTAACTAATACAGTTTTTTTCATAATATCGTGTTCTCCAATCCTAGAATTTAAAATTACTATCCTTTAGTGGTTTATTTAGTTTATCTTTTTCAGATAATAGTGGTTCTTCATCATATGGCCATTCAACGCCAATTTCAGGGTCGTTCCACATAATTCCTCCTTCATCTTCAGGATGATATAATTCATCACATTTATAATAGAAAGTAGCAGTTTCAGATAATACAACAAATCCATGAGCAAATCCTCTAGGAACCATAAATTGATTGCCTTTCTCAGCTGATAATACTACGCCTTCCCATTTACCATATGTAGGTGAATCTTTACGAAGATCTACACATACATCAAATACTTCGCCTTCAATGCATCTTACAAGCTTAGCTTGAGGAAAAGTCTTTTGAAAATGTAAACCTCTTAATACTCCTTTTTTGGATTTAGATTGATTATCTTGAACAAACTTATATTTAAGGCCGGCTTCATTAAAATCAGACTCTTTATACGTTTCCATGAAGTAACCTCTATTATCTCCATATTTCTTTGAATCAATAATATATACATCTTTAATAGATGTTTCAATAAATGTAAAATTACCTATTATTTTTTTCATAAAACCTCTCTATTCTTGCAATGGATTATCTTGATTAAATAATTTATTAAATCTACTAACATTATTCGCAATTTAATGAATCAAGATACCTCTTAATTCTTTTTACAGCTTCTTTCAATGTGTCCAGTGAATATGCATATGAGATTCTGATAAATCCTTCTCCATTCTCACCAAAAGCATTACCAGGAACAACAACAACATGTTCTTTTTCAAGAAGTTTTGTAGCAAATGTTTCACTATCTAACTTGAATTTTCTAATATCAGGAAAAATGTAAAAAGCGCCTTTCGGTTCAAAACAATCTATACCTAAATTTTTAAATTCTTTAATTAAATATTTTCTTCTCTTATCATATTCTTTTCTCATGTAGTCAATATCAGAATCACCATTTTTCAATGCTTCTAAACCAGCATATTGCGAAACAGTTGGTGAACACATAATAACAAATTGATGTATTTTTTTCATTTGAGTCATTATTTCTGGTGGCCCCATAACATAACCAAGTCTCCATCCTGTCATGGAAAAAGTTTTAGAAAATCCATTTATAGTAATTGTTCTATTCTTCATTTCTGCTAATGAGCCAATCGAAATATGTTTACAAGTATATGTTAATTCGCTATAGATTTCATCACTAATTACTAGCAAATCATGTTTTATTATTACACTACGGATTTCCTCCAAATCATCAGCAGTCATAATTGCACCGGTTGGATTATTTGGGTAATTCAGAAGAAGTATTTTTGTTTTTGAAGTAATAGTTTCTTCTAACTCTTTTTTTGTTAATTTAAAATCATTTTCACTTTTCAACTTAATTGTTTTTACTATCCCACCTGCTAAGATAACACACGGAACATAACAAACGTAATTGGGCTCTAAAATAATAACTTCATCGCCAGGATTGATACATGAACGTAACGCAATGTCAATTGCTTCAGAACCACCACAAGTTACAATAATATCATTCGGATTGTAATCTAAATGATATTTTCTTTTATTCCATTTAGATATTTCTTCTCGCAATTCTAATAATCCCTGATTTGATGTATAAAAAGTTTTACCTTGTTCTAACGAGTAAATTCCTTCCTCTGTAATATGCCATGGTGTCTCAAAATCTGGTTCACCTACACCCAATGATATACAATCTTCTATTCTATTTGCGATATCAAAGAATTTCCTTATTCCTGATGGTTTTATTTTCTTAATTATATCTGATGTAAAATCTCTCATAACACAATATTTTTTCTTTTGTTATTTGGTTTTTCTTCCAAATACACCCTATGATCCTTATACTTTTTCAAAACGAAATGCGTTGTTATTGATTGAATCATATCAATAGTTGATATTTTTTCAAATACAAACGAAGAAATTTCGCGCATTGATTTGCCATTTATAACAACCATAAAATCATATCCGCCAGAAATTAAATAAACAGAACTGACCTCGTCAAATCTTGAAATTCGATCTGCCAATCTATCATATCCAATTCCCCTTTGAGGTGTTACTCTAACTTCAATCAAGGCATTTACTTTTTGATCAGTTATTTTATCCCAATTAATAATAGAATTATAACCACAGATAATTTTCTCTTTTTCTAAGCGTGATATAGTTTCAAGAATTTCAAGTTCAGAAACACATAATTCTTCTTTCAGCTCTTCTATACTAATTTTTGAATTAGTTTCTAGCAATTCTAATAGTTTTCTTTCCATGATAATCTCCTTTTAGACATTTAGTTGATGATACCAACTTGCATTTTCCCCCTAAGCACTTTTTCAGTTCCGCGTTTAATAGAAACTTTTAAAACTATAAATTTAAATAAATCATTTTTCTCTAAAACTTCCCCAAATACTTCAAGTTCATCACCAACATAAACTGGTTTTGTAAAACTAATTTCTACTTTTTGAATTAAACTTTTTTCACCTGGTAAATAAACTCCAGCAATAGTAGATAAAAACGATGCAGTTAACATTCCATAAACTACTTTGCTCTTATACCCTTTTGTGTGTGCATAAGTTAAATTCCTATGTAATTCATTGGAATCACCAGTAATTTCATAGAATGAATCCATCATTTTTTGACTAACATTAACTAAAAACGAGCAATTCATTCCCTCTTGAATGTCTTCATAACAATAATGATTCATTTTCATTTTTAAACACTCTTTTCTATCAAAGAAATCATATCACCAACATTTTGTAAATTTGCAATATCTTTAAGATTAAAATTAATATTAAAAACTGATTCCATCTCCGATAATAATGTTATTTGCGCTAATGAATCCCAATCTTCAATATCATAAGCTGACGTTTCATCATTTATTTGCAAATAATCGTCATCAAATACTTTTCTAAATATTTCGGTAACTTTCTCACAAATTTCATTTCTATTCATTTAAATCACTCCTCATCCTTAACAAAAGTTTTTTTATTAATATATTTATCAACTTCAAGTTCAAAGCAACAGCTAGATGTTTCTTTGAAACCAAGTTTTTTATAAATATCCTTAACCATAGAATTTTTATTTGAAGGAATATATTCTCCAATTATTTTATAGATTGAATTAACCCTAGCTAAATCAAATAATTTGTTAATTATGTATTCCTCCATTCCACGCTTTAATACTCTACAACTCATCAACCAGTTTTCAATGAAAAATACATTGCCCAGTTTTTTTAAAACAAAGTAGCTTATCAACCCATAATCCCCAAATTTATCTTTAAGAGTAAAATACTTTGATACATATGTCGAATCATTACTAATGTGTTCAACATCAGATTCTGTTAATCTAATTGTTCTCAAATTAAACTGATTAGAACGCTGCGAAAGTTGTGATATACGTGGAGTACTATAACTGTCAAAAGAACACATTTTAGCAGTCATATTTAAGCTTAATAAATAATCATCATAATTGGTAAATTGTTTTTCAAGATTAACTCTTCCAACTTCCTCTTGGTACTGTTTAGTTCTAGCCTTATCATTTTCAGAATAATTAATTGTTTCAAATAAATTTAATTGTTGAAGATAATCCAAATATTGTGACGGATCTTCAGGTAATTCTGGAACAGTAATATCAGGTATCGAAGTTCTAACAAGATTTCTTTCGAAAGGATTATCATCGATAAAAACCATACTGTCCATTCCAATATTTAGAACTTTTTGAATATATTTAATATTTGAAGCTTTATCATCCCAATTTGCAACGAACATTACAAAATCATCCAATTTTAAAACCATATCAGGATGCTTAATAAAAGGCTCTTGTGCTGTTTCTAAGTTGTTTTTACTACATACAGCAAGTAAAATTCCTCTTTCCTTCAAAAGTTTCAGCCAAATTTGAAGTTTTACATATACTTGTCCAATACCAAGTTCTCCTAATTCAATGCCATCTATTCCATCATCTCCGATAATGCCACCCCATAATGTATTATCTAAATCACAAATAATGCATTTTTTTATTTTTCCTAAAGATGCTTTTACAATATCGGTCACGCCTTTAGCTACAAAAGGCAAATACTCCTGCGTAATAGTCAATTTAGCCATAGCATACATTTTATAATCAAAAATATTTTTTCTTCCAAAATCATTTTGAAGAGAACTGAATTTATAGATGAAAACATTCCCATAATTTGAAGCATTTTCATAAACTTGCTTGTTAAGTAAGTTAATTTGAGAAAAGAATGATTCTTTTACTTTAAAAGATAAATTACCATAAACAAAATCATCAAAAGGCAAAAAATCAAATTGAATTATTTTTATGTTTGTATTTTTTTGAAGCTTATTCCAATAAAGTAAAATCTTATCCATAACTTTCTCAAAAAAAGTAGATTTATTAATTGATTTTGCATACTCATAATACAACATTTCACTAGACATATATATAACTACATATTTTGTTTTTGATTCATACAAAATAGAATTCTCATCAAGTATTTGTAGATCTATTTGATTATAATCAGTATCAACAACCTGTATATCAATATGTTCGTTTTCAAAATACCCAGAAATTGCAGTAGATAAAAATTGACTAGCTGAATCAGATAGTATAATAAGGTTATTGGAATATGATTTTCTACATTTAGATATTTTTTTTAATTCTAAAAAATTTAACATATTTAATCTCCTATTATAAAATAATTGAGCCACCAGTAATAGGCAATGTTACACCAGTAATAAAGCTTGCCTCATCAGAAAGAAGAAACTGAATCGCAGGTACAACATCATTAACTTTAGCATTTCTCTTCATAGGGTTGTTATTTGCCTCAACCTCAACTATCAAATGAGATGTATTTGATAAAAAATTAGTTTCAATCATACTAGGCGCAACAGAATTAACATTTATCCCATATTGGGCGTACTCTATTGCCAAGCTTTTAACAAGTGCTCCAATTGAAGATTTTACCATTGTATAACTAGATACATTTTTTGGTGGGCAGCATAAATTATAGCTAGATTGCATAAAAAGCAGCTTTCCATATTTATTTTTTTTCATATTTGGAAGGAAATACTTGCATAATTTTAGTGCACTAAGAACCTGAAGATTCATGTCCAGCATAAAACGATGCTCATCAATTTTATCAAGTCTCGCATTAACAACTTGTAGAGCTGGAAGATGCACAAAATGCGTTGGATAAATTTTATTGTTACTTAGAGTATCAATAAATTCTAAAACTTTTGTTTGATCAGTTAAATCGAGATTATAATAATCAATATTATTATTGTTATTCATTATATTATTTAATTTATCTTCATCATTAAACCCGGTTGCTATAATAAAAGTATCCGGATCACAAATGATATTTGAAATTAAAGCTCTACCAATATCACTTGTCGCACCAGTAATTAAATAAATCTTTTTCATACAATCATCTCTTCTCTTGCCATGGCGCACAGCCATCGTTAAAAACAACAAATTCATTTGATAAAATAGAATAAAAGACCTCATCAAGCCATCTACCGTTTTTAAAAACTTTATTACGATATACGCCTTCTTCAACAAATCCCATTGACTTTATTAAACGAATTGAAAATATGTTATCCTTTAAAATTGATCCTTCTATTCTATTTAAACCCAAGTTAAAGAATGAATAGTACAATACTGCATATATTGCATCCTTAATGTCACCTTTAATTCTATTATGCTCTAATGGATTAACTTTATAATGAAGAAAAGCCAACCTATTTTTCCAATCAATTTGATTCAAAGTAATAAGGCCTATTGAAACACCATTAGATAATTCAATAATCCATCTCATACAATTCATATTATTTGAATAAGAATTTATCCATTTTTGCTGCTGAGATAATGAAACTGGAAAATTCCAACCAACAGTTTTATCTTCAACGACAGGTGAATTCATTAACTCCATTAGTAATTTATCATCAGCCAAATCTATAGCCCTCAATTTTACACAGCCAAAAAACAACTCCATATTTAGTCCTCCATGTATTTTTTTATTATATCAATTATATACTTCATATCTTTTTTTCCATATCTTTGATCACAAGGTATTGGGATAATATTTAGAGCATATTTTTCATCATATCCGCCCATACCAGAAACATTCCCCCATAAAACAGGAATATATACTTTATTATCAATTAATTTTTTTCTTAAATCAGTACTATTTTCTATAAAAAATGGATATGCAAAAGGTCCAATAATACTCTCAGGAATTAAATTCAAATTATTATAATGGCATATTTTTTTATGTAAATAAATAAAATTTTTTCTTCTTATTTTTCTAACTTTATTATAATCAATTTTTTTTAGTAAATTATGTGTTTCGTTTGACATCATTTTCACGTCTAAAGCATAAAAATTATCTTCATTTTTTAAAAATTCATTATAAAAAAGGGAAGCACCATATTTTCTTCTCCCATATAAATGGGAAAGCCTAGAATCAGATATATCGACGGGAATATTTTCAAGTTTTTCACAATTCGAAAATAAATATGCTCCGTCCGGAACCCCAAAAAATTTTCTACAAGAATATATTGTATCAACGTCCTCTACAGGTTGTTGAAAAAAAGCATGAGTATTATCAATAATAATATTTTTATATTGATTTTTCAAATTAATAATAGAATCATTTGTTAACATTCCATAATAGTTCACTATAAAAACATATTCATCGTTCAACAAGGTTTTATCTATTATAGGCAAAAATTGCTTATTTATTCTATAAAATTCATAAGCAATTTTCTCTCTATCTAAAACAGAATAAATCGAATCACACAGATATATTGGAATATAAACTTTTTTTATTTTTTTTGCTCTTACTAAATAAACCAACGAATTTCTCGCGCTATTAAGTGAAATTAATTCTTTATAAAACTCTTTGTTCTTTTCATAAGAATCAATCTCAAAATACCCACCAATTTCTTTAATCATTCTACCATTACCCTAATATAATTATTTTGATTTTTTAGAACGTTTTCAAGTTCATTTATATCATCAAATCTTAATACTACAGTGCCGATAGCCTCATTAGCCCCTTTAAATCCGCCAATTTTTACGCCTTCAGTAATCCATAAATCCTTCTCAATAACGCATCGTGATAAATCATTTGAAATAAATAATCCTTTAAAAACGCCACTTTTTTCGCTGTGTAATATAATTTCTGCAAAAAATTTATCGCTTTTTGTTTCATGAAAAGTATTAATATCTAATCCTAAAGCAGCTCTTACAGATGCTTCAATTAAATCAACACCATAAACAAATCTAACCATTTCAGAAAGTCTATTTCCACCACCACGTGGCGAACACTCCATAATATACACTTTCCCATTTTTACATTTTCTTGTTTCGATATTATAAATCGAAGTTTTTAAATTCAATAAAGTGATAAGACGTTGAATTTCATTTTTTAGAACAATGAGTTCATCACTCGACATACTAGTCGGCCATGAATAAGACGCAGGAGTATAAGGGTTTTCCGCATTAAAATCAAATCTTTGACTATTAAAAGAGAAAAATTCCATTTTACCATTAATAGAAAACGAATCGCAATCAGATGAAAATCCCTCTTGTTCAAGAAAATCTTCTATTATATATTCACCAGATATTGAATAATCTAACGCTATTTCGATAGCATTTTTCAATTTAGAAGGTTCATCTACTCTAGATACACCTTTAGATCCGGCTGAATCAGTTGGTTTTACAATCACAGGCCAATTAAAAATATTTACATATTTAAAATAATCATCATTTTTCTTAAAACTTTTTGAAACAGGAACATTGAATCCGTTGTTTTCTAAAAAATTTCTAAACAATCCTTTATTTTGCAAAATAGAAACTGCTTCATATGATCCAACAGATGGTAAATTCATTTGTTCTGCAACATATGCTGCAGTAGTAACACCAGGATCACATGCAAACGACATAACACCGTCAATATTATTTTCTTTTGCAACACGCAACACTTCTTCTTTATCTATGATAGATACATTAATGTATTGATCAGAATGCTTGTGTGCAATATTATTTGGTAAATAATCGCATGTAATGACATAAACGCCGAGTTTATGAGCTACTTCTATAACCGGAAGAATATATCTACTTCCACCAAGTAATAATAACTTTTTCATATTTAAACATAGATTAATCTACAAGAATAATCTTTCTCCTTTCACAAATTTGATTATTTCAAGATAATATCACAAATCATATTTACTTCATCTATAGTTAAATCAGCATATAACGGCAACGTTAAAACTCTTTCACTAACATATTTAGCTACAGGTGTCTTCTCTGGATTAGCATTTTCGAATTTTTTGTAGCATTTAACCGAATTAGTAAGTGGATAAAAATACTTTCTAGCAATAATATTGTTTTTTTTCAACTCACTAAAAATTGAATCTCTATCTTTAAATCCATCAAATATAACTGGAAAATAAGCATAGTTAGGTTGAATACTATCAGAATAATCAAGCAATTTTATACCTTTAACTCCTCCAAGCCTTTTTTTATATTCTTCAACTACACGTTTTCTCTTTAGTATTTCTCTATCTAAATGGCGCAAATTACATAAACCCATAGAAGCTTGAAACTCATTCATTTTAGCATTTCCACCAATGTAATTCACATCTTCTGGTCCATGAATACCAAAATTTTTTAAATCATTTAAAACTCCAACTAACGAATCATCATTATAACACAATGCTCCACCCTCTATAGTATTAAATACTTTAGTAGCATGAAAACTAAACATTGATACATCTCCAAAACTCGCAGATGATTTTCCGTTGTATTTAACGCCAAAAGCATGAGCTGCATCATATATAACTTTCAAATTATATTTTTTTGCTATTAAGGCAATTTTGTCAACATCACATAAATATCCATAAACATGAACAGGACATATAGCAACAGTTTTTGGGGTAATTAATTGTTCAATCTTGTTAGGATCAATACAATATGAATTGGGGTCGATATCACAAAAAACAGGAATTAAACCGCTTCTTGAAATCGCATGGGTTGTTGAAACAAATGTAAATGGCGTAGTAATAACCTCGCTTCCTTTTGGAAAATTATATGCTTCCCATATGCCTTCAAGAGCCAAGTGCCCATTAGTATACAAAGTAACGTGTTTAACATTAAGCATACTTTCTAATTCCTTCTCAAGCTTTTGATGCTTTTCGCCCATATTAGTCAACCAATGACTATCAAACAAATCTTTAATTTCATCAATATATTCATCCAAATCTGGCATTGATGAACGAGTAACATTAATTGTTTTCATTTTTTTCTTTCCTTTCTAAAAATAATAAAAGATTTCAAAGTATTTTTTAAATATATATATGATTCATTTTTAAAAACAACAGACAAAATAAAATAAATAGTTATTCCTGATAAAACTTGGATCGTCAATACAACCAAGTAATGAAGAGGTATAAATGATAATGAATACACTAATCCTCCCATTATTATGGAAATAGCAAGTGTAGGTAAAATATCAACTATTTGTTGCAAATAATTATAATTAAGCAATTTCCTATTGGGATACGAATTAATAAAGACAGAAATAATCGACGTAGTCATCATACTTACAGCAATCCAAAAAGGACCGAACCACATCGAAATAACCAAAAGAGTAACTCCAAGTGTTTTCTTAATTATTTCTAAAGTAAGAAAATAACCACTATGGCCAAGAGCTTGAATCGAATTTAAATTTGCAGTGTGTATAGGATAAAAAACATATGAAATACACATTATTTGCAAGAAAGGAACACAATCAATCCATTTTTCAGTTAATACAAGCCTGACCACAGAATTAGCACAAACGGCTAATCCGACCATCATAGGTGAAATAATATAAAAAGATGTCTTAATTGCTCTTCTAACCACTTTTTTTACTTCTTCAATATTATTTTGTCTTTTAGACAAAGACGGAAATAAAACACTATCAATAGAAGAATTAATACTAGTAACTATAAACTTTGGAAATTGCTCGCCTCTATTATAAAAAGCTAAATCTGTATCTGTATATTTAAGGCCTATAATCAATTGCCTAATTTCTTCATACGAAACATTAATGAGTGCCGAAACCAGAAGTTTCCAACCAAATTTCAATAAAACGGATAGCCTCTTAAAAGAAAATAATAGTTTAGGTCTCCATCTAACAATTAACCACAAAATCATTGTATCAATAGCATTATTTATTAATGTTTGTGCAACAATAGCCCAAACGCCATATCCTTTTATAGCCATTAAAATGCTAACAACAGCAGAAATAACGGTTCCTATAGAAGTTGCTACAAAAAATTTTTTAAATAGCAAATGACGTGACACATAGGCTTGTTGAACATTCTTTACTCCAGAAATCAATATAACAATACTTAAAACCCTTATTACTAGAGTAATATCCTTTTTAAATAAATTAGAAATTAAAGGAGCAAATAGGAATACAACTAAATACAAAATAATGCAAAAAAATATATTAAAGAAAAATACTGATGAATAATCAATATCATCCACTTCCTTTTTTTGAATAAGTGCGTTGCCTAATCCGCTATCAACAAAAACTTGTAGCAAATTAACAAATATTAATATCAAAGAAACTGTACCAAATATTTCAGGATTTAAAATTCTAGCTAAAACAATTTGTACAATAAATTGAACTATTTGAACCGAATAGCGTTCTCCCATCCTCCAAAATAAATTCGAAAAGACTCTTTTTCTATCATTCAATGACGAATCATTATAATTATCAATTGAATTATTATTTGAATCCATGGTCATTCATCACATCCTTTCATTAAATTACTAATTTAAAACTAAAAAATTCTTCTTATGATAGCTTTTATTTTTTTTATTGGTTGGAAAAATATAATATGAATAAAATCAACAAAAAAGAAATAAACACGAGGACGAAATAACATAATCATTTTTCTCTTTCTAAGAGCTTTTTTTAAAAAATCATCATCTACAGGCAAAATCTCATTTATTCTTCTTCTATTTTCATCATAAACAAATATTTTATGATTAATATGATCTACTACATCCATAGACTCATTAACATCTTGTGATGAATATCCAATATCAATATCTTTTTTTGTAATTTTATGAACACCAGAACCGTCCCAGCCAATATTTCTAACAAGTGATTTTTTAGGCATTACACAAGTTTTATTTTCAAAAAGCATAAATAATTGTCTTACCAAATCAGTATCATACAATTTAAATCCCATTATTATTTGAAAATAATATGCAAAAGAACGAGGATTGGTCTTAAGCAATTCATTCATTTTAACATTATTATACAAATACTTTCTAAATTTTTTCATCGTTAATTTGTCAAAATAATCATAATACTTATTTTTCCAGTCACCATATCCCCAAGAAGAAAAACAGTTATCGCACAAATAAATATTGTTATTATCTTCTACCGTATCGATTGGACATGAATAGCCACAAATTCCTATTACATCACTGTCATCTTCAAAAAGATCAAGATAGTTATTAATATATTTTAAAAATTTACTAGAAAAAACATTATCATCTTCACTAATGATCAAGCGATTATAAGTATTAAATATTTGTTTACGTGCTTCATTAATATTTCTAGTTGGACCATAATTTTTGTTTCTTTTAATAATAGTAACAGATCTAAATCCTGATATAGGACCATATACATAGTCACATACTTTTTTATAACCAGCATAATACTTTTTTGATGGTGGATAATCTAAAGCAATAAACAAATCAGTGAATTGTGCTTCATAATTTAAACTTAAAGAGTAAACACATTTTTCGAGTTGTTCATATCTATTTAAAGTAGGAACTAAAATTGGTGCATAATCATACATTGTTTTCATCTTCACCCAAACAATCTGCTAAATTAAGAGCATTTAAAATTACATAATCCATATTATAATATTTATATTCTGCTAATCTTCCAACTAAAAACAAATTTTTAATTTGAGATAATTCATCATAATAATACTTGTAAATACGATTATTATTATCATTAATTATAGGGTAACATTGAATTGAATTCTTGCTATAATCATATTGATATGGTTTTTCTGAAACAACAACTGTAATATCTTCATTAGTATGTACTATAAACGGTGAAAAATATTTATACTCTGTTTTTCGAATATAATAGGGGTCACTTGGCTGAGAAATAATTTCAGCAGGTAGTTTTTTCCTTTGAAAGTAATAATTTGTTTCAAAAGATAGGGATCTATACGGTAATTTACCATATTTAAAATCAAGCAACGAATCAATTGAACCAGTATAAATAATTGGGACACAACAATTGTCATAAAAAACTTTATTATTAATAATACTAATGTGAGAATTTGCATCTACATTTAATTCAACAGTTATATTATGATTTTCAAGCATTTTTGAAATCAAATAAGTAAAACCATTTCTTGGCATATATTGAAAATCTTTATCTAAATATCTTGAAACATAGTTAGGAGAAAATTTGCATCTATCAATAACATCTTTTGAAATATCGTTAGGCTTTATCCCCCACTGTTTGCAAATATACGTTTCAAAAGCTTTTTTGTATAAAAAATGACCGAATTCAGAAATGACTTTATTATTAGAATCCATCAATGAGTAAATTGATATTCTTTTTGAACAATCATAATTTTTCCTAATACAATCAATTATTATTCTAGCTTCTTTATAACCAAGCATTTGTTCAACAGATTTAAAATTAAATGGTAATTGAATATACTTACCTTCTATCTCGCTCAACATAAAGCAATCATGTTGAACCAGTTCGTCGAATTGTCCAACATAATCTAATACAATATCACTATTTGTAAAAAATAGATGAGGTCCATATTTTTGAATCAAAAATCCATATTCATCAAATTCATCATACATATTTCCACCAATGTGATTTCGCTTTTCTACAACTAATACTTTTTTATTATATTTACTAGCTAGTCTTTCCGCCACAGTAGCACCTGCAAAACCAGATCCAACAACTATAAAATCATATTTCATATTTACGCCTCACTCAAAAATTTTCTCAATATTTTTATTTCGGCTAATATATTATCACTTTTTATGCGCTTACCTAATAATCTGAACAATTTCATCTTATTTCTAAGTTGTCTAATTCTAATCAAATAATATTTTTTTACAAAATCATTCCCATACATTTTTTTCATTTGTATCGATATACCATTATAATATCTAATGCATCTTGCTTCAGAAAAATTATTAATATCTTTTTCAAAACTATCACCTTCAAAATGCACTATTTTGGATTTAGGAGTATTAATAGACAAATACCCATTTTTTTTACAATTATATGCAAATAATGCCTCATCACCATAAATAAAAATATCTTCATCAAATCCACCAACAGATAAGTATATATCTTTTCTCATCAAGGTCGCAGCAGCACAAACATAGTCAACATATATGTTTCGCTTAGAAAAATTAAATTCCCTATTAAAAATCTTTGATGTAATTTTATACCAAATTACTCCTATAAAAGACGAGTAAAAGCGCATTTTTCTAAGACAAAAATAATTTTTTTGATACGAATGAGTTGGATTCATTGACGAAGAAAACAAATTACCACCAACAACTGCAACATTAGAATTTGATTTAATCACTTTTAACTGTTCATATATAGCATTATTTATAAAAAGTGTATCAGTATTAAGATAAAATAAGTAATTCCCTTCAGCAATTTTAGCTCCTTGATTGAAAGCTTTTGCAGTTCCTAAATTTTCCAAATTCCAGACAAATTTTACTTCACTAGAAAACTTATATTCAAGCAACATTTCACGAGAATTATCTTGAGAATTATTGTCTATTACGATAATTTCATATGAGAAAAAACTACTATGTTCAATTAATGAATTAATACAATCTATACACATTTTAGGAGTTTTATAGTTCAAAATAATAACACTAACATCAACCATTATTAAAACCTCTTTATATTACTTATGTTTTTTCATAATACTATCAATTTTCGAACAATCGCCATAAATACATGGTGAATCATAAGGTCTGTCAGGAAATTTCCCATAATCGAGTTTGATGGATAAATTGTTCTTACAAATATAACTTTCAATCTGTTCAGATAAACTAATTGCATTACCCGAGCAAACATTTATTTCACCAGAAATCTCACTTTGAGATACAGCACAAGCTATTTTTTTTGATAATTCATTTATATGAATGAAATCATATTTGTTTTTTCCTGAAGTAAACGGGAATTTTCTTTCTCCTTTTTGAGCTGCAGCTTTTATCTTACAGAAAATAGAATTACCAAAATCATCATTCCCATAAATATAAAAAGCTCTAAGCCATTGAAAAACGACCGTTTTATCCATACAATACAGTTTAAGAGATCTTCTTAAAGAATCTTTAGAAATGCCATAAAGTGATAAAGGATTTGTATAAGAAACATCCTCTACTTTTCCTTCGAAATATCCCAATTCATGCATGGTTCCCATAACAGCTATTTGCTTAATTCCAGAATCAATCATTTTTTTAAGAAAAGCAAAATGTGAAGATAAATCTAACATGTGAGTTGGCGAATTATGTTCAAAGCCGTTTCGCCAAGCAAGATGTAAACAAACATCTGGATGTTCAAAGAAAGAATAATAATCGATATCCATAAAAATGTCGCATAATATAACTTTTGCTCTTTTATCGATATGATTATCATTTTTATCAACAGCAATGACATAATGTCCCATATTCAACAATTCTTTTACTACTTTTGAACCAATATACCCATTAGCTCCTGTCACTAAAATTTTCATAGTTGCACGTAAAACATAGAAAAAATCTATGTAACTCCTTTCATCCAAAATTATAATTAATAACGAATTTTACCATTTGCAACATTTATTAAATGTTGTCCATATTGGTTCTTTTTCATTGGATCAGCAGAAATTAATAATTCGTTTCTTGAAATCCAACCGTTATTAAAAGCAATTTCCTCAATACACGATACTTTTAGTCCTTGATGTTCTTCTATCATTTTAACAAATGCAGTTGCATCAGCTAATGATTCATGTGTACCTGTATCAAGCCAAGTAAAACCACGACCAAACGTAATGACATCTAACTTATCATCTTGTAAATACATTTGATTTAATGTGGTAATTTCTAATTCACCACGCTTAGATGGCTTTACTCCTTTAGCTTTATTTGATACACCTTTTGGATAAAAGTATAAACCAACAACAGCATAATTCGATTTAACTTCATCTTTTTTTGGCTTTTCCACGATAGAAATAGCTTTACCATTATTATCAAATTCAACAACGCCAAATCTTTCAGGATCAGGTACATAATAACCAAATACAGTACTTCTTCCTTTTTCGGCATTTTCTACAGCGTTTTTCAATGCTTTCTTAAATCCATTACCATAGAAAATATTGTCACCTAAAACCATACAGCATTCATCATCACCAATAAATTGTTCTCCAATAATAAATGCTTGGGCTAAACCATCTGGTGATTGTTGCACAGCATATGATAAATTAATACCAAATCTTTCACCATTACCTAAAAGATTTTCAAATCTAGGTGTATCATCTGGTGTAGATATAATCAATATATCTCTTATTCCAGCTAACATTAAAGTAGATAACGGATAGTAAATCATTGGTTTATCATATATTGGTAATAATTGTTTACTTGTTACAGCAGTAAGTGGATATAATCTAGTACCACTACCACCAGCTAATATAATTCCTTTCATCCTTGAGTCACCCCTTTTAACAAAATATAATTATTATTTCTTTGCAAAACAGTTTTATCGTTTTTTGTTTGAATCAAAGAAACAAAGTACAATAACAATGTAATTCCTGGTTGAAGTAAATTTCCAGCCAAAAATAAATATACAAATAAAATCAAAGCAGAGCATAAATTATGCTTAAAATCAAAACTTCTAAAAATAATTAACGAGAACAAAAAACACCCTATCAATCCATATTCGCAAATCAATTTAGGAAAAAATGAAAAATTTGCAGATATAGTTGTTGACATTAGTTTTGAGGTCCCAGGACCATTACCAACAATAATCTTGTCGATTGATTGATTAAAAGCGATAATATATGGATTAATAAATCTAATTGATAAACTTGATGTCTCATCTCTATACTCAAAGATCCTATTAGAAAAATAAGATAATGAATCAGATGTGAACAATAACACTATTACAGTAATGCTTATAGAAAGGAGAAAAATCTTTAATTTAATAGACTTATTTTTTAGAATCATATATATAATTCCAAAAGCAAGTAGCATCAGCCCAGTACCAGAAAAGGAAGTATATAAAGCTAATAAATAGATACTACAAATAATGATTTTTGTTATCTTTTTTTCTTTTGAAAAAAAAGTTAACAAAAACCCAATTGCTAAAAACTGAGAAAAAAACGATGGCTCTAAAAAAATCAATCCATTAGATTTCATAACTCCTGAGCCATAAGATGTTTCATAGTAAACATTAAAACCACTAAGTTTATATTCTAATGGAATCAAATCATACGGATCAAAATATTTAAATCCAAAACACTGACCTAAGTATTGCATAATACCTGCAACTGCAGAAAATAATAAAATCAACGAAAATAAATGTTTGAGTTTGTGCTTAGAAGAATCGTTAATTGAATAGTTGAAACAAAACAACATATATATAAACACTAAGTATATAAAAGATGCAACTGATGATTCATTAATATTTAAAAGCAAAACAAGAACAGCATAAACGATAAATACAAAAAAAACAAACAGTTTGAATAAATTGATCTTAATTTTACCATTATACGCAAATACAACAAAAAATATTATAAATAAAAAATATCCAACAGGTAATTCAAAATTATTAATATGGAAAGCAAGCTTTTGAGTCAAAAACAAAGAAATCAAAAGCATAAATTCAAAGCGTAAAAAATTTTTTTCTTTTTTTTCATTCATAACATTACATTAAAAACAATTAATGTGTCGCCACAAAAATGTTGTTATCCTTTCTCGACAAATCATATTCCCTATAAAAACACGTTTAACAAATTTATAAAATATTTTCGTCAAAAATTCTTTTTAAACTATAATTAGAACGTTCATAGCTAAAATATTTAGCAAAAATAGATGTATTTTGCTTTTCGATTAACTTCATTTTATTTATATCATACGTCAAAAATTTATCTAAACATATTTCAAATTCTTCAATGGAATTTGCTCGCATAATCGAATCAAGTTTATCATTTAATACAGCTTCTTCATACCCAACAAGAGCTTCATCACTTGCGATAACGCCTATTCCCATGCTCAAGGCCTCAGCAACTTTAACTTTCATTCCAGTTCCTTTTTCTATTGGAGCAACTAAAATAGAATACTTAGGTATAATCTTTTCAAGAGAATCAAAGTTTTCATATAGCGCACAATTAGACAAACCAGAAATTCTTTTTTTTATATCATTTGAAGGGCTCTTTCCAGCAATAATCAAATGAATTCCACCAACAAAATTATATTTTTTTCTCCATATATTATCAATAAAAGAACAAATAGCATGTATATTACTCTCATAATTAAGGGAACCGGTAAATACAACATTTTTAACAGATGATTCAGTAATCAACGTTTTATTTTTTTCTAAACAAATAGGTAAAATATATTCTTTCTTTTTGGATAAATCAATACTATCATAAAGCAAATTCGTTCTATCTTTATCTCTATTACTAAAATATATAATACTTGTAGCAAACTTCAAACATTTTTTTTCATTCTTGATTACAACGTGTTTTTCTAATGTTTTTTTTAGAAAAGACAATCCTATCCTTTGCATAGAAAAATAACCATCAACATAGTCATATTCAACATTTTCCATGCACATTATTATTTTACAATCAGCAAATCTTTTTCTAATTAAACTAACGGTTTTCCCAAATCTTGATCTTCCAAAAATAACTATATCCGGTCTATAATCAAATATTCTTTTTATTATTTTATTTGATATGAAATAGTCATAATACGACGAATACCCCAGCAATCTAGAAATAATGTCACTTTTTTTATTTTTATTAAAATTGCATTTCAAAGATTCAGATAAGTAGTTATCCGGCGATATTACTAAAAAATTATATTTATTCTCTTCAGTCCATTTTTTTGCAGCAACAAAAAATTTTTTTTCACTAATTGAGCCGCCGCCATACCCACTTATGTAATTATCAGATATTAGTAAAACATTCATATTTTCACACCTCTTTCAACAAATCGAACTTATTATATTTATAAAAGCACTATCAACCACTGTTTCAGAATGATGCATAGAAACATACTTTTGACCATTACGGGCGACTTTGTTAATCAAACCGCAGTCGTTGATAGAAGTATTTAGTTGTTCGATGATTTCCTCATTACAATTTGCAACGAAAATATTATCACCATTAGATACATTAATACCTTCTATTCCTACATAGTTTGTAAACACAGGTAATCCAATTGCCATAGCCTCTAAAATTTTAGTTTTTATTCCTGTGCCGAAAACCATTGGGCATAAAAAAATATCTATTTTTTTCATTTCAGCCTTGAAATCTTCAACAAATCCTAAAAATGAAACATTATTTGAAGAATACTTTTTTATCAAGTCATTGGGAGCATTACCAATGATAACAAAATTAAAACTAAAATCTAAATTTGGTAAAATGTTATCAAGGATATTAATTAGACTTTCATAATTAGCAGGAGTCTTAAGCTGTCCAGCAAACCCAAGAATAATTTTTTCTTTCTTTTCATACATTTTTGGAACGTCAAAATTCTTTTCAGAAATAAGCATCGGCAAATTATAAATATTATTTTTTCCAGTTTTTAAAATTAATTCTCTTGTTTCTGATTCACTAATTAGTAAAATTGCATCAAAAATATTACAATAGAATTTTTCACTTTTTTCAAGCCTGTGTCGTTCTACACGCAATATAAATTTCTTTATAATTCCAAATTTTAAAACATGAGACAAAAATTTATTATTATTTCTTGATTGGCCTAAAATATTACCTTTGGAATAATAATATCTTTTGGAAATAATGTCTACTAAATCTAAAACTATTTTAGCATTTGTACTTTTTTTCACTATTTTATATAAGTCTGCCAATCTAATCATATCAAATACAACGATATCATAATTTTTCCTAGCAAGATTTTTTTTCAATTTGTGTTTCAGTTCTCTTGAGATAGTTAAACCAGTTTGGAAAGGGATTTTTTTAAAAAACAATATAAAAACCTGCTTAATTTTCTCAAAAAATGATGGATATTTGCAATAATCTATCTGTACATTGCCGTATAAGTGAGCTTCTTTTTCTTCATTAGACACCATCAAAACATCTATTTCGTATTTTTTTGAAAAATAATCAATTCTATTTTTCAAACAACTTTCTTGACCTCCAGATGTTTTTTCAAAGTCATGGCAACACACAAGCAAAATTTTTTTCATCATTTTCACCACCTAAATAAGTTTGATAATCTCTTTAATTCTTTGATTGTCTTTCTTGTTGCAAACAAGAATGTTATCTTTTGTAACAGCAACTATCATATCATTAACACCTAATAGTGATACTCTTTGATAATTGCCATCACTTACAATAACGTTGTTATTTGAATCAACTGAAATGCATTTTACATTTCTAACAACGTTAGAATTTTCATCTTTATCAAATAATTCTTCAAATGCTAGATAATTTCCAACATCATTCCAACCGAATTCAGATGGAATAACCATAATATTATCAGCATGTTCCATAACAGCAAAGTCAATTGATTTCTTTTCAAAATTCATGAATTTATCTTTAACAATATTTGCTGTTTTAACACCTTCGTTTTTATCAAATAAAGGTTTTAATTCATTAATAGTTTCATAATGATTTAAACTATGTTTTTTTAAAGCATTCATAATAGTTTCATATTTAAAAATAAACATTCCACTATTCCATAAATATTTACCTGATTCAAAATACTTTTTAGCTAAATCTAATTGTGGTTTTTCTTTAAAACCTAAAGATTTAGTAGGATTATTTAATTTTGAATCACTAACTTCAATATATCCATATCCTGTTTCTGGATATGTAGGTTTAATACCTAAAGCAACAATATTGTTGTTTTGTGCTTCTGCTTCAGCAATTTTAATTACTTTTCTAAATTCATCACCATTTGAAATCAAATGGTCAGAAGCTAATACAACAACTGTTGGATTATCATAATATTTAGAAATCATTGTTGAACCATAAGCTATAGCAGCAGCTGTATCTCTAAATGCTGGTTCAATAATAATTCTAGAATCATCTAATTCTTTTAAATCTTCCTTTAAAGCAGGAACTTGTATTTCGTTAGTGGCAATAAAGATTTGATCTTTACTAACTAAAGGTAATACGCGTTCATACGCTAATCTAATTAAAGATTTATCAGAAAAGATTTTTAATAATTGTTTTGGTTTTTGTTTAGTTGAAAGCGGCCAAAAACGTTCACCACTACCGCCACCCATAATTAAAAATGTTAGCATAAAATTATTTTAAGCCTTTCTCAATTAAAGCTTTCTTTAAATCTTCTTCAGCCATTAATTTACATAATTCTTCATAAGATGTTTTTTGTGGATTCCAACCAAGTTTTGTTTTGGCTTTTGTTGGATTACCCCATAGGTTAACTACATCTGTAGGACGATAAAATTTAGGAGAAACGCAAACAAGCATTCTTCCTGTTTCTTTATCATATCCTTTTTCATCTACGCCCTTGTTCTTCCATTCAAGTTCAATTCCTACATAGTGGAATGCAAGTGTACAGAATTCTCTTACTGTATGTTGAACGCCTGTTGCAATAACGTAGTCATCAGGTTCTTTTTGTTGCATGATTAACCACATACATTCAACGTAATCTTTAGCATAACCCCAGTCACGTAAAGAATCTAAATTACCTAATTCTAAATGTTCTTGTAAACCACATTTAATACGTGCTGCAGCCATAGTTATTTTTCTAGTAACAAAATTTTCTCCTCTTCTTGGAGATTCATGATTGAACAAAATACCATTTGCAGCAAATATTCCATACGCATCACGGTATTCTCTACACATCCAAAAGCCATATTGTTTTGCAACTGCATATGGGCTATATGGATGGAATGGAGTAGTTTCACTTTGTGGAACTTCTTCTACTTTACCATATAATTCTGATGTAGATGCTTGATAGAATTTTGTTTTCTTTTCTAAATGTAAAACATGAATTGCCTCTAACAATCTCAAAACACCTAATGCATCAATATCACCTGTATATTCTGGAGCATCAAATGATGTTCCAACATGAGATTGAGCAGCAAGATTATAAATTTCATCTGGCTGTATTTCTGATACTAATCTAAATAATCCAGATGAATCTGATAAATCACCATCATGAATTGTTATTAAATTTTTATTTAAAAGATGATCAATTCTTTCAGTATTAGAAATTGAAGCACGTCTAACTATACCATGTACTTCATATCCTTTTTCTAATAATAATTCTGCAAGATAAGAACCATCTTGTCCTGTTATACCTGTTATTAAAGCTATTTTTTTCATTTATATATTCCCCTATCTTTATTTTATTCGCCGGAATGATCAAACAACAAATTCCATGCACCTTTCACTATAATTTTAAAATCTAGCCATAAGCTTCTTTTTTCGACATATTCTATATCTAATTTTACCCAATCATCAAAACTTAGACTGTGTCGATTCTTTTGTATTTGCCACAGGCATAGAAGGCCGCCTTTCACATCTAGTCTGTGCATTTGATATGACGTATATTCTTTAACTTCTTCTTCTAGTGGAGGTCTTGGTCCAACCACTGATAACCTACCCACGAATATATCCCAAATTTGAGGAAGTTCATCTAGAGATGTTTTTCTTAAAAACTTACCAAACCTTGTTATTCTTGGATCGTCTTTTATTTTGAAGACCGGGCCATCAGCCTCATTCTTTCCTTCGTCTATTAATTGTTGTTTTAGTGATTCGGCATTAGGAATCATACTCCTTATCTTATGAAATTTGATCAATTTACCATTTTCCCCAACTCTAATTGATGTATAAATTGGGTTGTGTCCGTCTTCAACAAACTTAATAAATATGAGCAAAAGGACAAACCATCCAAATATAACTAAAAACAAAAAGGAGGCAAATATATCAAAGGACCTTTTAATAAATCTATATAATAGTTTATTGTTGGGTTTGACCTGTCTAGAGCTTTCTTCGTTTTTAATTATGTCAGGGCTATTATTATCCATAACAAAGCCTCCTCCTTGTTTCACTAAAAAATTTAACTTAATTCTTCTTTTTCTTTATTTCTCTACTTAATAGATAGATTCCAATTCCTAACGCTGTAACCAAAGCAAATGGAATACAGAATTCAATACATCTGACAATAAATGCAAATGATAATATAGAACTTGAATAATATTGAACACCAGTTTTAGAGATTGTTCCGGTTGTTATATATTCTTTATTGTATTCATTAAGCATTGTTTCAAATGTTTCTTCTAATGCGTCATAATTACTACTTAATTTGGTAATATTAGTTTCAACATATTGATATTCATCATCAGTGCCTGATGCATTATTGATATCATCTAATATGCTTTGATAATCACTTATTTCAGTGTTGATTGACGCAATAGTGTTTGATATAGTTATTTGCTTATTAAGTAAATAGTTATATGTTTCACTAGAATTGCTTTCAACTTTAACGATGTTTTCACCAGATCCTACATAAACTGTTGAATCTTTCTTATAATCATTAAGTTGTTCATTTATATTTGCTAAATCACTAGTGTATTTTGCTTTATCATAATTCAATACTTCAATTTTATAGTTGTAGTAATTCTTTAGTCTTTCAATATCTTTTGATAAAGCATTTAAAATAATAGTACTATTGATTTTTGAAATATCACTACTGATTAATTGGCTGCATTTAAGAGAAATATCATTAAATGTTTGTCCATTTACAGTAAAATCACTATGAATTGAATATAGGCCTCTAGCATAGCTACTTAGAATACTGATTTTACTGCTAAATACTTGTGCTTGATAAATATAATCATATTTTTCCATAGAGTAAATTTCATTATATTCAGAGGTATCTAGGCTCTTTTGATATACACTATAGAAACGTTCACAATAACTATCTACAATGTTTGATAATAATTTATTTAATTGATCTTTAGATATCTTTTTGTTGAAATCTCTATATAATACAAAACGATATCTAACAGGGTGATAATCACTAGTTGTGATATTTCTAGTGGCACTAGAATCACCAACAAGTGATGTATATGATGTAATTTCATCTACTACATCTTCTGGAACAACATTTTCCATAACAATATATTGTTTTACAAGACTTGTTTCATAAGTGGTAGACATACCACTCTTTTCAAGTCCACTACTTATTACATCATCAGTTAGAAAATCAACTGGATTAAATATATTGCCATCTGGGTCTAGACCATCTGATGCACCATCATAATCGAATTGAATTGTTTCATATGAATAACTCATTGTTTTATTGACTACAGTAAAGTCTATAATAGAAACAATTAAACCAATAACACATGCTAGTACAAAGATAATAATAGGAATTATAATATGTTTTTTATTTTTCATTATTTTAATTCCTCCTTTGTCTCGTTTTGTCTTTTAGCTGCGTCTTTGAATTCTAAAATAAACGCATCAGCTACCCATGCAACTAAACCTATTAATAAGCCTGCTGCTGCACCAATTCCAAAAGATTTTAAACTGCCTTTAATAGATTCGCTTTCAATTGTGGTGATTGAGTTCATATATTGATTTAAATATGCGTTTGACTCAAAAAGTTCTTCTGAATGATTATAGACAATGTCATATACACCAGTCGCATTTTCTACAGCTTTTGTTACATATGTTTGAGCTTTAGCAACTTGTTCATCTGTGGCTGTTGAATTTTCAAGTCTATCAATTCTATCATCGAGAATAGAAATCTTTTCTTCAAGAGATGATTTTAATTCGTTTAGTTTTGTTAGTTGTAAAACTAACTCATTATATTCATCACTTGTAACATCTACTGT
>JAIKVY010000046.1 GCA_024685275.1 Clostridia bacterium
CACCTTATGGAGAATACCAAGTAGGTGTCAATGAAATATTATTAGAGAATGATTTCCTTAGTTCATTTAACTTAACAAATTATGATTTATTGTATGGCAATGATATTACTTTTGAAGTAAAAAGAAAAGATTTAGTTCTAAATGATAATGTATTTATTTCTGTTGAAGCTACATATACAGCAGAAAAAATAGTTCCAAATATTATCTTCAAAGATATTGATGGTAATGATATGACAGATGATTTTATGCCTAATTATACGCAGTTTAATAACCAAGGTACAGTTGTTTCAATGAGTGTAGGAGGAGTTTTAATCAATATAAATGAGTATGATAATTATTTAGGTTTGATTTCAAATTCAACTATTATTAATAATCCTAATAATGTTGAAAATAAAAATGTAGGTTATTATTGGTTTAATGTATATATAAGTGCTAATCCAAATTTAAGTTATAATGGTATGGCAATGTTTAAATGGATGTTTAAAATCAATAAAGCTGATTTATACATGTCTACATATGATATATCAAATGAAATTGAAGCTCAAATTACTAAAACTATTACATATAATGGAAATGATATAGTTTACCCAAGATATGAAATTATATACAAAGGCTTTAAAGAAAAAGATTTATTATATTTAGGTTCAAATCCTATTCCGGCAAAAGGTGTTGTTTCAATTTATACAATCAATGGAGACAATAATTATAATGATTATGGTGGTTTTATAGATTATATTGAATTAATTAATCCTATTTATACATTTGTTGATGAACAGAATAATGAATTAGTAGAAAAACCAATTAATGTAGGTAGATACAAAATTAAATTTTTATTTTCTGATGTCTATGGTATTGCTAAGAATTATAATATTATTTTAGAAGATGATTTTTATGATAATAAAGCACCTATTTTAGAGATTACTCCGAGACCAATTGATATTATGTATGATGCTAATAATAATTCGTATATTACAAAAAAATATGATTATTATGATAATGTTGTACAAGGTACAGTTACTACAAATAATTATACTATTATAAGTATCGATGGCGTATTAAATAGTGGTCTTAAAACTGGTGATGAAGTATATTTGAATGTTAATTATGAAATGAGTAAATATGCAAGAAGTACTGTTCTTGATGAGGGTGGGAAAGATACAGTTATTGATGTAACAATATATGCTTACACGGATTTATTAGGAAGAAGTGCTAATAACTATATGTTATATGTTTCCGCAACGAATTATACTCAAGGAATGTTTAGATATTTATTAAAAGGAGATATTACTGTAGCAGATGCATATGTAGACTTTTATGATTTTGAAGATAATATTGTAAATTCACAAATCGATACTGAATATAATGCTGAAGCACAACCTATAAGATTGTCAGTATATGGTGTAAAAAAGAAAAATGGGAGTTATGAAGACTTATTTATTGATATTGATTATATTGTAACTTATCTTGGTGATACAAGCGGATATGATTCATCTGAAGCACCTATAATTTGTGATAAATATGTCGTTGAAGTTCAGATACAAAATTCTAATTATTCAAGCAGAACTCAATCCATAATATATTTTATTAATAAAGCTAGTGTCGATATTTATTTTAATGGAGATTCTGTTCAATACTTCGGAGATATAATTGGTTTAACCGCTGAAGCAAATGGGAAAGGGAATTATGTAAAAAATCTACAAGTAACATATTATACTTATAATGATGATACAAGAGGAATAGAAGTTAAAAATATAGGATTAGTTGGAATTGGTAAATATTTGGTTGAAGCAATTCATGAAGAAACTGCTAATTTCAAATATGAAGTAAAATTTGAGATTTTAGAAATTAAATATAAAGATATGTATTTAAATTATGATTTAAGTAATAAGTATACATATTCAGGAATGAACCAATCTTTTGATATTTATTACTTATATAATGATGTTAAGATTTCTCCTACATTAATAGTTCAAAAATATATTAATGGTGAATATAAAGATTATAATACAGGAACTGTATTTAGACTTGATGTCGGTAAATATAGAATTAAATCTGTAGACTTATATAGTAATTTCAGATTAATAGGTAATAATTGGATTGAATTTACAGTAGAAAAAGCAAAATTAAGTATTTTCCCTAAAAATACTACAATTGTGGAAAATGATGATTTATTAATTACGCCTGAAATTATAGGCTTACTTGGTTCGGACACTTTATCATCTGCGATAACTAATTATAATTATCTAAATGTTGATTTCTTTGATGCTTCAACAGGAGCAAAACTTTTAGATAAACCTAATAGTCCAGGTGTTTATAGGATGTGTTATAATAATGCAGAATCAAATAATTATTATATCCAATATCAATATGGGTTATTAACAATTAATAGATCATCAATTAATTCGGACAACTTAAATGATACTGATATTATTTTAGAAGGAAGTTTTGATAAAGAAACTGAAATTGTTATTTCTAAACAAAATGATTCAGAGTTAAATACTTTTGTACAAGCGTTCCAATCATTTAAAAACTCAATAGATGTTAATGATGAAGAAACAGATGAATTACTTTTAACTGTTAAAAATTATTATTTAAGTGAAATATATTATATTAACTATATAAATTATACTCAGTCAGAAAATGATAAAATAACAAGAATTGTAATTGGTTTTGAAAATGGAAAAGTAAAAAAATTATCAAATAATGTAATTGGGGCAGAAGAAAATGAAATTAAATATTATGTTGCATATTTAGATGATAATGGAACGATTACAGTGACAGAAGCTATATATTCAGAATCAAAATTATCATTTGATATTGATGATAACAAAAAAATTGTTGCTTTTTCGGTTTTATCTGAAGTTAATAATTTAGAAGATAATACTGAAATTAATAATATTTCATGGATATTATATTTGAGTGTAGGATTAGCATTAATTTTGATACTAATTTCTGTTGTAATATTTATTAAGA
>JAIKVY010000195.1 GCA_024685275.1 Clostridia bacterium
TATATGGGAAGATTAGAAACTACACTATGTGGAATAAAACTCGATAACCCAATTATTCCTGCTTCTGGGACATTTGGATTTGGATATGAATTTGCTGAACTATATGATATTAATATATTAGGTTCGATATCTTTTAAAGGGACAACTCAAAATCCTAGATTTGGAAATAAAACACCAAGAATTGCAGAATGTAGTGAAGGTATGATTAATTCGGTTGGATTACAAAATCCAGGTGTTGAAGCTGTAATTAATAATGAAATTCCAAAACTAAAAAAGTGTTATTCAAAGCCTGTTATGGCAAATGTATCAGGTTTTAGTATTGATGAATATAAATATGTTTGTGAAAAGTTAGATTCAGTTGATTGTATTGGATTTATTGAATTAAATATTTCATGTCCCAATGTACATAATGGAGGAATGAGTTTTGGTACAGATCCTAAATTAGTTTCTCAAGTTGTTAATGAAGTAAAAAAAGTAATTAATAAACCGTTAATTGTAAAATTAACACCGAATGTTACTGATATAAAAGTCATTGCTAAAGCATGTGAGGATTCTGGAGCTGATGGAATTAGTTTAGTTAATACATTTTTAGGTATGAGAATAGATTTGAAAACAAAAAAACCTGTAATTGCTAATAATTATGGTGGATTTTCAGGGAAGGCAATATTCCCAATTGCATTAAGAATGGTTAATCAAGTATATAATACAGTAAAAATCCCTGTAGTTGGTATGGGTGGTATTTCTTGTGCTGAAGATGTTATAGAAATGATTTTAGCTGGAGCAACGGCAGTAGAAGTTGGGGCAGCAAATTTAATTAATCCATATGTTTGTAAAGAAATAATTGAACAATTACCAAAGGTAATGGATAAATATAACATAAAAACAATTAAAGAATGTATAGGAGGAGTTACTTTAAATGGCTAAAGATGTAATTATTGCATGTGATTTCGATAGTAAAGCTAAAACTATTGAATTTTTAGATAAATTTTCAGATGTTAAACCATTTGTTAAAATTGGTATGGAATTGTATTATGCTGAAGGACCAGAAATTGTAAGGGAAATTAAACGTAGAGGACATAAAATTTTCTTGGATTTAAAATTACACGATATTCCTAATACAGTAAAAAAATCTATGTCTGTATTATCCAAATTAGATATTGATATGTGTAATTTACATGCATCTGGGACAATTAATATGATGAAAGCAGCAATAGAAGGATTAACAAGACAAGATGGAACTAGACCATTACTTATTGCAGTTACTCAGTTAACATCAACTGATGAAGAATCAATGCATAAAGATTTATTGATTGATAAACCGCTTAATGAGGTAGTTTTACATTATGCTAAGAATGCACAAATATCTGGACTTGATGGAGTTGTATGTTCTCCATTAGAAGCAGGTATTGTTCATGAAACATGTGGAAAAGCATTTTTAACAGTTACGCCAGGTGTTAGATTTGCTGATGGGGAAATAGCAGATCAAAAAAGAGTAACAACACCTGAAAGAGCAAGAGAATTAACGTCTGACTATATTGTAGTAGGTAGACCAATAACGGCAGCAACTGATCCAGTAGCTGCATATAAAAGATGTAGAAAAGAATTTTTAGGAGAATAAATATTATGGAATTACAAGAATTAATCGCAAAAGATCTTTTATCAATTAAAGCTGTTTTTTTTAGACCTGAAGAACCATTTACTTGGGCGAGTGGGATTAAAAGTCCTGTATATTGTGATAATAGGTTAACTTTAACTGCCCCTAAGATTAGATTGGATGTTGAAAATGGTTTAGCAAGTTTAGTTAAAGAAAATTACCCTGAATGTGAAGTTTTAATGGGAACATCAACAGCTGGTATTGCTCACGCTGCAATTGTTGGGCATATTCTCAATTTACCAATGGGATATGTAAGGAGTGGAGCAAAGGATCATGGAAGACAAAATCAAATAGAAGGTAATCTTGAAAAAGGTCAAAAAGTAGTTGTTGTTGAAGATTTAATATCAACAGGTGGAAGTGTAATTGAAGTTGTTAATGTTTTAAGAGAATTTGGCGCAGAAGTACTTGGAATTGTTTCAATTTTCACATATGGAATGAAAAAGGGTATTGAAAGATTACAAGAAGCAAATATTAAAAATATTTCTTTAACTAATTTTGATGTTATAACAAAGGTAGCAGCCGAAAATGGTTATATTAAGAAAGATGATGTTGATAGATTAATTAAATTTAGAAATAATCCTTCTGATACTAGTTGGATAAAATAAGGAACTAATATGAAAAATGTTTTAGATGTTGTTGATTTAACTTTAGAAGAATTAAATGATTTAATTTCCACAGCAAGTGATATTATAGATAATCCTGAAAAATATTCAGAAAAATGTAAAGGAAAAAAACTTGCTACATTATTTTATGAGCCTTCTACAAGAACAAGATTATCTTTTACTGCCGCAATGATGGAATTAGGTGGAAATGTTTTAGGATTTTCTGAAGCATCATCTTCTTCAGCAATGAAGGGAGAATCTGTTGCTGATACAGCTAAAATTGTTTCTTGTTATGCTGATATTATAGCAATGCGATCTCCAATAGAAGGAGCTCCTCTTGTTGCAGCATTAAATGCTTCTATACCAGTTATAAATGCAGGTGATGGTGGTCATTGCCACCCGACACAAACACTTGGCGATTTATTGACAATTCATAGAGAATTAGGACGTATGAATGAATATGTTATAGGGTTTTGTGGTGATTTAAAATATGGGAGGACTGTTCATTCTTTTATTAATGCAATTTCTAAGTATAAAAATATTAAAATATATTTAATTTCCCCTGAAGAATTAAAAATTCCAAACTATGTAAAACATGAGGTTTTAAATAAAAATAATATTGAATATATTGAAACAACAAATTTAGATGAAGCTATTCCAAATCTAGATGTTTTATATATGACACGTATTCAACAAGAGAGATTTTCCGATATTGATGAATATAATAGGTTGAAAAATAGCTATATCTTAACTATTGATAAACTTACAAATGCTAAAAATGATTTGGTTATTATGCATCCATTACCAAGAGTTAATGAAATATCAGTAAAGGTAGATGATGATCCTAGAGCTTGTTATTTTAAGCAAGCATTATATGGGAAATATATGCGTATGGCATTAATTCTTAAACTATTAGATGAAACTAAAAATAATCCTAAAAAAGAGAGTAGAATTGATTATTCAAATGTAAAAATAAATGAATATAAATGTACAAATCCTAAATGCATATCTCAAGTTGAACAAGAGTTAGATCATATTTTCAAATGTGTTGATGAAAAGAATAAAATATATAGATGTATTTATTGCGAGAAAAAAGCATAGTATAATTTTATATATACTTGAATTTGAGCACATTTAATGATATATTATTTTTTGATTCGGGGTGTAGCGCAGTTTGGTAGCGTACTTGAATGGGGTTCAAGTGGCCGCTGGTTCAAATCCAGTCACTCCGACCAAAAAAAATAAACGGTTGATAAGAAATATCAGCCGTTTTTTCATAAATAGCGATAATATTTAAATAAACTATTCGTTATTATCTAAGTCTGCTATTGATAAATTTAATTTTATTGTTTTTCCTTTTACTGCAAGGATTCCAGTTATTAATGGAAAAGTTATAAAGATTATAGATAAAATCAACATTACAGCAAAAACTACATATATTATTGGTGAATTAAACCAACGCAAAAAACTGGCATCAATTCTATCTAAACCCATAAATTGACCAACAGGGCCCAATTTTCCAGTTGCATGATATGGGAATATTGCTATAAAAACATATACTAGTGGAACTGTTAGTATTGTCGAAAAAGTAGTAATACCAATAGTTAATCCATTTCTTAATTTTTTGTTTTCAAATCTAAGAGAAACATTGCTAAACATCATAATTCCACATGCCATTGTAGCGATTACAATAATATACTTTAATAGTAAACTAGGCATACTACAATACTCTTTAAAAAATCCATTTTCTGGATTTTCTTGCATTGCATTAAATAAAAATAAAATTCCTAAAATTATAATCAAAACTGATATACATAAAAGCACTATTGTAATAATATTTTTTTTAGACATACGTTAACTCCTAGACCTTTTTTATTAGTATAAAATTCGTTTAATTATTTTTCAATTCTCTTTTTGTGTATAAATAGAATTAGTAAAATAAAAAATATTTGTTTATTTTTTAATTGTGATAAAATATTAAATATGATTACATTTTTTGTTGCATTGGCTGTATTAATTATTGGATATCTATTTTATAGTAGACTTACTGAAAAAACTTTTAGTATTCAGCCTAATAGATTAACACCAGCAATAGATCATCCAGATGGAGTAGATATCACACCATTACCTAAGTGGAAGGCATTTTTAATTGAATTATTAAATATCGCTGGGAATGGGCCAATTTTCGGTGCAATTAGTGGTGCGTTATTTGGACCTATAGCATTCATATGGATTGTTATGGGTTGTATATTAGGTGGAGCTGTACACGATTATTTTTCTGGGATGATTTCTCTTAGAAATAATGGTGATTCTATTGTTAAATTATCTGGGAAATATTTAGGAAAAGTAATGGAAATAGTAATGAGAATATTTTCAGTTATTTTACTAATACTAGTAACTGCAGTTTTTGTAGTATCACCATCTGCATTACTTACATCTTTAACAAATGGTAAAGTTCATATCGCAATTTGGATGGCAATCATACTTGTGTATTATTTTATTAGCACAATTGTTCCAATAGATAAAGTAATAGG
>JAIKVY010000224.1 GCA_024685275.1 Clostridia bacterium
TCTTAGTTATGAAATAGCTGCAGCATCAATTTTAGCAAAAGTGCATAGAGATAAAATAATGAAAGATTTGGCACAAAAATATCCAGAATATGGCTTTGAAAGGAACAAAGGATATGGGACAAAAGAACATATTGAAGCACTTAAAAAATATGGTCCAACTCCATATCATAGAAAGACATTTATAAAGAATTTTCTTAAATAATAAATCATAACAACAAAATCTTACATTTTACAAAAATATTGAAAACCATAAATATATTATATATAATATATTCTAATGAGAGGGTATATTGGCTAGTAATATTTGTAATGTATGTGGTGGTGAATATATATTAAAAAATGGTAGATATGTCTGCCCATATTGCAACGCAATAAAACCAATAGATGCAACTTTAGAAGAAGAAAACCTATTAAGTAATGCTTGGCAAAAGCTAAGGTTAGCAAATTTTGACGATGCAGAAGAATCTTTTACGGATATAAAAAATCTTTATCCAGAAAGCCATAGAGCATATTGGGGATTAGTTTTATCTAAATATGGAATCAAATATGAAAAAGATTATGATGGTAAAATGATACCATCATGTTATTCAACTAGATATGAAAGTTTTCTAAAGGATGATAATTATTTAAAAGCAATTAAACTAGCTGATAAAGATAATAAAGAATATTATGAATCACAAGCTGAAAAAATTGAAAAAATAAGAAAAGAATGGGTTGAAAAAGCTCAAAAAGAAAAGCAATACGACATTTTTATTTCATACAAAGATAGTGATGAAGAAAACGGAATAGAAAGGACACAAGATAGTTTTGAAGCATATGAAATATATAATCATTTAGAAAAATTAGGGTATAGGGTATTTTATAGTAGAGAAACGCTTAAAAATAAAAGCGGAGAAAAATATGAACCATATATTTTTAATGCTCTTAATACAGCTAAAGTAATGATTGTATATGGTAGTAAATTAGATTATATAAACTCTACATGGGTAAAAAATGAATGGCTTAGATTTATTAAACGAATTAGAGATGGAGAAAAACAACAAAATTCGATTATATTAACATATAAAGGAATTAATCCATCAAAACTAGATCCACCATTGTCAAAAATTCAAGGATTAGATAGATCTTCAATTACATTTTTAACTGATTTAGATGCATATTGTAAGAGAATAATAGAAGCGTCTAATAAAGTACTACCTAAAATAAAAAGAGCAAAAATACAAAAGCAAGAAAAACAAGAGAATAATGATTTAAAAAAACTTGAGATAAAGGAACTTAATAAAACAACACATTCTCAAAAAGAAATAGATAGAAAGACAATAGAAAAGCGTGTAATTGGATCTATTGAAGTTCCTAAGATTCCAATTGATGCTGAAAATAAATTAAAAGTTATATTTGGTTATTTAGAGAATGGGTATACTGATAAAGCATATAAACAATTTTGTTTATTTTTAGATGATAATCCTAATAATGGGAAAGCACTATATGGAAAATTATTGTCATCATGTAAATCTTCAAATATTTTTGAATTTGAGAAAACTGGTATTAGTACATTTTCAGATTGGCAATTGCTTGATTTAGTTTTAACATACAACAAAGAAGATTCAACAAAACTACTACAGTTATTTGCTAATTATGCTATTTCCTTAATAAAGAATAGTGAATATGATAAAGCAAAGGAAATATTTTCTCAAATATATTCATATGATAATGAATCCATTACTGATTTAAGGGAAAAAGCATATAGAATAGCAGTGAAAAATTGTTCTAACAATTTAGAAATTGCAAAATTCTTTTTTGATTCATACATCAATTATGAAAATAATAGCGATAATTATATTAATGCATTAAAACAAATTACACTGTTTTTTATTGATAATAAAGACTTTGATAATGCAAAGAAATATTATGAAAAATGGGAAAGATTGACTGATTTTACATATGATGTAAACATGGCTTATTTATTTATTTCTCACAAAACAAAAAAATTATCTAAAATATTAGATGAATCAATCGATAATAAAAATATTGATAGTGTTGATTTTGTTATAAAGAGAATGGATCAAGGAAGTGCAAATAAATTTATTCAAAATATAATTGATGACATATATAAAAGAATAAGCCAAAAAGAATACAATAATCTTACTCAAATTATCACAAGGTATCTAGTTTATGATTTTGATAACAGAGAAGAAAAAATAAAAATATTAATAAATAATGTTTGCAAGAACCCTGCTGAAAATGCGTATACAACATTTGAAATACTTTTAACACTCGTCGATAATTCACAAGAACAATATAACGAATATGTTTTATTTTTTGCGGAGAATGCCCAAAAGAAAAGACAATTACAATTAGCATTGAAATTATATGGATTGGTAAAGACCAAACGATCTCAAATGTGTTGTTTAGAAAATAATCTTGGAGTTACCACAAAAAACCCATTATCAGCAAATATACATAAATTAAAAGATTTTACACTCGTAGAAAATGTTCTTTCTTTATGTAAAACAAATGATGAACAAATGAGTATTTTAGATACATTACTATTAGCTACAATAAAGAATGCTAATAAAACGATATCTAAAGACATTCTTGAAATTTTTGATAAACTAATAACATATATACCTGATGGTTATGATTTACCACTATGTGGATATTTATTATCATTTGCTAACACATGTAAAAAGAATAAATATTTTGAAGATGCTATAAGATATTATACTTCTTATTTGGCATATAATAATAAAAAACATGAAGTGTACTGGAATCTTCTTCAAGTTAGACTAAAGTGTTCATCAGATGAAGAACTATCACATCAAACAATTATTCTTTCAGATCAAATAGAATTTGAAAATGCCTTAACGATCGCAACAAATTTAAATGATAATAATGCATTAAAAAGATATATGGATGTTGAAGAAAAACAAAATGAATATATCGAAGCAATCAATAAAAAATTAGCGTTAAAGAAAAAAAGAAAAAAAACCGTAACAATTACTTCAATAGTTATTGCAATAATACTAGTTTTAACAATAATCATATCTGGTATATTTGTTGGAATTAAAGTAGAACAAAATCTAAAGTTTTCTAATAATTCAACAGGTGTTTCAGTATATGCTGGTAAGAACTTTGTTTCAGATAGTACACTCATAATACCAAGCACGTATAAAGGTAAGCAAGTAACAGAAATTAAAGCTAAAGCTTTTAAAAATCATGCAGAGATAAAAAAAGTTATTATTCCTAAAACAGTTACTTTAATTGATGATGAGGCATTTTATGGATGCATTAATTTAGAAACAATAGAATACATTAATGAAGTAAACGCAAATAATTCATATGATAATAATGAAGCCTATTTTAAATTATCTAATGATATAGATATTTATCTTGAAAAAATAGGAAATCGGGCATTTTATAACTGCATTAAACTAAGTGATTTTACATTTAATGACGGTTTGGAAATAATAGGGAATGAGGCATTTTTTTCTTGTTCATCATTAACAAATATAGAAATTCCAACTAGTGTTAAAAATATTGGTAATTATGTGTTTAGTGGAACTAATATAAATACAATTTCAATTCCAGATTCAGTTGAGCATGTGGGTAATTATATATTCAAAGATTGTAATAATTTAAAAAATATATATTTGTCAAATATGAAATCTATACCAAATACTTGGGATGAGGGATGGATTTTAGGTTGTAATTCTAAAGTAAATCAAACAAATACGGTTTTTTTAGATTATAATAATTCATCAAATTTTAAAGGGTCTAGAGACATAATTGTTGGAGATTTTTACTCTTTGCCAATTCCTAAACGTGATGGTTATACTTTTGATGGTTGGTATATTGGTGATGTTAGATATACGGATAATAAAGGAAATTCAATTTATAGATTTATAAATAATGAAGAAAATATATTATTTAAAGCTAAATGGGAGTGTTATTCAATATGTACAACAACAAACAATATTAATGCTGGATTATACACAGAGTACGAGAATTATAATATATCAGCAGGAGAAACAATAACATTGGAGGCAAGTACAAATAATGGTTATATATGGTTGGGTTGGTATGAAGGAGATGTGAAAGTAAGTGAAGGAACAAGCCTCTCATATACATTTATTATGCCAGCGGAGAGTAAAACATATATAGCTAAATGGATATTATGTCCATTTACTTTAGAGAAAAATATAAATAATGCAGGAAGTATTTCAACACTAAATGAGAAATATGTTTTAGGAGAAGAAGTAACAATAACTGCGAGTACAAATAATGGATAT
>JAIKVY010000259.1 GCA_024685275.1 Clostridia bacterium
CCATTAGGAGAAAATACACTAAATACGATGGATTATTATAAGAAATCTTCAAGTGCAACATCATATATTACTGATTCTGATATGGGAATGCATTCTACTGGGCAAGTTGAATGTTCTAATGACAGTTATGTACCAAATGTAAGCTTCACAGCTGAAAGACATACCGAATATACAATGGATTATTATGATGAATCATCAGGATATTTTATGAAGAACGAACAAAGTGGTATATTCTCAACAGATGTAACTATAACATTTGATACAAATAAAGCAGGACAATATTTATTTATGAAAGATGATAAGGTTACAAGAATAGATCCTAAGTTAGGAATTCCTTATGTATTTAATTATGTAAGTAATTCAGATGCTGCATTCTTAATATATGATCCAAATGATAATTTAATAGATAATGAATTTATACAAAATTATGGTAAATTGTTCACGTTTGAAGATACACCAGGTTGGAAGATTGTGTATAGTTCTGGCAGTGAATGGGCTGATTTCTATGCAAGTTCTTCATTTACTCTTCCATACTTATACGATAGTGCTATAAAGAATAATAAACAATATGTACTCGGTTAGTGAAATTACAAATTTATCATGAAATAGATATCAGTTATTTACTATTATTTAAGTTTTAAATGTGATATAATACACGTAAATATTTGTACAATATACAAAAGAAAATTGGAGATAAAAATGAGAAGTCATAATTGTAATGAATTAAGAGAAGAGAATGTTGGAGAAAAAGTTACCCTTTGTGGTTGGCTTCATAGTGTTCGTGATTTAGGTGCTGTAATATTCTTTGTATTGCGTGATTTTTATGGATTCACACAAGTAACTGTATCAGACGAAGAAATGAAAAATATGGTTCGACAAATCCCTAGAGAATCAACATTAGAAGTAGTTGGAGAAGTTATTTTAAGATCTAGTCCAAATAAAGAAATGCCAACAGGTATGATTGAAATTAATCCATCAAAAATAGAAGTATTAGGCAAATGTTTTGAACAATTACCTTTTGAAGTAGCAAATTCATTACAATCAAGAGAAGATACAAGATTAAAATATAGATTCTTAGATTTAAGAAATCCTTTAGTTAAAGATAAGATTGTTTTAAGAAGTAAGATTGTAAGTTATATAAGAAAAGTTATGACAGAAAGAGGTTTCTTAGAAATAGCAACTCCAATATTAACTAGTTCATCACCTGAAGGGGCAAGAGATTTTATAGTTCCTAGTAGATTATATCCAGGTAAGTTTTACGCTCTACCACAAGCTCCACAACAATATAAACAATTATTAATGGCATCAGGTATTGATAGATATTTCCAAATTGCTCCATGTTTTAGAGACGAGGATGCTAGAGCAGATAGATCTCCAGGAGAATTTTATCAACTAGATATTGAAATGTGTTTTGCTGGACAAGAAGATGTTTTTAAAGAATTAGAATATATTTTACCAACAATCTTCAAAAAATTTACAAACTATAAAGTAGATGAGGGTCCATTTGTAAGAATACCATATCTCGATGCAATTAGAGATTTTGGAACCGATAAACCAGATTTAAGAAATCCATTAAGGCTAAAAGATATAACAAATTTAGTTAAAGATATTCCATTATTTACAGGTAAAATTGTAAAAGCAATTGTTGTTAATGATTTTAATAAACCAAGAAAATATATAGATAGTTTATCAGAATTCACAAAAGAAAAAGATGAGAATCATAATTTCTTCTGGGCAAAGTATGATGGAGCTCAATTTGTTGGTGGTGTAGCAAAATTCTTTAATGAAAATATTGAAGAGTATGTAAATACTTTACAATTAAAAGCAAATGATTTTATTGCAATAGTTGCTGGAGATAAAAACGCATATAAGACAGCATCTTTAATTAGAACTGAATTAGGAACAAGCTGTGATTTAATTGAAAAAGATGTATATAGATTCTGTTGGATAGTTGACTTCCCAATGTATGAAATTGATGAAGAAACTAATGAATTAACGTTCTGTCATAATCCATTTTCAATGCCACAAGGTGGATTAGATGCATTAAATAATAAAAACCCATTAGAAATACTAGCATATCAATACGATATTGTATGTAATGGTTATGAATTAAGTTCAGGTGCTGTAAGAAATCACAATCCAGAAATTATGGTAAAAGCATTTGAGATTGCTGGATACGATGAATCAGTTGTAGAACAAAAGTTCTCAGCTTTATATAATGCATTTAAATACGGAGCACCACCTCATGCAGGAATTGCACCTGGTGTAGATAGAATGGTTATGCTTCTAGCAAATGAGCCAAATATAAGAGAAATAATTGCATTCCCAATGAATAAGAATGCACAAGATTTACTTATGAATGCTCCATGCTCAGTAACGGAAAAACAACTTAGAGAAGCAAATATTTCTATAAGAAATCCGGACAACAAATAATCAAAATTTCTACTTAATGACAAAAAAATAGAGCACAGTTAGTGCTCTAATTTTTTTATATTAGAAATTTAATAAATTATTTCATAAAATAAAGAACTGCGAAAACAACTGCTGCAACTAAAAAACAACATGTTGTAATGCACCAAAATATACTTCTTTTCTTTTGTTTGTTATATAATTTCTTTTCAACATAATTTGTTAAATCAGGATCTTTATATACGATTTTTTCTTTAACTTCTTTCGCTGTATCAAATAACTCAAGTGGTCCAAATATTGAATCCAATCTTTCTCTTTCTGCTAAATAAGCATTATCATAATAAACTTGAAGATGTTCTTTAGCAAGTTGTTCATTTTTTGTATATTGTGTTCTATCAACCTCAATAGGTTTTTCGTTTTCTGGAATAGGGTTAGTTTGTTCTAATTCGATATTTTGGTTTTTCTTTTTTGACATTTTCCCACCTCTTTATTTATATAATAAATAAATTATACTTTATATAAACATTAGTGTCAACATTAACGAAAAATTAAACACTCAAGAATAATAAATTTTAAAAAAATTGATTAATGCAATAAAGACATACTATTTGAAATTTTACATACACAACAAATTTATTTTTAATATGGCTAATAAATAAATTTTATTTATTTTAATAAGGGGGTATCATTTATGCATAATATTGTATCCCAAATTGGA
>JAIKVY010000018.1 GCA_024685275.1 Clostridia bacterium
TAAGTAAAATCAAATAAAGAAATCGTTGATTCTTTTACAGATAAATCTTCTAATACATCATACAATAAAGTATTAGAATTAATATTAATTCCTTCATTAATAAATCCAATAAATGAATCCTTAAATCCTTCTAATATAATATTATTTGTGACATTAATTTCATACTCAATAAATTTTGAATGAGCATACATTAACTTAACTTGATATGTATTAATACTTGAAAAATCAATATTTTCAAATGTCCATATAGAATCTTTTAAATCATCTTGTGTAAAAAAATCACCTGTTCCGTCTATATATTCGACATATACTTCCCAATCAAATAAAAAATCTGAATTTAAAACATATTTTTTCTTTGGTTCATTTCTAAGCTCAATGTTAATACATTTTTTTACAACAATATATTCAAAAGCAACATCACTGCTTATATTAAATCTATTATCTTGATAACTAATAAACAAATAATTATTAAAATCGCTACTTGATACTTCATTTGTTAAATCTGTTAATGATTCGATTTGAATTTGATTTCTATCTTTTAACATATCAATTGTGACAGAAATATTTTCTTCGATGGTATTATCATTATATTCTACATTTAACAATAAAGAACTGAAATTAAATGCATCGCCTTGTTCATATACATGATTATAATTAGTAGAAACATAAATATTGGTAATAGTTTTTTGTAATATTTCAATTTCTACATCTTTAACTAATCTAGAATTATTTGATAAAACATAAACAAATCTAACAATTTGTTTTCCAACTTTATTAACATTTATATTATTTAAATCAACCATTTCATTGGAAACAAAATCTTCATCTGTTTTACTTGATGGTAAAATATTAAACTGATCATTATTAAGTCTAATTTTATATTTCCATGTTGAAAAATCTAAATTTGTTCCTTGATAATATTTAAGAGATGTTGATGGAATAATAATCAATTCTTCTGGAGTTGATTGTACAACTTTAACATTACATTCTTTAGAAACATAATTGTTAGGATTATTAGGATTAACCAATACTTTAATTTCAAAATTATATCCATCTACAATATTGATAGAATTAATGTCAATGTTAGATAGATCTAAAATAATACATTCATCATCCAAATTCATATCTTTAGATGTTGAATTATTGTATACTACCGTTATTACCCCAGAGGAAACATCTATATTCTTTTGATATACTATTAAATCATCAGGATATTTTTTTATATCAACACTACTAATTTTTAATTGAGAAACTGTAACATTAAAACTAAAACTATAAGTTTTATATAATACGTTAACACTTGTTGTTAACATATCATTTTTAAAACGTCTAAGATCATTTTCAAAATTAAGACAATTAATAGTTATTTCATTGTTATCATCTAAAACTTTTAAATCTAAATATACATGGGAATTATCATTATAAGCAATAAATATCTTTCCACCTGTTAAATCTAAATCATCACCTACGACATAAGAGTTTTTAGTTGGAGCAACTAATTGCGTATTAACAATTATCTTTTCATTTACATCAATAGAAAAAGTGCATACTTTGCCAGAATATGTTATTGAAAGAGTTTTTGTCCCAATTATACTTGAGTCAAAACCTGATATCATTTCATTGGTAACATTAACTTTACTTGTATAACCATTAGAATAGTTTGCAATTATGAATAAATTATTAATATCAAGAGATTCACCGACCACATAATTTTTTTTGTAATTTTCTGTATTAACAAAAGATATTGAATAAATCGGTGGATATATTACATTAACCGTAAAAAATGAATATACATTTTCATACGTAACTGTTAAAGTTTGTTTACCAACAACATTTGAATCAAACCCAGAAATCATTTCTCTAGTTATAGGAATAATTGTTGAAGAATTATTATCATAAATAACAGTAACTTGTGCATCATTAAGGTTTAAATCATCACCTAAAAAATACTCAGTTTGTGGTAAATTTGTAATTACAATACTAGAAACAGGAGAAACAGTAGCTTCTCCACAAGCAAATAAAATAATAAGGCAAAATAATAAAATTAAAATAACTAAAAACTTATTATACTTTATCATTTTTACTCCTTTTATTATATTCTATATAATAATATCATAAAACTTATATTCAAGCAATAAAGATATATAAAATGAAAATCAGTATAATTTTAATATTTTT
>JAIKVY010000065.1 GCA_024685275.1 Clostridia bacterium
TTCAAAAATAATAAATACTGAATCAGGTTGGGGAGTTCAAATATATGGCGGTGTTAGCAATAAGACACACTTATTTGAAAATTGTGTAATTAGTTCATATTATGCTGCAGTAATTGCTGAAGCAAATCGAGAAGGAATAAACAGTTATAGTATTAGAGTAAAGGATTCTAGTATAACTAGCGAAAATGGTTATGGCGCGTATGTCTCTGCAAGTGGATTTCATGCAAATAAAACAAATGTTCATATATATTTAAAGAACAATACTATAAGCGCAAAAGAAGGAAAATATGGGACTTCACAATCTGCTTTTGTTGATAGAATTCATCCTATTGTAGAAGAAGAGTAATTATTTAGATGAGTTTATTCGTGTTGAATTTATAATTTAACTAGATTATATATTATAAAAATGATATAATCATTTTTGCTTAGACAATAAAAAGGAAGATAAAATGCTAAACGATATAACGATTAAAGGTGCTAGACAAAATAATCTTAAGGATATCTCTTTAACTTTGCCAAAGAACAAGTTAATTGTTTTTACGGGTTTAAGCGGCAGCGGAAAATCTAGTTTAGCTTTTGAAACATTGTTTGCTGAAGGGCAAAGAAGATATGTTGAAAGTTTATCTAGTTACGCTAGACAATTTCTAGGGCAAATGGATAAACCTGATGTTGATAGTATTGATGGTTTGTGCCCAACAATTAGTATTGATCAAAAAACAACTAGTCAAAACCCAAGATCAACAGTTGGAACAGTTACAGAAATTTACGATTATTTAAGATTGTTATATGCTAGAATAGGTGTTCCACACTGTGTTAAATGTGGAAGAGAAATAAAGTCAGTAACGATTGATCAAATAGTATCACTTGTAGCTAAAAAACCAGAAAAAACAAAGATAATGATTCTTAGCCCAGTTGTTAGAGATAGGAAAGGTGAATATAAAAATTTATTCGAACAACTCAAAAAAGATGGATTTACTAGAGTTGTTGTTGATAATGAAGTAAGAACATTAGATGAAGAAATTGTTTTAGATAAGAATTTTAGACACAATATAAGCGTAGTAATAGATAGAATAGTAATTAAACCTGAAGTTGAAAGAAGATTAACTGAAAGTATAGAAATTGCCCTAAAAAAGAGTGAAGGTATTGTTCAAATTCAAGATATGGAAACAAACAATATTGAATTGTTTTCAACTAACTATGCTTGTCCTAATTGTGGAACTACTATTGGTGAAATAACACCTAGAATGTTTTCATTCAATGCGCCAGTAGGAGCTTGCCAAACGTGTTCAGGTTTAGGATTTACAAGTTCAATAGATTTAAAGAAATTAATTCCAGATGATTCGTTATCACTTGAGGATGGTGCAATAAAGTGCACAGGTTGGAATTTAGATGTTACAGGAATGTACCAAAGTAGAATGAGAAGCTTGTCTAAAAAATATAAATTTAGTATGAGAACTCCATTTAAAGATTTACCAGAAAACATAAAAAATATAGTTCTTTTTGGAGATAATGAAAAAATTGAAATTACAGAAAGTTCAAAAAATTATACATTTACATTCAACGAAGTATTTGAAGGGATAGTAAATAACCTAGAAAGAAGATATAGAACCACTCAAAGTGATGGTGTTAGAGGTGATATCGAAAAATTAATGGCAACGAAAAAATGCCCAGAGTGTGGTGGCAATAGACTTAAAAAAGAAGTATTAGCTATTACTGTAAATGATAAGAATATAATGGATATTTGTGATATGCCAGTATGTAAAATAAATGATTTCTTTGATTCATTTAAATATTCAGAAAGAGAAGAAATAATTGCTAAACCTATCCTAAAAGAATTAAAAAAGAGAATAAATTTTTTAAATGATGTTGGCTTAGGATATTTAACGTTGTCAAGATACGCTGCAACTTTAAGTGGCGGTGAAGCCCAAAGAATAAGATTAGCAACGCAAATAGGTTCTGGTTTAACAGGAGTGTTATATATCCTAGATGAACCATCTATTGGATTACATCAAAGTGATAACGATAAATTAATTGCAACACTCTTAAAATTAAGAGATTTAGGTAATACTCTAGTTGTAGTTGAACACGATGAAGATACAATAAGAGCTGCTGATTATATTGTAGATATTGGTCCAGGAGCTGGCGTTCATGGCGGAGAATTAGTTGCTTGTGGTTCCTTAAATGATATTATTAGTAATCCAAACTCCATAACTGGACAATATTTATCAGGTGTTAGAAAGATAGATGTTCCAACAGAACATAGGCCTGGAAATGGAAAATCTATCGTTGTATATGGTGCTGCAGAAAATAATCTTAAAAACATTGATATTGAAGTTCCACTTGGAAAATTTGTTGCTATAACTGGTGTAAGTGGTAGTGGTAAATCAAGTTTTGTTAATGGAATATTATATCCATACCTAGCTAACACTCTTAATAATGCTAGTTGTTCACTTGGTAATTTTAGAGAAATTCAAGGCACAGAAAATTTAGATAAAGTAATATGCATTGATCAAAGTCCCATTGGAAGAATGCCAGGAAGTAATCCTGCTACATATACTGGAGTATTTACTGCAATAAGAGAGTTATTTGCATCAACTCAAGATGCTAAATCAAGAGGATATAAAGCTGGAAGATTTTCATTTAATGTTAAAGGTGGAAGATGTGAGAATTGTTCAGGAAATGGCTTAATTAAAATTGAAATGAATTTCTTGCCTGATGTATATGTTCCTTGTGAAGTATGTAAGGGAAAGAGATATACAAGAGAAACACTTGAAATAAAATATAAGGGTAAAAACATATATGATGTTTTACAAATGACAATAGATGAAGCATGTGAATTCTTTAAAAATATACCTAAGATATATAACAAAATTAAAACTATTCAAGATGTTGGTTTAGGATATATTAAACTTGGACAACCAGCACCAACATTTTCTGGCGGTGAAGCACAAAGAATTAAGCTTAGTACAGAATTAAGTAAGAGATCAACTGGGAATACAATGTATATTTTAGATGAACCAACAACAGGATTACATGTATATGATGTTGAAAAATTAATAAAAATCTTAAATAAATTGGTTAATTTAGGAAATACTGTTCTAGTTATTGAGCATAATTTAGATGTTATTAGACAAGCAGATCACATTATTGATTTAGGTCCAGAGGGTGGAGATGAAGGTGGAACTATTGTTGTAAGTGGAACGCCAGAAGAAGTTAGAGATAGTAAAAAGGGATATACGTCAAAATATATTTAGAAATTACATTAAAAATGTAATATACTTAAAGTGTAGATAATATTAAAAGGTGGTAGAAGTGTATAAGTATTCATTAGAAACAGATCATAAAGGATTTTATAGAATTACTGATAAAGTTGAAGACGCGATTAATAAGAGTGGAGTGAAAGAAGGTTTATGCTTTATCTTTTGTCCACATACAACTGCTGGAATTACAATTAACGAAAATGCAGATATTTTTGTTGATAAAGATGTCACATTAGCTTTAGATAAAGTATTTCCAAGATTCAAAGAATTTCAACATGATGAAGGGAATAGCGATGGACACGTTAAAAGTAGTGTAATAGGTGCTGGTGAAACGATAATAATCGAAAATGGTAAACCAGTACTTGGAAGATGGCAAGATATCTATTTTATGGAATTCGATCCTCCAAGAAGCAGACAATTCTTTGTAAAAATAATTGAAGGTTAAAAATGTTAGATCCAAGAGTAAACAAATTAGCAAAAAATTTAATCAACTATTCATGTAGATTAAAAAAGGGTGAAAAAGTTTTAATAGAAAGTTACGATGCTCCAAATGAAATTGTTTTAGAACTTGTTAAAGAAGCTCAAAAAGTTGGAGCTTTCCCATTTGTAGAAAGAATATCTTTAAAAGTAAAAAGAGAATTAATAAAGGGCTCAAATAAAGAATTCTTAAATGCTTGGAAAGATATGGACTTAGAAAGAATGAAACAAATGGATGCATATATTGCAATTCGTGGTGGAGATAATTCTTTTGAATTGTCAGATATTCCAGAAGATAAAATGGGAGATTTTGAAACAATTTATTCTAATATCATTGTTAATGAAAGAGTAGATAACACAAAATGGGTTGTTTTACGTTGGCCAACAAGTGGTATGAGCCAATTTGCTCAGATGAGCACAGAACAATTTGAAGATTATTATTTTAATGTATGCAATTTAGATTATTCAAAAATGAGCAAAGCAATGGATAGTTTAGAATCATTAATGAAAAGAACAGATAAAGTAAGAATTGTTTCACCAAATACAGATTTATCATTTAGCATTAAGAATATTGGTGCAGTTAAATGTGCTGGAGAATGTAATATACCAGATGGCGAAGTATATACAGCTCCTGTAAAAACAAGTGTAAATGGAGTTATTCAATACAATACGCCTACAATATATGGTGGCAAAAAATTCGATAGCATTAGATTAGAATTTAAAGATGGAAAAATAATAAATGCTTCTTGCAAAGAAGGAGATATTAATTATCTTAATAAGTTCTTCAGTTTAGATGAAGGAGCAAAGTATGTTGGGGAATTTGCAATTGGTGTTAATCCATTTGTTAAACACCCAATGTGCGATATTTTATTCGATGAAAAAATATGTGGTTCAATTCACTTTACTCCAGGTTGCTGTTATGAAGATTGTCCAAATGGAAATAAGTCAGCTTTGCACTGGGATTTAGTTTTAATTCAAAGAGAAGAATATGGTGGTGGAGAAATATATTTTGATGATGTATTGATTAGAAAGAATGGAATATTTGTAATTGATGAGTTGAAATGTTTGAATCCAGAAAACTTAATCAAATAAAGGAAATTTATATGGAAAAAGAACAAGTAAAAAAGGATAATGATAAAAAAGTAATTGCTAAGGAAGATAGGATAAGAAAACCATCGTTTTTCATATATTTTTTACCAATATTATTTTTAAAACCAATTATAAAGTGGAAATTTAATTTACACATTAATAATAAAGAAATAAAGAAATTAAAAGGCCCTACATTAGCATTACAAGCTCATGCTAGTCAATTTGATATTGTTACAGCAATATGCTCATTATTTCCAAAGAGATACAATATAGTTGCAGCAAAGGATTTATTTACTTGGAAAGCATTGAAACCTTTTATAAATGCATTTGGTGCAATTCCAATTACTCAATTATCTTTAGATTTAACATCAATAAGAAAGATGAAAAATGCAATAGATCAAAATAGAAATGTATTACTTTACCCAGAAGGAAGAACAAGTTTAGATGGAAAAGAATTGCCATTTTTAAGTCCTGCAATTGCTAAACTAGTTAAAATACTAGATTGTAATGTTGTTGTTATAGAATCAAAAGGGAATTACTTAACAAAACCAAGATATTATAAAGGTTTAAGAAGAGGAAGGATTGAAACATATACAAGAGTTCTATATACAAAAGAGCAAGTTAAAGATGCAAATCCAAAAGAAATATTTGAAAGAATAAAAGAGCATATTAAATTCAATGATAATGTATGGCAACAAGAAAATAACATAGAATTTAAAGGTAAAAATCTTGCTCATGGATTAGATTATATTTTATATAAATGTCCTAATTGTGAAACAGAATACGAGATGTCAACAAGTGAAGATATTTTAACATGTAATCACTGCGGGAACAAAATTCAATATACTAAAACTGGACATTTGGTATCCCTAAATGATTTAAAAACGATAGATAGAATAGATCTATGGATGGACTATGAAAGAGCTTCAATCCAAAAAGAATTAGAAAATGAAGATTTTAAACTATCTAAAGAAGTAACAGTATTATGTAGAGATGAAATCAAACATGAATATATCGAAGTAGGAAAGGGAAGTTTGAGTATAGATAAAGAAAATATTACATTTAATGGACAGGTTAATAATGAAGAAAAAGAATTCATTCAACCATTAGCAAAAGTTCCTACAATTATCACTAAAAATACAGAAGGTATCGATTTAGTATTTGATGATATTACATATAGATTTTTATTTGTGGAACATAAATATTCAACTAAATATGGTTTAATTGTTGAGGAATTATTTAGGAATAATAATCAAAAATAATATATGAACAAAATTAAACTTCGTATAAGAAAAAATGTTAAAAATCCAGAATCTAATTTGTTTGGAAAATTAGAACTCAAGAGAATGAATAAGCATCATGATGAATTAACAAAGTGGGGTTTATCATTTATCAATCTATCTGAAG
>JAIKVY010000109.1 GCA_024685275.1 Clostridia bacterium
AGAAGGGACATTATTTGACACTGTAAGTGGAATAGAAGCATTAATAAAGAATGTAAGAATTATAAATGATATAGAAAATACAGACTTTTATATATATGGATTAAATATATTTAATTCCGAGGAAAAATTATTAATAGAAGAATTCTTAAAGAATGCTAGAAGTGTTAGCATTGCATTTTTAGAAGAAGAATTAGGCGAATCTACTAACAGATCACTTTATCCTAAAGGTCAACTTAATAGATTTCTAGATTTTTGTAAAAACAATAATATTCCAATTAAATATATACAATCACGAGAGAAATTACCAGAAGATATTAAATTTTTACATGAAAAAATGTTTGGATATAATAATGAATCAAAAAGATTTGAGAATTCCAATATATCAATTTGCGAATGTAATAATATGTATGATGAAATTAAAGCAGTAGCAAGTGAAATACAATATTTAATATTTAACAAAGGGTATAGATATAAAGATATCTCGATTGTTTCAAACAATCAATCATACCAAAAAATAATAGATACTATTTTTGATAGATGTAATATACCACATTTTACAGATACTAAAATATTTGTAAAAAACACAATATTAGCTAGGTTTATTCTATTAACACTTAGAGTATTAAAAACTAATTTAAGAACAGAAGATTTATTTGAATATGTTAGACATCAGTTTTGTGGATTTAGCAATGAAGATGCTCAGTTCTTTGAAAACTATTGTTTAAAATATAATATTCAATATATACAGGATAAAGAATGGAGTATAGTAATACCAAATGGTATAGGTAAATCGCTACAGAAAAAACTTACAGATGAGGCAAAAAGATTTGATGATATTAGAAAAGAAATATTATTAAGATTTGCAACAATAAGAAATACTGATAAATATTGTAATGCTGCAGAAATCTCAAATTACTTTTTAGGAATCAGTCAAAAAGATGAAGCATGTGCTGATATAGCAAAAAATGAAATATGTTTCAAAATAATAGATGAGTTTTATAAGAACAATACAGGCGATGATGACATAACATTAAAGTTATATCTAAATACTGCTAAAATAGCTAGAGTTATAAAAGAATTGGGTGTTATATATAACAATAAGAGTATGGACTTTGGAAATTATTATAATATCCTTTCTAGTACAATTGAAAATTTACAATTTAGTATAGTTCCACAATACTTAGATAATGTTTTTATTGGAACATCATCAGCTAGTGTATTTAGTAAATGTAAAGCATTATTTATTATTGGAGCTAACGAAGGGTATTTCCCTCCATATGAGGATGATGGTATTATTCTAACCCAAAAGGATTTAGAGCAAATGAAATCTTTTAAGGAGAAAGGTTTGGAAGTTTACCCATCACCTAAAGAAAAAGAAATAGAAGAAAAATTTAATATATTAGACATTTTAACTAAAGGCGAAAAAATATATATATCTTATGCAATAAATTCTACAAATGGAGAAAGTACTAGTAGAGCTACAGGTGTAAACGAAATTATTTCAAGACTTGAAATAAATGATGTTTCTATATCTGAAGGTGGAGAAATTTTAAATAAAGGTGAAGGGTCTGAAAATAAATTTAAAAAGTATTATGGATTATTACATGAAGATGAATTTACACAACCTAAAACAGGAGAAGAACAAAGGATATTATATTATTTGATTTGTCCACAAAACTGCTACTATGAACTAATGGATGGCAACCTTCCAGAAAAATATGTTGATTGGGCAAAAGAATATTTAAAGAATAAAAAATTTGATATTGAAATCGCCAAGATTGAAAACAAAAAATTTGATCTAACACAATATATTAAAGAAGAAAGTAACAATAAAATAGTTTCTGTTTCAGATATTGAATCATTTTATACTTGTCCATACAGATTCTATATTGAAAGAATTTTAGGATTAAAAGAAAGAGATATTGGAAAGTTAAAAGCGACAGATACAGGAATTTATGCTCATAAAGTATGTGAGGTATATATAGGTAAGATAAAAAATAAATATAAGACAAACCAAAAACTTATAGAGGAAAATGATGAGGCAATAGAAAAATTAATTGATGAAACTATAAATTATTGTTTTAACGAAGAAGTAAAAGATCCTAAATATAGTAGTAGTAAAATCATGGAAACTCAGTTAAAAGATATAAGTGGGTTAATGAAGAAATATTTATTGAAACTAACGGAAATGATCAAAAATTCTAAATTTTTCCCAAAAGAGGTAGAGCGCAAATTTGACAAAGATAATAATCCTCCAGTATTTGAATATAACGGTAAAACATATGAATTCCATGGGAAGGTTGATAGAGTCGATGAATACAATAATGAAGGAAGAGAAGAAATATTAATAATGGACTACAAAACAGGAACAATTAAAACAGGATTAGTTGATGTTTATACAGGTCAAAAAATTCAATTGTTTTTGTACGCATCAAAATATATGGAAGAAAAGAAAAACCCGGTAGGATTGTATTATATTCCTATAAAAACATCTAGCAAAAATACTGAAGTGGAATTAATCGGGAATACATTAAACGATTATAATACATTAAATAATATATCAGAATTTAAACCCAGCAAAAAAGAAGGGGAAAAGAAGAATGATATTGCATCAATTAAAATAAATGCAAAAAACACAATAGAAGATAAATCGAAAAAATTAGTAACTGAGGAAGATATAACAAACATTTGTAAATATGTTTTGGAATTATCAAAATTAGCAATAGATAAATTAACAAAAGGATATATAGAAAGGAATCCATACGATAAATGCCCTGATTATTGTCCAATGATAAAAAAATGTTGTATTGGTAAAAATAATAGAAAAATCAATTCAGATAATGTAATTACAACCACATTTAAAAATTGTATAAATGGAGATAATGAATAAATATGAAAGAAAAGGATACTTTAACTAGAATTTTAGAAGACGTAAATAGTAAAAACATATTAGTAAGTGCATCTGCAGGAACAGGCAAGACATATACTATGGTTCAAAAAGTAATATCTAATTTGCTGAATGATCCAACATGTGAAATGGATAATATCTTGATGCTTACATTTAGTAGAGAATCAGCTGCAGATATGAGAAATAAAATAGAAATTGAAATTAGAAAGATTTTAAGCAATGATAAGAGTGCATATTTTAAAGATTTAACACCAGATCAAAAATCAAAGTTGAGAATTCAACTTAATAAGATTCCAAATTCTCAAATCAGTACTATAGATAGCTTTTGTTACTCTATAATAAAAAAATATTTTAACGTAATAGGAATTGATCCATCTATTCGAATGGGCGATACAGCGGAATTAGAAATTTTACTATTAGATGTGTTTAATGATTTATTTACAAAATATATTAAAGAAGATGATGAATTTGTAGAACTTATTTCTGAATTTAGAGGCCATGATAACTATGATAGCTTTTATAAGATGATAAAAGATTTATTAAGTTTTGCAAAAGTACAAAAAAAGCCATTCACATCAATTGTTACACCAAAAGATTTAGATTTTACTAAACTGATTTCAAAAAAAATAGATTCTAGAAACTACTTTGATATATGTGAATCTGTCAATACAGAAGAATATAAAGATAAGATAAAAGAGACATATTTGTATTTAACTAAAAATAATCTAAAAGTTATACTCGCTGACCTAGAAAAAATGATAAACGAATATAATAGTTTCTGTGATATAGAATTGAATGGCGAGATAATTAAGATTCAGAAAGCAGTTGATGTAATTAATAAGGCTTTAAAAATGAATAAACCAGATGAATTGATGAAATGTATTGGTTCATTTAAAGTAGAGAGTCTACTTAGATCAAACACAAAAATAATTACAAGATACTTTGAATCGTCAGATGAATATAAAAAATTCAGTTGGGCATATAGAGAAGATTTAAAAGATTTTATCGAAAAAATAGAATCCGATTTATCTGTTTATAAAAACACATATATTGATGATAATTATGCAAGAATGTGTACTGGAGTGAATAAGTTTGTTTTATTTGCTAAGGAACTTGATAGAAAATTCTTTGAGGCAAAAAAGCAGAAAGGTATTATTGACTATGAAGATTGCAATATGTATGCTCTTTTCGCTTTATCTAGTGATGCTGCACAAGGAGATAATCAATATAAATATATTTTTATTGATGAATATCAAGATACCAATTATTTACAAGAATACTTAATTGAGTTAATTTCAAAGAAATGTAAACAACTGTTTTGTGTCGGAGATATAAAACAATCTATATATGGATTTAGAAACGCTGAGCCAAAAATCTTTTTAGATAGAATGAATAATATATTAAATAATACAATTGAAAATGGAAAAATATATGAATTGGATAAAAATTATAGATCTGATGGAGATATAGTTACATTTGTTAATGAATTGTTTGGTAATATTATCAATGAAGAAACATGTGATATTAAATT
>JAIKVY010000155.1 GCA_024685275.1 Clostridia bacterium
GATAAGAAATAGCAATTCATTTAAACGTTTTGATAGAAATATCAAAAATGGAGCTATTAACCATGCATACCTTTTAATTAGTCCAGACAAAGAATGTAGAGATATGTTTTTTGAGCTTGCGTGTATGTCAATTTTATGCCCAAACAAAGGTTGTGGAGTTTGCTCTACTTGCCAAAAAATCAAAGATGATTGCCATACGGAAATAATAAAAGCTGATGGCGATGGTATTAAAATAGATGAAATTGAACATTTATTAAACATGATAGATATTAAACCAGTAGATTCGGCTAAAAAAATTGTTTATTTAGATAATGGTGAAAGAATTCCACAAAGATTACAGAATAAGCTTTTAAAAGTGTATGAAGAACCACCAAGTTATATTGTATTCTTTATTGGCTCATCTAAAGAACAGGGAATTATTCAAACAATTAAATCAAGAGCACAAAAAGTATACATTGATTTATTAAGTAGCGATCAAATAATAAATGAACTAGTTTCAGAAGGTGTAGATAGGCAAGATGCAATAAGTGCTGCAGCGGCTAGTGTCGGAAGTCTAGAAAAAGCTAGAAAACTTTGTACTGATGAGAGATATAAAGGATTATTTAATGATACGTTTGATATGTTTATAAACCTTAAAAAATCATTTGAAGTACCAGACTATGTATTTTTAGATTTATTTAATAAGGACAACATATTAATTACGCTAGATTTTATGGAAATTATTTTAGGAGATGTATTAAAGATTATTAATAACTTAAATGTTGGTTTAAGTATAGTCGGAAGAGATTTTGACCTTCGCGAGTTGGCAAGTACGTTTTCAAATGCATCTCTTTCATATACAATAGAATTAATAGAAAAAGGAAGACAAGATTTGCTTGTAAATGTAAAATCATCAAGTGTTGCTGAAATGATTTTGCTAGGCATGTTGGAGGCAAAATATATATGGAAGTTAAAGTAATAGGTGTTAGATTCAGGAAGGGAGGAAAAACATATAACTTTGGAGCTAATAATGAAATATACAGAATTGGCGATGGAGTAATATGTGAAACAGATAGAGGAGTTGAATACGGAAAGGTTGTTGTTCCTAATAGGGTTATAGACGACGCTAAATTACCAGCTCCACTTAAAAATGCACTTAGAAAAGCAACTGATAAAGACACAAAACAATATGAAAAAAATGTTGAAGATAAGCCAAAAATCATTGAAAAGACAAAAGAACTTGTTAAAAAGAATGAATTAACAATGGAAGTAATTGATGGTGGATATACGTTTGATAGACAAAAAATCCTCATTTATTTCATTGCTCCAGGAAAAGTTGATTTTAGACAATTAGTAAAAGATTTGGCATCTGAATTAAAGAATAGAATTGAGTTAAGACAAGTATATGAAAAGAACAACGAAGTTCAAATTTTAGGCAGTTATGGCTCATGTGGAAGACCATGTTGTTGCACGTTATACAAAGTCCCAGAAGGAAAAGTAACAAACAAAATATTAAAACAACAAGGATTAGCATATAATCAACAAAAGCTTAGTGGTCCATGTGGAAAAATGCAATGTTGTTTAAGATATGAAGCTGAATACTATGCTGAAACAGCAGCAATTATGCCTAAAGTTGGTACAGTTATAAAAACTCCAGATGGAGAAGGCAAGGTTGTAGATAATAACGCATTAAAGAGAACGGTTGAAGTATTATTCGAGCAAAGAGAAGGAGATGTTACTAAGCTCTATACATTCATTGATTTGGGACTTGAAGATATTAAAGTGCCACAAGATGCTGTTAATGAAGCCATTACTGATGCAGATGAAGATTTACCAATACCATCAGATGATGAAGAATAAACTTTAAAAGCATAATTAGTCCTTTTTATTTAATACAAACTTAAATAACAGTTTTAGAAAAAGTGAGTTTTATAAACTTGCTTATATGCGTTTGCAAATAGATTTTTACAATGCTAATATTATACATAATATTAAATTAACGGAGTGAAGTATGAAACACATTGACATTAAAGACATTAAAGAAAACAAAGAATTAATTGGTAAAGATGTTGTTGTATGTGGTTGGGTTAGAACAGCTAGAGACTCAAAAAACATGGCATTTTTAGAAATTAATGATGGCTCTACATTAAAACATCTACAAATCGTTATTGAAAAACAAAACGTAAATGTATCAAATGAATGTTTGAAATTAGGTGCAGCAGTAAAAGTAAATGGAACTGTTGCTCAATCAATGAATAATAATAACTCTGTTGAAATTAATGCAAAGGAAGTAATTTTATTAGGAAGTTGCCCTGATGACTATCCAATTCAAAAGAAAAGACATACTCTTGAATACTTAAGAACAATCCCACACTTAAGATTAAGAACAAATACATTTAATGCTGTATTTAGAGTTAGAAGTAGATTAGCTGCTTCTTTACATAGATTCTTCCAAGAAAGAAACTTTGTATATGTAAATACGCCATTAATTACAGGTAGTGATTGCGAAGGAGCTGGAGAGGTATTCCAAGTAACAACTCATGGATATGCACCAGAAATTAAATCTGAAGAAGAATATAATCAAACAGACTTCTTTGGTAAAAAAGCAACACTTTCAGTTTCAGGTCAATTAGAAGGTGAAGTTTGTGCAACAGCATTTGGAAAAATTTATACTTTTGGACCTTCATTCAGAGCTGAAAATAGTAATACTCCTAGACACGTTGCAGAATTTTGGCATATTGAACCAGAAGTTGCTTTTGCTGAACTTGACGATGTACTTGAACTTGCTGAAGATATGTTTAGATATATTGTTTCAGACTTATTAAAAACATCAAGAGAAGAATTAGAATTCTTCCAAGCACATTTTGAGCCAGGATTAATTGAAAAATTAGAAAAAGCAATAGAAAATGATTTTGGAGTAATAACATATACTGAAGCAATTGATTTATTAAAGAAGAGCGGTGAAAACTTCGCATATCCAGTTGAATGGGGTTGTGATTTACAAACAGAACACGAAAGATACATTGTTGAAAAGATATTTAATAAACCAGTATTTGTAATCAACTATCCAAGAGATATTAAAGCATTTTATATGAAACAAAATGCTGATGGAAAAACAGTAGCAGCATCAGATTTATTAGTTCCAGGAGTAGGTGAAATAATTGGTGGAAGCGAAAGAGAAGCTGATTATGATAAATTAGTAGCTGAAATGAAAAAGAGAAATATGGATATGTCAGCATATGACAACTATATTGCTTTAAGAAGATT
>JAIKVY010000190.1 GCA_024685275.1 Clostridia bacterium
TAATGGAAAAATGGGAAATGTCTTATACAAGACTATTTTAAAAGAACCAAACATGAAATTGGTTTGTGGTATTGATAAATATATCAGTGATGAAAAATTACCATGTCCTGTTTATTCTTCAACAAATGAAGTAAATGAAAAAATAGATTGTATTATTGATTTTTCTAACCATGTAAGCGTTAATGATTACATTCCATTTGCTTTAAAAAATAATATTGCATGTGTAATTGCTTCTACTGGCTTTACTCCAGAAGAACTAGATTTAATTATTAATGCTTCAAAACATATTCCTATATTAAAATCAGGCAATATGAGTTTAGGTGTAAATTTAATATTACAATTATCAAAAATGGCTGCTAAAGTTTTAGGTAATAAAGCAGATATTGAAATTGTTGAACAACATCATAATAAAAAGATAGATGCCCCAAGTGGAACTGACCTTCTCTCAGCTGATGGAATAAAAGAAGTATTACCAGAAAAAACATATAACATTGGAAGAAAAGGTTTAGCTCCAAGAGAAGCAAATGAAATTGGTATTAGTTCAGTTAGAGGTGGAACTATTATTGGAAAACATGATGTAATGTTTATTATGGATAACGAAGTTGTAACTATTAAACATGAAGCTGAATCTAGACAAATATTCGCTAATGGCGCTGTAACCGCTGCTAACTTCATTGTTGGTAAAAACCCAAGATTATATTCAATGGAAGATATTTTTGTTGATTAATCGAAGAATTAAAAAGTAAGGAATTTGTTTAAAAGATTTCAAAAGAACGACACTCTATTCGAACCTGTTTAATTAAAACAGGTTCTTTTTTTGCCTGTCTTCTATTAATAATTATAATATCAATAATCAGTGTAATTAAAACTAATCTTTAAGCTTATTTTCTATCTCCTCAATAGTAGGTAAGCTTCCCTTGAAATTTTCTGGAATCAAATTTGACAATTCAAAAGAGGAAATACCAAGTGGTTGTGTAGATGATTCTAGAGCATATCTTGCAAGAACTTCATTTTTATTTTTACATACAAGTAACCCAATCGTTTTTTCATCCTTTTCTGTTTTTAACATATGATCAACTGCTACAACATATGTTCCAAGTTGTCCAACATCTGCGGGTTTAAAATCTCTTGTTTTAACTTCAACAACTACATATGCATGAATAGATGTATTATAAAAAAGCATATCTATGAATTCTTCTGTTTCGCCTATTTGAAGTCTATATTCCCTTCCCATATAGGCAAATCCAGTACCGAGTTCTATTAAAAATTTTTGTATATTATCAATCAATGCATCCTTTAATTCTTTTTCATTATATTCATCTTTCAGTGCTAAAAAATCAAAATTATATGGATCTTTTGTTATTTGTTGAGCTAAATCACTGTTTTCTTTTGGCAATTGATACTCAAAATTAGTGATTGCCTTGCCTTGTCTTTCATATAGATTTGTATTTAAAAAAGTTGACAATACATCTCTAGACCAATTGTTTTTTATTGTCTCATTGATAAAAAACAAAGCTTTTTCTTTATTGCCATCCACTTTATCCATTATATATTTTAAATGATTCCATGGAACTTTAAATATTTGCGCACCAACTTGGGGCATAATTTCATTTTCCATTTGCGCACCAACTTGGGGCGTAATTTTTAAATCAGCAAATAATTCATAAAATTGTTTCATGTATTGCAAGTTTCTAACTGAAAAACCAGAAGTATTAGGAAATAATTCTTTTAAATCTTTAGCTAATGTTTCATAAAACTTACTTCCCCATTTTGATTCTGATTTCATTTTCACTATATCTCTACCAAGTAACCAATAAAAACGTATTAATTCAACATTGACTTTAACTGCAGCCTTAATTTGAGATTGCCTAAATCTGTTTTTTAAATCCTTCAACCAATTTTTATATTCTTCGTTATTAATTGATGTGATTTTTGAGTTCATAGATGGTACTCCTTATTTTTGATCTTATTCTATTATAGCGTAAAAGCATTAATTTTAAAAAAAATACACTTAACTGATTAAATCATTTGCCTGTAATACCTATTCCAAGATGCTTTCTTTTTTATTCTAATTATTTAGTTTATATCTTATTTAATGAATTCTTTTAATTTTGAAATTACTATATCAACTTCTTCTTTCGTGTTTTCAAATGAGAATGAAAACCTTACAGATGATTTTGCCCTATTCTCATCATATATCGATGTAATTACTTTTGATGGTTGTTCAGAACCAGATGTACAAGCTGATCCGCTGCTGACACAAATTTTGTTCATATCTAAGAACATTACAATACTTGGTCCACTATATCCATCAAAATATACATTTGATATTCCTACTGATCTATTAGCTTTTT
>JAIKVY010000209.1 GCA_024685275.1 Clostridia bacterium
TGGCAAGAAGTTCCATCAATTTGGGATGCAACTAGAGCTGAAGTTGATAAACGTGGACAGAAAGGACAAATTATTCTAACAGGATCCTCAACACCTAAAAGGAAAGGAATATTGCATAGTGGGACTGGGCGTATAGTAAAACTTCGTATGAATACAATGTCTCTTTATGAATCTGGAGATTCATCTGGGAAAATAAGTTTGAAAGATTTATGTAATGGTAATATATATGCTCAGTTGCTCGAAGATATTTCATTGGAGAATATAGCATATTATGTTGTTCGAGGAGGGTGGCCTGGAAATATCTCTGTTGATGCAAAGAAATCATGTTTAATGCCACGTGCCTATATGAAAACAGTGATTGAAGAGGATATACAAAAACTTGATAATAACATCGATTATAATCAACATAAAATTGAATTATTATTACGTTCATTAGCAAGAAATGAATCGACAACTGTTTCTGAGTCTGCACTATTAAGGGATATAATAGAAAATGATAATGAATCTATGAGTCGTAACACTATATCGAAATATTTGGAATCATTGAATCGTTTATTTTTATTCAATAATCAAAAGCCTTTTTCACCAAATTTACGCTCATCGCTTCGTGTAAAGCAATTTGAAAAACGTCATTTTTCAGATCCAGCAATGGCTTGTGCACTCTTAAATATTACTCCAGAAAAACTTCTAAATGATTTGAATACTTTTGGTTTTCTTTTTGAAGCTCTTGTTGAAAGAGATCTTTCTATTTATGGTACATCTTTTGGAGCAAATCTCTTTCATTATCAAGATTATAAAAACAATGAGATTGATGCTGTGCTTGAAATGGAGGATGGAGAATGGTGCGCATTCGAAATAAAACTTGGCGCAAATCAAATTGATAAAGCTGCAGAGAATCTTTTAAAAGTTTGTTCAGATATTGAAACAAATGGAGGTAAACCACCAAAAATCAAATGTGTTATTTGTGGCTTATCAAATGCGGCATATAAGCGTCCAGATGGCGTTTTTGTTGTTCCAATAACAGCATTAAAGGATTAGTATATATTAGTGTTAAATTTGAATTAATAACCAAAAGTTTATGGAAAAGTGTAATTTTTGATGAAAATATTTAAGGAAAAGTGTAATTATTAATCCCAAAAATCCATGGAAAAGTGTAAATACGAGATTGATTTTTGCAAAATAGGCTTATGTTAGCAGTAAAAATATATAAAATATATTGATAAAAAGTCGGTTTACCGATATAATATTAATAGGATGGTGTTAATAATATGACATTTGGAGATTTATTAATAGATAAAAACATAACAATATATAAGCTATCAAAAGTTTCAGGTGTTCCTAAGACTACAATATACGATATCTCATCTGGGAAATCTAATATTTTAGATTGTAGTGGAAGAAATTTACTTAAACTATCTAAGTGCTTAGGAGTATCAGTTGAGGAGTTATTGAATTTAGATCAAGAGTTATATAATCCTGCATATGATAAAAACATACCACCTTTTTTAGCAGAATCTATAGAAAATTTAAAAAAAGCAAGAAAGAAGAAAAGTAGTATACTTGATTGTTATTTTGATGAGACTAATAGCAATATTAATGTTTGTGAAGTAGAAAATATTATTTCAAAAGAACAGGCTGATTATTTAAGAAAAAAATATTTGTAGGAGAAAAATGGAATTAATGAATTTTACATCCTTACCTATAAGAAAAAAATCTTATGGTGGTGCAAATGGGAATAAAATTAGTGTAGTAATCAATGACGAATTATATATGCTTAAACTACCAGCACGTGCTTCTAAGAATCCTAATTTGTCATATACTAATTCATGTATTTCAGAATATTTTGGTTCTAATATTTTTAACATGCTAGGAATAGATGCTCAAGAAACAGTTTTGGGGACTTTTAAGTATAATAACGTAGAAAGAATTTCTGTTGCTTGTAAAGATTTTGAAAAGGATGGTTACGTATTAAAAGATTTTGCATCTGTTAAAAATCAAATAATAGATTCAAATTCGAATGGATATGGAACTGAATTATCTGATATATTAGAGACTATTCAAAAACAACAACTAATAGATCAAGTAGTATTATCTAATCATTTTTGGAATATGTTTGTAATAGATGCATTAATAGGTAACTGGGATAGGCATAACGGTAATTGGGGATTATTATACAATCAAGAAACAGATGATATTAAGCTAGCTCCAATATATGATTGTGGCTCTTGTTTATTTCCTCAAATTGATAGTGAGTTAATAGAAAAGTGTTTAAAAGATAAAACTGAGATGAATATTAGAATATTTGACATTCCAACATCAGCGATATTTTTAAAGGGAAAAAGAATAAATTATAATAAATTTATTAAATCACATGAATATGAGGAATGTGATAAAGCAATTAATAGAATAAAAGAAAGAATAGATTTTGATAAGATAAATTCATTAATAGATGAAGTGGATTGTATTAGTGATAAGCATAAAATGTTTTTAAAAACAATAATAAAAAGAAGATATGAAGAATTCTTTTTATAATTATTTCTCTTCTAGTATAGGTTATTAAAAGTGTGTTTACATGGCCGAATTGACAAAAATGGTTTATGTATTTGGCAAAAATAACATCAAAAATGATGCCAAAATCTAATATAAACTTATAATTTTTATTCGTAATAATGAGAATATCAAAAAGATTTTTGCCATAATCCTAATATGGTGTGGCAAAAATATTGCAATCTTGGCAATAATATGATATAATTGTATTATCAGGAGGTAATGTATATGTTTGTTGAATCTATGCTTGTTGAATCTGAGATATTAGAATTTAAAGAAAAATTTTCAGAAACATTAATAAGAGATATTGTTGCTTTTTTAAATACACAAGGTGGCGATATTTATGTAGGCATTAATGATTTGGGAGATATTAAAGGAATAAACGGTGATCAACTTGATGAAACACAAAAGAAGATATCAGATTGTATTACTTCTCAAATTGAACCATGCCCTCAAAACGAAATAACGACATCATTATTAAAAGAAGATGGAAAGAATATTATAAAAATAACTGTAGGGAAAGGATATAAACCATTGTACTGTATAAAAAAATATGGTTATTCTTCAAAAGGTTGTTTAGTGAGAATAGGAACAACCTGTAAGGAAATGAGTTCTGCTGAAATCGAATATAGATATCAAAAAAATTTTATAGACGATGATTATATACTAAGAGCACCTTCTCATTATGCGCCATTGTCTTTTGATATGATGAAAATATTGTTGATTAGCAAGGGTTATCATATTAACCAAAATGCTTTCGAATCTAACTTTAGTCTTGTTATGAAAGATGGAGAATATAATTTAATGGCAGAACTTCTTTCAGATAAAAATATGATTTCATTGATTTTTGTGAAATTTAATGGAATGACAAAGGCTTCTATTTCGCAAAGAAGTGATTATGGTGATCAAAGTATTTTGCTTGGATTACAACGATTAAAAGATAGATTAATTGCTGAAAATATTTGCATGACTGATACTTCTGTACGTCCTCGTGTAGATGAATATTTATATGATATTGATTGTGTAAATGAGGCATTGGTTAATGCAATAGTACACAATGACTGGACAATATCGGAGCCATTAGTATCTTTTTATAGTGATAGATTAGAAATAACATCTCATGGTGGAATACCAAAAGAAATTAGTGAAAAAGATTTTTTTAATGGGGTTAGTCATCCAAGAAATTCTGTTTTGATGAGAATATTTTTAAAACTTGGCATTGTTGAGCATACTGGTCACGGTATTCCAAAAATCATAGAAAAATATGGGAAAGAAGCGTTTGATATACATGACACTTACATAAATGTAATCATTCCATTTAATAAAAAAGTAACGGATAATATGGTAATTTACAAAAACATTATCCAAAACATTGCCCAAAGCGATGGCAAAAATGATGGCAAAAATGATGGCAAAAATCTTTCTAACGATTTGACTGAAAATGAAAAAAGGATTTTATTAGAGTTAATTAATAATCCAAGTATTCCATATGATACTCTTGTATCTGAATTAAAAATATCTAGAAGAACAGTGTCTAGAGTCTTTAAATCACTTGTTGAAAAAGGATATATTGTAAGAGTTGGCACAAATAAAACAGGATATTGGAAAGTTATTAGATAGT
>JAIKVY010000249.1 GCA_024685275.1 Clostridia bacterium
TTATCAAAAAATTTTATTCATATCAAATAAAAATATATAATTATTTTAATAAGTTAATTAATTCTTAAATTAGGTATTACTTAAAAAAAAATAATTTTTTTTGCGAAATAATTATTTTTATGTAAAATTTAATATATGAATGAAGTATTTAAACCAAATTATAATCCCTTATTTCAAAAAAAGATTTTTCTGTATATAACGGAATTTTTCTGTGGTATTGGTATTATGGGAATAGAAATTGCTGCGAATAGATTATTTGCGCCATATTTATCTAGTTCTCAAGTGGTTTTAACAATAATTATCGGAATAATTATGATTGCGATGGCAATTGGAAATATAATTGGTGGAAAAATATCTGATAAAACTAATGATGTTTCTGTTGTTTTTATACTTATTGCAATATCTGGAATATATACATGTATAATTCCATTCATAGGAAAATATGTCATTGCTTTATTTGCTGGAATTTTCGCCCTAACTGTTTCAAAAGGATTAATTATTTATACTACTGTCTTTTCATGTTTAGTATTACTTGCCCCTCCATTAATGTTATTGGGTGTTGTAACGCCATCATTAATTAAATTTTCGATGGGAGAAAAATCTTCAGGTAAAATTATTGGCCTACTTGAAGCATTAAATACTATTGGATCAATAATTGGAACCTTTTTACCCACATTTATTACTATACCATTTATCGGAACACCTTATTCATTTATTCTATTTGGCGGATTATTAATAATCATATCCTCAATATACTTAATAATAGATGTAATAACTGTCAATAAAATCACAAATACTTTACCACAACAAACTGAAGATATTAATTTATTTAACAACAATAATGAATATAATAAACAAAAAAATAAATCTTTTAAGAGAAAAAAGATATTAAATTCATCAATAAAAAAACAAATTAAAGAAATAGTTATTATTATAATTTCAATCATAATAGTTGTAGTTAGTAGCATATTGGGGGTATTTACAAAATTTTCATTTGGAAATGATAAATCAATTAAATTTGAAACTGAATCTATGTATAACTATATAAAAGTAACTGAAACTAATGATACATATTATCTCTCAACAAATATTCTTTTTGGAGTACAATCAATGATGAAAAAAGATAAAAGTTTAACTGGTATGTATTATGATTCATGTTTACTAGCCCCATTAATGAGTAATATCAATAATAAAACATCATTTGATTGCTTAATACTAGGAAACGGAAGTGGTACATATGCAACCATGTTGTATGAATATTATAAGAATACTGATTTAAATATTACAGGCATAGAAATTGATCAAAAAATAATAGATTTATCTTATGAATACTTTCAAATGCCTAATTCCGTCAACGTTATATGTGATGACGGTAGAAGTTATTTAAATAGAGATAATAATAAATATGATTTAATCATGGTTGACGCTTATTCTTCTATTTCTGCCCCATTTCAAATGACAACTTATGAATTTTTTAATTCTGTATATAATCATTTAAAAGAAGATGGCATTATGGTTATGAATATTAATATGGTATCAAAAACTAGTGATGAATTAAATAATTCTTTATGTGATACTGTCGAAAGTGTTTTTGAATCTTTAATAAAATATAATGTTCCATATAATACAAATTTAGTAATATACGCTTCACAATCTAATAATCTAATTAATGATTTAGAAAATCAAGCTTCTATTAAAATTGATGAAAGACTACTTGATATAAAAAATGATGTAATTTTAAATTCATACAGTCATATTTTTACAAATAATATTCTATATGATTCAAGTGCAGATGTTGAAGTAAAAAGTATAAACGCAATAGATGGAATAATCGAACAAGAACTAGAGTTTTACAAAGATTATTATCATAAAAATGGCTTATTGGAATTAATAAAATATCTATTGCAATAAAAAAATTCACTTAGTCAAATAAATAAAATATTCTTGATTTTTATCGTTAAATGGATGTGGAGCTTCTATAACTTTATTTACTTTAAATCCAATTGATTTTGAAATATTTACAATTTTATCAATGGCTTCTTTTTCTAATTTCTTTGATTTAACAATACCATGATTGTTTAAATCCTTTTTTTCTAATTCAAATTGAGGTTTAATTAATGCGACAATCTCTTTACTATATTCTATTAAATTATAACAAACAGGTAGAATTAATGATAAAGAAATAAAACTTAAATCAATTGTAATGAAATCAATAGAATCAATAAAATCATCTTTTTTTAAATATCTAGCATTTGTATTATCCATTATGATTGTTCTAGAATCATTTGTTAAAGCTTCATCAAATTGGTTTGGACCAATATCAACACAATATACTAATTTGGCACCATTTTTTAATAAATAATTCGTAAAACCACCATTTGAACAGCCTAAGTCTAAACATATATAATCTGTAAGATTTAAATTAAAATCATGAACTATATTAGAAATTTTTAAGGATCCTAGATTAACATCATAATTATCTAATAATATTATTTTATCATCATTAGAAACATCGTAAGATGGTTTATTAACTATTACTCCATTTATTAATACTTTGTTTAGTTTAATTAAATTTTGAGCATTCGTTCGACTTTTAACATATTTTTCTTGGAATAAGAATAAATCTAATCGCATAAATTACCTTTTAAACAAATATTCATAATAATCAAAAAAATCAACAAGATCATCATCTAATAACTTTTTCATTAAAT
>JAIKVY010000090.1 GCA_024685275.1 Clostridia bacterium
ACGAATTATAGAAACTATCCTAAAACAACAAATACATCCCAATATAAGTATGCTGGTATTAGATATCAATCATCATCAAGCAGTTGGACTTGGTCATGGGGAAGACCAAGATGGTATAGATAACTATATTCAACACAAAAATAGCAAAGTAAGTATCAAGCATACAAGCGTTATCAAATAGAAAAAACTTGCAAATACAAATAATTTTTGGTAATATAGACTAGCAAGCCGGTGTGGTGGAATTGGCAGACGCAAAGGACTCAAAATCCTTCGGTAGCAATATCGTATCGGTTCGACCCCGATCACCGGCACCAATAAATAAGTTTGTAGCTGTTAAGAAGTTTTTAGTTTCTTAATAGCTTTTTTTTAATCAATGTATTATTTTTCTTAAATATGTTTTAATTCTTGATATAATACAATTTATGTGTTATAATAATGTAATTAGAATAATAAAAAATACAACATAAAAATAACAAACGGAGATGCAAAATGAATGTTATGGAATTGATTGAAGAATATATTAACAAATATGAAATTGGGACCCCAATATACAGTAGCGATATTTGTGAGTATGTTTTAACTTGTTATAATACAAATGCAAATGTTATTAATGAATATATAAATAGATATGAAGAAAAACACGATGATTTTATAAGATTTAGGAAGGGAATCTATTATAGGACGGTTAAAACACCTTTTGGTTATTCAAATATAAATTATAATAAACTAATTGCAAGGCTATATTTAAATGATTCTACTAATGTCTATGGATATATTAGTGGGCCTTCTTTAGCGAATAAGATCGGATTAACAACGCAATTACCAAAAGATGAATATATTGTTACTAACAATAATAGAATAGTTTGTGATATTGACAATATTAAATTATATAAGCCAGTAGTTGCTGTAACAAAAGATAATTATAAAATATTACAAGTATTAGATTTATTATCAAATAAAAGCAATATAAATTATGATTGTGATAATCCTAATAAAGTTATTTATGATTACATAATTGATAATAATATTAAATTCGAAGGGTTATTATTTTATTCAAAATATTATAGTAAAAATGTTTTATTTAAATTACAGGAGATATGCGTTCATGATGAAGTTGCATTTAGATAAATATGCTTTTGATACGATTATTTCAAATATATCAAAAAGATCAAACATTAGAAGAGATATATTAGAAAAAGACTATTATATCACATTAATATTAAACGAATTAACAAGTAGAGATAATCAAGGTTATGCATATTTTAAAGGCGGAACAGCATTATATAAAGGATTAAAATCCATAAAAAGTTTTTCAGAAGATATAGATTTAACAGTTAATGTAAGTGGTTGTTCTAATAGCCAAATGAAGAAAAGATTAAATGATTCAACAAGATATAATTCATTATCTCTTGATAAGGAGCTTAGCAATAAAAAAGGTAGTATTGTTGTTCAATATACATATGAATCATTATATAATGTTGATGTTGGTGACGCATTACAAAGATTTGGAAAGCTTAAAATAGAATCAACCAATTTTGGTATTCCTGAGCCAACATCTATTGTAAGTATAGCTCCACATTTATATGAACTTGCATCAAAAGAAGAAAAAGATATATTGGAAAGTCAATATGAAATACGTCCTTTTAATATAATCACATTATCGCTTGAAAGAATATTTATGGATAAATTATTTGCTGCTGAACATTATTATAGAGTAAATAAATTATTTGATTTATCTAAGCATTTATATGATTTATCTGTATTATTAAAAAATGAAAATATAACAAATTTATTAAAATCTAAAGATGAATTACATAAAATATTAAATATACAACTTGCAGAGGAAGGGAATAGATATGGAGGAATATCCAATTTTAAAACATTTTCTGATTTAACATTTATGAATTCTCTAAATAATGTAGATATTGAAAAAAATTATAATCAAATGTTGTCGATTTATATATTTAATGCGTTTGATAATGTAAATTATAGCGATATATTGGATAATATTTTTAAGTTAAAAACAATGTTAAGTAATAAATAGTTTTAATGCATTTTAAAAATAGAGTTCTATCTGTTTACCAACTGAAAAGTTGTTAATGCTAAAGAAAGACTTTACGAAATTATTGTGATAAAGGCAGAATTACGATAAACTTACGACACATTTACGACATTTTATTTACGACATCTCATTATTGCGAATGAGATAAATATTATTCTCAATTAGTTATTTTAGGTTTATATATGATATTCATATATAAAAAACATAGATAATGCCAATGATGAATTATAGTTACTCTCGTAAAATTTGACTATTCTCTCAATTGGGCATATAATTTACGAGAAAGGAGCTATGATTATGAGAAAGTTCAATTATCTTGATTTAAAAAATAAAACATGGAATTCTACTATTATTAACAAAATTGGTAAAATACATGAAGCAAAAGGAAGACAAGAATTATATCTATCTCAAAAACCAGAAGAATTAAACAAACTAGTAGAAATTGCTAAAATACAAAGTACAGAAGCAAGTAATGCAATTGAAGGAATTAGAACTACTGATACAAGACTAAAAAAGATTGTTAGTGAGAAAACAACTCCTAAAAATAGAAGTGAAAAAGAAATTGCCGGATATAGAGATGCTCTGAACACAATTCATGAAAGTTTTGAGTATATTCCAATTAAACCTAATTATATATTACAATTACATCAAATATTATGTGGGAGAAATGATGAAGTCTCATATGGCGGTAAATATAAAAATGTACAAAATTATATAAGTGCCACAGATACACAAGGAAATTCATATACATTATTTACGCCTTTAGCACCATATGAAACACCAATTGCTATACAAGATTTATGTGATGAATTTAATAAAGCAATAGATAATAAAGAAGTTGATCCACTAATATTAATCCCTATATTTATACATGATTTCTTGTGTATACATCCATTTAATGATGGAAATGGTAGAATGTCTAGGTTATTAACAACGTTACTTTTGTATCGTTCTGGATATTATGTAGGCAAATATATATCATTAGAATTAAAAATATCAAAATTGAAAGATTTATATTATGACTCTTTATATAATTCTCAAATTGGATGGCATGAAGGAAAGGATGATCCTACACCATTTGTTAGTTATTTATTAAGTATTATTGAAATGGCATATGATGATTTCGAAAAAAGAGTAGAAATTGTATCTAAAAAACTAAGTGCATATGATGCTGTGAAAAATGCAATAGATATGAAAATTGGGAAGGTTACAAAATCCGAAATTTTAGAATTATGCCCAATACTTTCAGCTAGTTCTGTTGAAAAAGTAATAGCAAAGATGGTAGAAGAAGGCAAACTTGAAAAGAGTGGATCCGGTAAAAATACATTCT
>JAIKVY010000038.1 GCA_024685275.1 Clostridia bacterium
GCTATATGTATGTATATAGCAATTTTTTACTGAATATACCCAATACATATAAAGTTTAGTAGATCAACTCTATTTGTATTATGATTATCAGCAATAATAATGTGAAAAACTGTATTCTTAGATGATCCTATGAATAATATATATTTTTGAGATATAAGTAATGTATTATGAGTAATTATTCTTATTATATGACCAACAAATCTTATTACAACTTCAAAAGTAAAGAAAATAAAAGAAGATAAAAACATAGAAATCATAGAAGTATAATAAAATAATATGAAATTGCGGGTGTAGCTCATTTGGCTAGAGCGCTTCCTTGCCAAGGAAGAGGCAGCGGGTTCAAGTCCCGTCACTCGCTTATTTTTTAATAATATATTGAAATAATACAGTATTTAATTATAAAATATATACAAGGCCCGGGTGATGGAATTGGTAGACATGCTAGACTCAAAATCTGGTGGCTTCACGGCCGTATGGGTTCAAGTCCCATTCCGGGTAGAAAGAACTATTATTTTGACAAAAATCTTTTAAAACAGTGTAAAGAACTTGTGAATCATTAGTTTAAAATCATTGAGAATAATTAGAAAATATTAGGATTAAAGTCCTTTTATTTTTTTTTATTTTAGATAAAATCATTTGCTTTTTTTTATAATATGAATACATATTAAACGATTATAAATCAGTTTTATACTTATTTTTCTGTAAGATGGATTTGAATAAAGTAATGCTTATTTGAAGATCAACAAACACACCTCAAGTAAAAACTATTGAAAGTACACAAAGTTCTGTAGTTAATTTTACAATAGCAACAAATAGAAGATATACAAATAAAGAATGAAATATATTAGAAGATGCTGAATATCATAGATGTGTAGCATATTGAAATAGTGCTGAAGTATTATGAAAATATTTAACAAAAGGAAAAAGAGTTTATATTGAATGAAGATTAAGAACAAGAAAATGGCAAGATGCTGAAGGTCATGATAGATTTTCAACAGAAATAATAGTTGATAGTTTTATATTTTTAGACTCAAAATCTCCAGAATCTGAAAGTATTGAAGATTGAAATATTTGAACGTTTGATGATGAAATACCTTTTTAATGGATAATATTAATATAAATTTTAAAAGATAGTAGTGAGAAAAATGGCAAAAAATAAGATAATAAAAATATGATTAGATACATTTGATTTAATAGTATTTTTAGTATTAGTATTTTGAATAATTCTTTTTATAAGACTATTTATTGGAACACCATATACTGTTGTAGGGGTAAGTATGATGCCTACTTTTGAATCTAATGATTGGATTATAGTAGAGAAAATGACTCAAAGATTTTGAAATTTTGAAAGATGAGATGTTGTTGTTTTTGTACCACAATGAAAAGATATACCTTATATAAAAAGAATAATATGATTACCATGAGAAACAGTAAAATTTGTTGATAATAAGACTTATATTTGTAATGATACAACACCAGAATCAGAAATTAAAGCAGAAAATTGACAAAATTGTTTCAAATTAGAGGAAAACTATACTTATCCTGAAGTAGAAACAATTCCACAATGAGAAAAAACAGAATTTGAGGTAACAAATTGATATTTTGTTATGTGAGATAACAGATGACATACATCAGATTCATTATCTTGTTTTTCTAGACAATGTTATCAATGAGCAAATTATTTGGTAACTGATCAATATATGATTTGAAAAGTTATGGTCAGATTATTTCCAAAATATACAACTTTTTAATAATTATTTCATAAATAATGAAAATCTTCTCTAATTTTGACTCAGAACGGAAGAAAGAGGCTTATAAAGAAATGGTTGAAAAATATGGAGAAGAGAATGTTTTAATGTTAAATAAAAGTTTTCTTTTTTTATTTGTAAAAGTTTTATTTCCCATCTTTTGATGATTTATAGCAGTATTTGTATTATGGCTTATTATTTTTATTAATATGGGAGATAATAATACTTTAAAAGTTATATTTACTATATTTATGCTGTTATTATATTGATTTATTTTAATGATTTCTTCAGTAATCAAATATTATATTGATTATATTATGGATTTTTCAATAGTAACACCAGAATATTTAACAAGATATAATCAAACATGATTATTTAAAAGAGATATAAAATCTTCATATGTAAGAAATATAAAAACAATTACAATTGTTAAAAATGATCCTTTGTATAATATATTTGATAATTGAAACTTAATATTTTTATCAGAAGGAGATAGAGAAAATGACTGAGAAATAACACTTCATTATATACAAAATCCTGAAGCAAAAAAGAAAGAAATAACAAGAATAATGAAAATTTTTAACCAAATATAAGAAAAATGAAAATAGAGACAAATCCATATGTTCCATACGATATGTATGAATCACAACAAGAAATTGTAATCATAATGCCATTATGATGAGTTAAAAAAGAAAGTTTAAATCTTAAAATTGAAGATTATAAACTTCTTATTCAGTGAGAAAGAGAATTAATTCAATTAAAGGATAATTTAAGTTCTATAA
>JAIKVY010000051.1 GCA_024685275.1 Clostridia bacterium
GATGTCGGAACCGGAAAGACATATGTATTAATAGCCGCTGGTCAAGAATTAAAAAGAATGAGATTATCATCTAAGAATATGTATGTTGTGCCAAATCAAATTATAGGACAATGGAAAGATCTATATTTACAGTTATACCCTGATGCAAAATTACTTATTGTCAATTCAAATAATTTCAAACCAGAAAGAAGGGCAAAAACCTTAAAACAAATAAGGGATGAAGATTTTGATGCAATTATTATTACGTATAGTTGTTTTGAAGAAATTCCAATTTCTAACAATAAAATAATAGAAGATATAAAAGAAAAAATAAAAAAGATAAAAAGCAAAAAAGATAATGTTTGGTATTATCAAAAAAATATTGAAAGATTAAAATCCTTGGAAAAAGAGCTTGATAAATACAATAAATATTCACAGAATTCTGGAGGTATATTTTTCGAGGATTTAAATATAAATAGATTATTTGTAGATGAAGCACATAACTATAAGAATTTAAGCGTTGAATCATATAATTGTTATTGTGATTGTTACAACGGCTCAAAAAAATGTACTGATATGCTTGATAAAGTAAGGATAATACAGAATAATGATGGTGGTGTAATATTTGCAACAGGAACTCCAATTACAAATTCAATAACTGATTTATATGTTATGCAAAAATATCTTCAATATGGTGAATTAACTCTAATGGATATTCATAGATTTGAAGCTTGGCTTAAAATGTTTGCAACAACAACTATGGAATTTGAAGTTGATGTTGATACTAATAATTTTAGGCTTAAACCAAGATTTACTGAATTTCATAATTTACCACAATTAACAGCAATTTTAACTACAATCGCAGATTTTTATACTCTTGATGAAATTGTAGATGTACCACAATTTAATGGATATAGCGATGTAATAATAGAGAAATCTGAACAGTTAAAAGATTATTTGGATGATATTTCAGAAAGGGCTGATAAAGTTAGAGGTGAATATTTCAGAATTAGGGGTGATAACATGTTAAAGATTACTATTGATGGCAAAAAAGCTGCTTTAGATATGAGATTAGTAGATTCAAAGATTGGGCCATTAAATAATAGTAAAGTAGCTAAATGTGTTGAAAATGTTATGAAAATTTATTATGACACTATGCCTATAAAAGGAACTCAAATTATCTTTTGTGATATGTCAACCCCTAAAAAAGAGTTTAATTTATATGACGAAATAAAACAAAGTTTAATAATTTGTGGTATAAATAAAAATGAAATAGCATATATTCATGATGCAAATACGGAAAGAGAAAGAGAAAATCTTTTTAATAAAGTTAGAAATGGTGATGTTAGAATTTTACTAGGATCAACAGAAAAATTAGGAACAGGAGTTAATGTTCAAGATAAATTAATTGCCATTCATCATTTAGATGTTCCATGGAGACCATCAGATATGATTCAAAGAGAAGGAAGGATTATTCGTCAGGGTAATACAAATTCTGAAGTTTATATATACAGGTATATAACAAAAGGTAGTTTTGACGCATATTCTTGGCAAATATTAGAGACAAAACAAAGAATCATTACAGGATTATTAGCAGGAACTATTGTTGATAAAACATGCGAAGATGTTTCAGACACTGTATTAAATTACGCTGAGGTAAAAGCTTTAGCTATTGGAAATATGGATATTAAGAAAAGAGTTGAATTAACTAATGAATTAGCAAGATTGTCAGCTCTTCAAAAGAAATCAATAGAAGAAAGAATAAAGATTGAAAATGAATTAGTAAAGCTTCCTAAAGATATTAATACTAAAGCAGAGATAATTAAAAATGCTCAAATTGACTTAGATGCATATCAAGAGTATAAGAGGAATAATCAAGAGATTGGTTCACCAGAAGATAAAAAACGTTTAAAAGAATATATTAATAGTTCGTTACGTCTTCATATTTTAAAACCAGAAGAGAAAGAGTTGATTGAATACAAAGGTTTTAAAATTATATTGCCATCAAATATGGTTAGAGAAAATTTATATTTATATCTTTCTAGGGCTGGCAAATACTATGTAAAATTAGATGATGAAACTGAAGGTGGGACTTTAATTAGGATTGATAATTATTTAGATAGTTTATCATCATTTTTGGAAAGAAATACAATTATGTATAATGAATTATTAAAGCGTCAAAACGATTTAAAAGCTGCTTTAGAAAAGAATGAAAGTTACACAAGTAGAATAGAAGAATGCAAAAATCAAATAGAAGAAATAGATAAAAAAATAGGAGTTGTAAAGAAAAAATGAAAGAAGAAATTAAATTATCTGGAATACCATCAATGTCAGTAGAAAAAGTTATTGAGCAATTGTCCTTATCGTATACAGGGCTAATAAAATCAGGGTGTCCATTAAAGTCGTTTCCTTCTGTTATGTTATGGGGGCCTCCTGGAATTGGTAAATCACAAGCTATAAGACAAATAGCAAAAGAAATTGAAAACAATACAAGTAAAAAAGTTAATATTACAGATGTTAGATTATTATTATTTAATCCAATAGATTTAAGGGGTATACCTACCGCAAATGAGGATAAAACACTTGCAGTTTGGTTAAAGCCGCAAATATTTCAAATGGATGAAAGTGATAATGTTATCAATATTTTATTTCTAGATGAAATATCTGCTGCACCACAATCAGTTCAAGCTGCAGCATATCAAATTACATTAGATAGAGTTGTTGGAGAACATAAATTACCTGAAAATTGTATTGTCATAGCTGCTGGTAATAGAACTACTGACAAATCAGTATCAGTAAAAATGCCAAAAGCATTAGCTAACAGATTGTTACATATAGAAGTAGTGGGTAGTTTTGATTCATGGAAAAACTGGGCAATATCACATGGAATAAATGAAAAGATAATTGGATTTTTAACATTTAAACGCGACGCATTAATGATGTTTAGCTCTGAAAATGATGATTTAGCATTTGCTACTCCACGTTCTTGGGAAATGGTAAGTAACATTTTAAATAATATCAATGATTCAGTAGATAAAATGTTTCCACTTATTTGTGGCTTAATAGGTAATGGAACTGCTAGAGAATTAAAATCTTGGGTAAAAATATATAAGAATCTTCCTAATATTGAAGATATTTTCTTAGGGAAACAAGTTGATGTTCCTAAAGCACAAGATACGTTATATGCACTAATAACATCAATGGTTGCATATGCTAGGGAACACAAAGATAATTTAGATTTAATAGGAAATTCTATAAGATATGCTAATAAAATGCCACCAGATTTTAGTGTTGTATTAATTAAAGATTATATGGCAATAGAAAAAAATTATAGAAATAAACTTGTGCTTATTCCGGAATTTACTGCATGGATACAATCAAAAGGAAAATATTTAAATGGATCTAACTGAAAAACAAATAAAGGAATACTCTCAAAGATTAATGATATCTAGGATGAGAGTCTTACAAAATAGTGGCTTTTTTGGATCGTTGCTAATGCACATGAAATATGGGCTTGATATTGAATGTGATACCGCTTATACAGATGGTAATAGAATAATGTTTTCTCCTCATTTTATGGATGAATTAAATGATAAAGAAATTGATTTTGTATTAATGCATGAAATAATGCATGTAGTTTTAAAACACTGTTTAAGAGGTGAAGATAAAGATAATTATCTTTTTAATATAGCATGTGATATTGTGGTAAATTCGAATATTTTACAAGCAAACAATATGGATATTTCAACGATTAGCATTGGTAAATATGGCCCACTTATGCATATAGCTCCAGATAAAAACGAAGGATATATGTACACAGCAGAAGAAGTTTATGAAATGCTAACAGAAGATAAACAAGGTGATAAAAGTAAAAAAGGTAACAAACAAGATGAAGAAGAAGATGATGATAGTAATATTTCAGGATCTGGTAACAAAAAAAAGAAAGGAGCAAACCAAACAAAATCATCAAAAGGAAAAGGAAGTTTTGATGATCATTCAAAATGGGGACAAATTAATCAAAATGAAAAAGAGGATAAAGAGGCAGACATTGATAGTTGGATAATCGATGCATATGAAGTAGCAAAGAATAGAAAAGATAGCTTGGGAGTAGGGAAAATACCACTATTTGCTGAAAGAATGGTAGAGGAAATAAAAAAAGGAGTTGTTAATTGGAGAGAAATACTAAATAACTTCATATGTGAAGAAATAAATGATTATTCATTTTCTCCACCAGATAGAAGATTTGATGATACTGGATTCTTTTTGCCTGATTTTAATGATAAAGAAGAAAGTGTTAAGAATATTTGGTTCGTTATAGACACATCTGGATCAATGTCAGATAAAGATATAACGGATGCATTTTCAGAAATTGTAAACGCCATTGAACAATTTAATGGTAAATTAGAAGGAACTCTTTCATTTATGGAAG
>JAIKVY010000062.1 GCA_024685275.1 Clostridia bacterium
TGGACTGCCTGGCACAAAGAAATTAAAAGAAGGAACGGTTATGGCTCTTCAAGGAAGAAATGCATGCTTTATGGCTAATCACGGAGTATTTTGTGTAGGAAAGACAATGGAAGAAGCTTTTGATGTTTTAAGACTTTTAGAAAAAAGTGTATATGAATTCATTCAACAAAAAACACTTGAAAAAGTAGGAGCAAAAGAATATTCTGATGAAGTATTATTCCAATATTTTATAAAACAAAATAAGAAATAAACATAAACCATAAGGTTCTCAATTATATCGAGAATAATTAAAAAATGAAACCTGAAATAAAGGAGGGTTTGCATGTTAAAAGTTTTCATTTCTCATAGGCATAGAGGCGGGGGTTCAGCGTATGCTCATATAATAGCTAATCGGTTAAAAGAATTGGGGGTGGAAACTTTTTTAGATGTTCGTTCCATTATGAATGGTAAATTCGAAGATTATATCGATGATGCTATTAAAGCTTGTACTGACTTTGTTGTGATTTTAACCCCCAATTGTTTAGATTCGCAAAATGAACAAGCTAGAGTTTCCAAAAAAGGGAAAGATGTTTTTCTACATGAGATAGATCTTGCATTAAAAGAACATAAGAATATATTGCCAGTTCCTATTGATGGTTTCAATTATGATAACATTACTTCGAATGTTGGAAAAAAAATAAAAAAATACCAAAATGCAACAGGAAACGTTCCTCTCGATCTTACTAAGATGGATGCATTTATCGAACAACTGATTTCGTATTTTGGGGATAAAGATATTTCGGAAAAATTACTATACAAATATCATCGTATACTACTTTCAAGGGAAATAACTACGCATCTTACTTCCCGAAAAACACTCGAAAATGATACTATTTATGAACGCTGGCATACTGCAAAACGTGTAAAAATTCTTTCTGTTTCTGCTTCTGCAATTACAGAAGGTAATAGAGAATCTTTTCTACGTTGTATGGATGAAGGTGTTCACTTTGATGTTATTATTTATGATCCTTCTTCTGATGCTGCACAATTTGCTACTCGATCTAACCTTTCTAATGGGAGTAAGGGTAAATTGATAGAGCATATTCGAAACGGATATCAAAACTTGATGGAGTTAAAAAATGATCCACAGTATTGTGATAAATTGGATATTCGTTTAACAAGACAATATATCCCTGCCGCATTTTCCATTGTTGAGCGCGAGGGAGAGGGTTTCAGTTCTGTTAAAGTTGATATAGTGGCTATGTCTGCAGTGAAGTTTGAACCGCGTTCTGCACGTGCATATGAAATATATGAAAACGATAAAGAAAGCTACTTGTATTATCAAAAAATGTTTGAAGAAGTTTGGAACGATGCTGTTTTACCACAACAAAACGATAAATATGAAACTTGTGATATTTGTAATAATTTACAATCGAATAAAAGATTGCTTTTTAAAACAAAATATTGGTCAATATATCTTGCAAATAATCAAAACTATTTCGGCAGAGTAATTGCTATGTTGAATAAACATAAGGGTAGTTTAACTGATCTTTCTGATGAGGAATGGATGCAATTTCATCGTATAGCAAATGCACTAGAAAACATATTTAAAACTTTATTTGGTGCTACTCTAATGAATTGGGAATGTTTGATGAATGGAACTTATAGAAAAATAAATCCAACACCACATGTTCATTTTCATTGTGTACCGCGCTTTGGTAAGCCAGTATATTTCAACAAAAAAACATATGTGGATACAGAATTTGGCTCTCATCAAATTACAGATAAAAATATGGAAATGCAAGAGGAAGAAATAGATGCTCTATATTCATTTTTGATAGAACGCATAACACCGTTTATAGCAGATATAGATTAATAGATTATTTTACTAAATATATGAGGATTTAAGGTATGGAAAATAAAAATATTATTTTGCTTAAGAAACGTAGTCGTCAGACTTTTGCAGAACAATGTACAACTTATGAAGATTTTGTTCGATTTGATGTGACATCATGCAATCGTGATAATACTGTCGTACAGGATTTATCACCTTTATATATTGGTCCTGTCGTATCAAGCGATGGAATAGTAGCTACTACTTTTGAGAATTTGTGGCAGTATGGTAAGGTTTATCCACGTATTTACGATGCCAATAAAAAAATTGTAGCTGGTATAGATGCAGAAGGAAATCCGACACCAAATTTTTGGGATTGGCGTCGTAGATTTTATGAAACAAAACATGTAAAAGGGGATCGACATCCAGCGTTTCCAGCTAGTGTGCGTCATAGGGATTGCCGTTATACAGTATATTTTGAGAAAGATGAAAATGGTGTTCAACAGTTAAAAAAACTGGGTTACGTAGAATCTCGTAAAAAAATATATATTCCAGAGTACGCTAAGTTGGTGGTTGGCACTAATACTTTCAAACGTCTAAAAAAAATGGTAGAGGAGGGTACAAAGCTGGCACTTTGTGACTTCGATGCATGGAATTATTACGGTCCAAATCTAGACCAAAACGTAACAATCAAAGATGTAGTTAATAATCCAGCGTACAAAGTAGGACATGGATATGTGTTAAAAATGCTTTTACAGGGAGATATTGAGGTTATAGACGGAAAAGTTATCGATCATATTGGTGTGTTAAGCTAAATGAATAAAACATATTACCATAACAATATCGTAAAAAGTAGTTTAGTTTAAAAATTTCAAATTTAATTTTACCATTTAATTGGGCGGTGTCCTAGAAATGAGTTTATCAAGTTTTTGTTTGTACTCCCATTCATTTCTGGGATTTTATCTGATCCAAAAGCAGGGCGTTCAGGAATCAATTTGACTGCTTCTTGATAGGTTACATAACTGTAAATGTACGTTCCATTAAAACCTTTCTTTTTCAACTCTTTTCGCATAATACTTTGAACAATATCGAAGAAAAATTTTGCAAAATCATCGTTCCCATCTTTAAAATCATAGAATAAGTTATAGAATGAGATGCAATTGTTATTATATTTGTTTATATTATTAATTATTTCGAAGTAAATCCCTATTGTATGTTTGATTTCTTGTGGAATATCTAGCCACGAGGGTTTTTGGCGCGTATTATTTTCTTTTAATTTTTTTATAATACTTTCATACAGATTCATAACAGATTTGTCAAATCCAGTATTATAATATCTATCGCTTAAAGATGAATTAATAGGCTTGCCACTAGTACTGAAAGCCTCACCTTTTTCTTTAAAATATGAATCGGGTAGGGAGTATATGTTATTACCATATTCTGTTAGTTTGGATTCTATAAAGTAATAATTGTTTTCTTTATGTATATAAACATCCATATTTGGAATTTTTGGGGAATGATTGATTCCAGGTAATTTTTTTTCAAAAACAACCTCTTTTACACCGTCTTCATAAGCTAACCAAGAGAAGAACTCAAAACAAAGTCTTGATGATGATTTAGTAGACCAAAAATGGGTTTTAAGTTCTTTTCCATCACCTTGTTCATATTGATCAAAATAATTCTTTTGTATTGTGCTTTTTAATGGAAGTTCAATTTTAAGCCTTTCCAAATAGATATTTTTATGATAATCACTTAATATTTTTGAGCCATATTCGTTGGATAATTCTGTTATTTTTTTAGATCTAGTTTCTTTCATAAATTTGTTCTCCAATTTAATACATTAGTCATTGTGATATTTTTATCTGGTTCTTTAACACTTATATATTTGAACAACATTTTCGTATCATATATGTATTGTTCTTGTTGTATTATTGTTTGAAGGATTAAACTCCCATATTTCTCCACAAAGTGATTTTGTGTGAAATGGTGATAAAATGTGGGGTGCAAATTTTCGTTTTTTGTGATTTTCTCGAATTTTTAACAATTTATCGCACATTGGCGGAGAGTTAGGGATTCGAACCCCAGGTAGCTTTCACTACAACGGTTTTCAAGACCGCCGCCTTCGACCGCTCAGCCAACTCTCCGCGAATCGATAAATAATTCTTTAGTAGTATAATACGATTTTAATCAATAGTCAAATTAAATTTTATGTAGTTAAATAGCGAGACAAATTTATCTTTAATTTACAATTAGTATTTTATAGAATTTGCACCTAGATAAAGCGTGCTAACACTTTACTTTTGATTATTATATATTTATAATAATAGCGTACATCTAAATAAAAAGGAGACCTAATCAAATGCAATACACAAAAGACGTACAGAATATGTGCAAAGTTAACTGTGGCGCTTCTCATGGGTGTGCTCCAATTCCTGAAGAAGGAAAGTGGGTATATTCTAGAGAAATTAAAGATATTAGTGGGTTTACTCATGGTATCGGCTGGTGCGCCCCACAACAAGGTGCTTGTAAGATTTCTTTAAATGTTAAAAATGGTATCATTGAAGAAGCATTAATTGAAACAATTGGTTGTTCTGGTATGACACATTCAGCAGCTATGGCTTCAGAAGCTATCGTTGGAAAGACTGTGTTAGAAGCAGTAAATACTGATTTAGTTTGTGATGCTATCAATACCGCTATGAGAGAATTATTCTTACAAATCGTTTATGGTAGAACACAATCAGCGTTCTCAGAAGATGGTTTAGCTGTTGGAGCTGGCCTCGAAGACTTAGGAAAAGGACTTCGTTCTCAAGTTGGTACTATTTACTCAACTAAAGAAAAAGGACCACGTTATTTGGAATTAACTGAAGGATATATTACTTCATTAGCTCTCGATGAAAATAGCGAAATTATCGGTTACCAATATTTATCTCTTGGAAAATTCACTGACTTCTTAAAGAAAGGTGATTCTCCAGAAGTTGCTTTAGAAAAAGCAAAAGGTCAATATGGTAGATATAATGATGGTGTCAAATTCATTGACCCACGTAAAGAGTAGGAGGATTCGAAAATGGCATTATTTGAAGGTTATGAAAGAAGAATCGCACAAATTAATAAATGCTTAAACGAAAATGGCATTGCCTCAATCGAAGAAGCTGAAAAGATTTGTAAAGATAAAGGATTAGATGTTTACCAAATGGTAAAAGATATCCAAACAATTTGTTTTGAAAATGCATGCTGGGCATATACAGTTGGTGCTGCATTAGCAATTAAAAATAACGCTAAGAATGCTGCTGAAGCTGCAAAATGGATTGGTGTAGGATTACAATCATTCTGTATTCCTGGATCAGTTGCTGATGATCGTAAAGTTGGTATTGGACATGGTAACTTAGGTGCTATGTTGTTAACAGAAGAAACAAAATGTTTCGCATTCTTAGCTGGTCACGAATCATTTGCTGCTGCTGAAGGTGCTATTGGTATTGCAAAGAAAGCTAATAAAGTTCGTAAAGAACCATTAAGAGTTATTTTAAATGGTTTAGGAAAAGACGCTGCAAAGATTATTTCAAGAATCAATGGATTTACTCATGTTGAAACACAATTTGATTATTTCACAGGAAAAGTAAAAATTGTTAAGGAAACAAAATATGGTAACAATCCTGATAGATTAGCAGTTCGTTGTTATGGTGCTGATGATGTTAGAGAGGGTGTTGCTATCATGCATTTAGAAGGTGTTGATGTTTCTATTACTGGTAACTCAACAAACCCAACACGTTTCCAACATCCTGTTGCTGGAACATACAAGAAAGAATGTGTTGAACAAGGCAAGAAATATTTCTCAGTTGCTTCTGGTGGTGGTACAGGCCGTACACTTCACCCAGATAACATGGCTGCTGGTCCAGCTTCATATGGTATGACAGATACAATGGGAAGAATGCATTCTGATGCCCAATTCGCTGGTTCATCTTCAGTTCCTGCTCACGTAGAAATGATGGGATTAATTGGTATGGGTAATAACCCAATGGTTGGAGCTACTGTTGCAGTTGCAGTTTCTGTTGCTCAAGCATTAGCAAAATAAGAATAATTATTATTCATATTATTAAAATTTGGTAGAGGTTTATTTTTAAGCCTCTACTTTTTTATATATGTCTTTTATATCACTTTACAAAATCATTTAGAATATATTAAATAATATATAGTAACTATTAAATTTGAGGTGAATATGGGAATTTTAATTGATGCAATGAAAAATAGAAAAAGTGTAAGAACATTTAGTAATAAAAAATTGGATGAATCGATAATAGATAAAATAAAAAAATATATTAAAGATGTGGATAACCCATTTGGCATAAAAATAGATATTAGATTTTTAAATGCTAAAGAAAATGGTTTAATTTCTCCTGTAATTAGCGGAGAAGAGTATTATTTAGCGCAGAAAGTAGAAAGACAAGATAATTATGATTTAGCTTCAGGTTATTCGTTTGAAAAGGTATGTATATATGCAAAAACTCTTGGATTAGGAACAGTAATGCTAGCATCAACAATGAATAGATCAACATTCGAAAAAGTAATTGATGTAAAAGATAATGAAGTAATGTTTGTAGTTAGCCCAATAGGGTATGAATCTAATAAGAGAACGATGGTTGAATCTTTACTAAGGAAATCTATTAATGCTGATACAAGATTACCATATGAAAAAATATTTTTTGACAAGAATTTTGATAATGGAATAAAAAGCTTAGATGGAAATACGTTAAAGGATTTGCTTGAAGTAATTCAAAAAGCCCCATCAGCTAAAAATTGTCAACCTTGGAGAATTGTAATTGATGATAATAAAATTCATTTTTACGAATATCAGACTATAAAAACAAGACCAATAGGAGATATTCAAAGATTTGATATGGGGATTGCTTTAGCACATTTTGATATGGCAAGAAGTGAATGCAACATTGAAGGAATCTATTCTTTTGAAAATCCAAATATAGAAAACAATATGGATTTACAATATGTCATTACATTCAATTTAAAATAGAAAAATTCATTTGATTTTATACGTATAAAAAGGGGATTAACAAATTTGCTAATCCCCTAAATTAATTTAAGTGTAAAAAATACAATTAGAGTAGAAGTGTTTTAT
>JAIKVY010000064.1 GCA_024685275.1 Clostridia bacterium
CATTTAGCATATATTGCACCTTCACCTTGAGTTTCAACATCTGATTCTTTTAGATCTCTACTATCTGTAATAGTATTATAAGTATCTTTTAAAGACTTAATTTTAACTTCACCAGCATTATAGATAAATATTGGTGAATTAACATCTGATTCAATATTAACACCGTTTAATTCTAAGACGATTTCATCATCGTCTCCAGCATTAACGTAAATATATCCTTCGAGTGAACCAGATAAACTATATGTACCGGCACTAGATATTGTATATACTCCAGATGATTCAGTATAAGTACCGTCTTCTGTAGTAATAGTAAAGTCTCCTGTGGCGGTAGTGCCATCATATGCACTATCATCTACTGATACAGTAACTGCATCTACACTGCTTGATGAATCATCATCACCGTTATTAGTAGAATTGGTACCGCAGGAACAAAGTACTAGTACCATTAATAATGATAAAATTATTGAAAAATATTTTTTCATAATCGTACCTCCTCTTCAATATACATTCATTATAAATAAGCAACTTAAAAATAAGTTAAATATACTTATTTATTTAATAAAGCAACAAAAAAGCAGGAACGATTTCCTGCTTCTTTGTATTTGTATAAAGCCAATATTAACGCTTAGATAAGTCATCAATTGCCAAAAACGGCTTAACCAAGCCTTTTTTTCATTTCTCCGGACACCTTCCGGACACCAAAAAAGGCACTTTTTTATACATTTTTGTACATAATAGGGCTTTTTCTAGACCGCAATTCACAAATATCATCTTTTTGTACTTATGCTTCATCATACCATATCATAAGTAGGATTAATAACAGGAAAGTCATATGATCTAATTGGCTTTTTTAATAGTAAATTACATAATTCAAATATTTTATTGTATAGACATCATTTCATCAATGGATATCAAATGCAAATTATCTTTCTTTAAATCAGTTAATGTCTTATCAAATCCCGTTTTTGAAACTATATAATAATTATATTTTTTTATTCCTTCAAATATCTTAATTGATGTATTTTCCACCATTTTTTCGTAATCTCTAATACTTCTTTTTTCGTTTGTGAATTTGCATTCGATGACTAACAATGAATCACCATCTCTAGCTATACCATCAATTTCAATTGATCTACCTAATTCTGATTTGTCAATTATTAAATTTTGAATTGGATAATAAATACCACCAAGTTTTCCATTTTTCCCTAAAAATTCAATATAAGAAATGGCAACATCTTCAAATGAATATGAAATAAATTTATCAATATCTGCTTTTAATCTTTCATATAACATTTGCCCATATCCAGCTTCTATTTTTTCAATATTATTTAATAAACACTTATAATAAAACCTTAATACTGGATCTAGAATATAATAATTTGTTTGTCTTTTTGAATTATATGTTTCCCTTTTGATAATAATCTCAGCTTCAGTTAATGTTTTAATATATTTATTAACCTTAGTGACTTCCTCATTCATTATATTACTTATCTCTGTTAAACCTTTTTTCTTCCCTGCTAATGCCATTAAAATAGAATTATAAAAGCCTTGTTCACGAGATGAATTTGATAATACTAATTCTGGAACTTTCAATAAAATAGAATTTTCATTGAACAATAGTTCTTTAATATTATCTTCAAATGACAACTTATTGTTGATTTTTGATAAGTAATATGGATACTCTCCAAACATGCATAAAAATTTGGTTTTATCTTCATTAGAATAATCATTTAAGAATAGTATCGCTTCATCAAAAGACATTTTGTTTATTTTCATTCTTAATGTAATTCTTTTATATAGTGGTGATTGCTTATCATTTAATTCTTTTTCCATAAAAGAAACATTTGAACCAGATAAAATTACCATTATATTACTTTTAGTGATTTTATTATCAATTATATCTTGCAATATCGATGTAATTCCTGGATTTGCCTTTACCAAATAAGGATATTCATCAATTACAATTATTCCCTTTTCATTTTTAAAAAAAGAAATAGCTGAATCAAATGCTTTTTCCCAAGAAGAATATGTATATTCATCACTTCTATCAAAGCTTTCTAATATTTTTGCTGAAAATGATTTTAAATTATCATTATCTGATACTTCTTTTGCTTGAAACATTATACTCTTTTTATCTTTTATAAACTCACTTATTAATGATGTTTTCCCTATTCTTCTTGCACCATATATAGAACATAATGAATTTTTCTTTAAATATTCTTTTTCTAACGTTTTTAATTCCTGTTTTCTACCGTAGAACACATAAATCACCTCTTTATACTCATAAGTATTATACTCTAGAGTATATAGAATGTCAAACTTATAATAAGGTTTTGATACAAAAATCAACAATTTTTTTAGTTCATTTTCAGGATTGGCCTAAAAATAGCAAAAAATGGATTAACAAAGCCGTTTTAAGCAAAATAAAAAGCAGGGTGAGAAG
>JAIKVY010000066.1 GCA_024685275.1 Clostridia bacterium
ATCTACGTCTATTTCGAAGAAATCATCTTCATCTAAATCTTCATCTAGTAAATCTTCAAACTCTTCTTCATCATCAATCATTTCTTTTACAATTTCTTCCATTGTATTGCTCCTTTATTTTTTTATTTTTTAAATTTTTAATCCGTAATTATAAGCCGACTAATGTGTCTTTTTTGGTGCATTACCTCCTATTTAATGCAAAATTATTTTAATCTATTATTTTTACGGTAAATTAATTGCGCACAAAAATTAATAACAACCATTAAATACTTGTTTTATATACATATTTTTTAACCGATTCCACACTTAGGTATTTTTATTTCAATGATACCAACAACTTCAAACTAACTAATTTTATTAAATAATTCACTTTCAATTTTTATATCCTATTATTTTTCATTCGTTATTTATTTTTCATTTTCCTAATAAATTTATTTTTTAAATTTTAATCCGTAATTATAATCCGACCAATGTGACATTTTTGGTGCAACACCTCTTATTTAATGCAAAATTATTTTTAATCTATTATTTTTATGGTAAATTAACTGCTCACAAAAATTAATAACAACCATTAAATACTTGTTTTCTAAACATTTTTTTAATCGATTCCACATTCAGGTATTTTTATTTCAATGATACCAACAACTTCAAACTAACTATTTTTTAAGATAATTCAATTTCAATTTTTTTATCTTAATATTTTTTATTCGTTAATTAATTTTGATTTTCCTAAATAATTTTAATTTTTTATTATTTTAACAACTTTTAAGACATTACAATTTACTATTCTATTATATTCTACGCTTTTTGATAATCTTTTTGTTATTAGAATTCCAAGCCCACCTATTTCTCGATCTTCAGCATCTAAACTTGTATCAGCATCTTGTTTTGCTGTTGGATCAAAAGCTTCCCCATTATCTTCAAATTCAAGATGAATTTCGCCATTTTTAATATCAATTTCTGTACTTATAAACTTAGTAGTTGAGTAATTATGAATATTACTTACTATTTCATCAATAATTATTAATACTTCACTTTTATCTGCAATACTAACATTATTTTTATCTAAATATTCTTCTATAAAATCACTTGTTCTTGTAACACTTTCATCACTATCTTCTATTCTTAGCATTGCTCCAGAGCCTAAATATTCTAGATTAAGCATCGTTATATCATCATATGCTTCAACATCTTTTGAAAAATCTGATAAAGTTTCTTTAATTGATTTTATTTGAGATTGTTTTGTTAATATTTTTGTATTTTCTAAACAATCTAAAAGTCTATCATTGCCAAAACTTTCATTATCTTTATTTAGTGCGTCTACTACACCATCTGTATAAAGGAAAATGCTATCCGTTGGATTAAGAATTATTTTTTGTGCTTTATATTTATATCCTTCTATTCCACCTAGTACAAAGTTTGTTTCTACATCTAATTTTTTGTATTGATTATTTTGTTTTATAAATGGAACTTCATGACCTGCATTAACATAGCTAAATTCACCTGTTTTTGTGTTTAGAATCCCCATGAAGGCTGTTATAAATAAATTTTGTTCATTGTTTCTACACAATATATCATTTATTTCTCCAAATAAAATACCTAAATCATTTTCTCTTTTTACATTTTCTTTTATTACTGTTTTTCCAAAAGTCATAAAGAGTGATGCTGGTATTCCCTTGCCCGATACATCTGCAATTAATACTGCTAAATTATTATCATCTATTTTATAAAAGTCATAAAAATCTCCGCCAACTTTTTTAGCTGGAGTCATTGATGCAAATATATCAAAGTTGCTTCCTGTTAAATATTCTTTTGGCAATAATCCATTTTGAATTTTAGCAGCTATATCTAATTCTGATTTATTCTTTTGTTCAGCGATTGTAACTTGCTCCATATTTTTTACATGTTTCTTTATTTCATCATATAAATAATTTAAAGATTCCGCTAATTCACCTATTTCATCATTGTATTTATATTTAAGTTTTGTTATGTTTAAAGTATGATTATCTTTTTCTTCTGCAATAATTTTTATATTCTGAAGCGAAGCATTTTTTAAAGCTGTTATAGGTGAAATAACCATTTTTCTAACTATATACATAATTAATATTCCAATGGCTATATATACAATTAATATAATTATTGAGAATACAATTAAATAATTACTTACTTCTTCTTCTATAACTGCCATCTTAAAATCAATTAATAGCCAAACTAAATAATCATCACCTTCAAGAGGAGAAATATTATCGTTTGCTGTCAACATTTGCGAAAGGGCTTCTTCTTCGCCTATTTCAGTTCCGACTTTGTTTAAATATTCTTTTGTAATATGAAAACCAAAAACTAACGATTCTTTTTCAGAAATATATATTTCATTGCCAACTAATGATTCATAGCCTTTTAAATAACTAAATAAAGAATTTGAAACTCCTTCAATTTTCCCATACTCGTTTATGTTTAAAAAATCTTCGTTACTGTCACTTTGTAATAATTCAAAGACATGACATACTCTTTGTCTATTTTTGTCTAAAATGAAGATCCTTATATCAGCATCTCTTGCTACCTCAAATATTTGACGTAATCCATATTTACATAGTTTTTGTTTAGCGACTAATTCTGCTCCCAATGTTTCTGCATTAATATATTCTTCGCTATTATCTTCTGTTATTATATCAGCATTTTGATCATACAATTCGCCAACTTTTTTTATTACTTCAGAAAAGCCATATGTATTAGCTAATGTATCAGTATAAAAATAGAATTCTATTGATTCTTTCACTGAATTTCCTACTTCTTTGTACTGATTTTCTAATTGTTCCTTTTGTGCCATTGAAACAGTAGACAAAACGATAGCCAATGTTATAAGTAATATGACTATCAAAGAAACAACAACTTTAAAGTTTAAACCAACTTTGTTTTTCAAAATATACCTAGCTAATTCTGAATAATAACTTGATTGTTAAATATGTTATTCTATTGTTATTATCTGATTAAATCCTGATATTGATAAGATTTCCTTAACAACATTATTAACATTCTTCAAAACAACATTTTCTTTTGCTTTTAATGTTTTTTCAAATACTAATAAAAGTCTTAATCCTGCTGATGAAATGTATTCTAATTTTTCAAAATCAAATACTATTTTTTCTATATCTGCTAAATATCCTTTTACTGCAGCATCTAACTCTGGAGATGTTTGAGTATCTAATCTTCCTGTTAAACTTACATTAAGAACTTTATCATTTTTTGTTATATTAATTTCCATAATTTGCTCCTTAACTGCTGGTTAAATGTTATTTGTCCTTTAAATTATATCAAAATAAATAGATTTATTTCAATTATATTTTTATTTTGCTATATGTATTTACACAACAAAAAAGGTATGCCTATCATTCTAAACATACCTTTTAAATTATTAATTATTTATTCAGAAAAATAATTATTTTATTTTTTCTCTGATGGAACATCAAATGTTGGTGTTGCTGACGTATCAAAAATACGGAATTCAAATCTTTCACCTTCACCTAATTCATATGATAAATTAATTTGAAATTGTTTATCAATATTGAATTCATAATAATCTTCATCTTCTTCAAAAGAATATTTATATACTCCACGATTTAAAACAGTTGCTTCGCTTTCAACACAAGTTTCTTCATCATATCCTTTGTATGTAAACATTCTAGTAAAGAAAGGTTCCATCGCATCTAGCCAATAATAAT
>JAIKVY010000091.1 GCA_024685275.1 Clostridia bacterium
ACATGTGCATTGGTAACAATATAATTACCTTCAATAATAAACCCTGAACCTATGTAATTATATTGTTGTCCTTTAACTTTACCTGTTGCTTGAACCATAACAATATTTGGCATAACTGCTTTTACAATAGATGCAAATCCAGTAGCAATTGTAGAATTATCTAATGAAATATTTTGATTAATTTTAACATCTTCACCATATTCCATTTTTAATTTAATTTTACTTGGTTTATGCCCGCCATCCGCTGCTGCTTTCAACCATTTTATTGCACTCTCTTTATCGCCCATTTTTTGACACATCTCAGCAAATTTATACATTCCGTCAAGGTTACCTCTGAAAGCCAACACTTTAAAAAGCATAATAGCTTCTTCTTCATTTTTAGAAACACCAATTCCTGCTAATTTACATTCAGCTGTTTTAAGTAATAAATCATCATCCATAAATTCAACGAATTTCATTAGTTCTGTCAATGGTTTATCAGATTGAGTTGTTTCTGTTTTCTTCTCTGAAGATTCTGAATATGGAGTATTGCAAAATGGGCACACCATTTCATTTTTTTCTAATTCATATCCACATACTTTACATATTCTCATTTCTTATCACTCCTTCCATCGATCTTTTTCATAACACTTTCTACAATTGTTGTGATATCATCATCATCAACAATGTACGATACTTTGTTATTATTATCCTTCTTCTTATTTCCTTTTGGCTCAATACCAAGTAAATAATCAGCAGAAATTCCATATAACTCACATATTTTTGTAATAATGTTGTTATCTATTGATGAACCTGACTCATATTTACTATATGTTTGTTGTGTTACACCAAGAGTTTCAGCCAATTGAGCTTGCGTTAGCCCATTTTCAGCCCTTAACATTTTTAATTTTTTTGCAACATCTAAATTCATCTGCATCTCCTTTTATTTCTTTTGATTCTTTCTATTATTTATTAAATCAATCATCTTTTCATTTAAATCAACCTCTTCTATAGTTCCCTCTCTCTTTAAATCTCCAAGTAAGTGTTTAAAATCATCACATATATATGTTATATCTCTACCACTTAACCCTTCAGATTCTTGAGCAAGTTTAACAAAATCTAATCTAGCTAAATACTCTTCTTCTATATCTTCCGATTTTCCAATAAAGAGTAATTTTCTACTATATTCATCTGGTAAAGGAATATGTATTAATTTTCTAAATCTTTCAAGTACCGCAGAATCTAAAACATCTTTACAGTTGGTATTAGCAATAATTAAAAAGTTTTTATTTCTTGCCATTCCATCTAAGTTTCTGATTAAAGCTGGTACAGCTGATGCTGATGCCTTATCATCCCCACCACGTTTTTTTGCTATTTCATCAAATTCATCAAAGAATAATGTAACACCACAATCATTATTTTGTGCAAAACCACGTAAATAATTAAATACCTTATCTATATTTTTTGCAGTTTCTCCGACATAACAATTAACTAATTTAGCAACATCAATTAAAGCAAATGGTTGTTTAATTTCTTTAGCAACAGCTTTAGCAAAAGTTGTTTTTCCTGTTCCTGGAGGGCCTTCAAGTAAAACGCCCTTGTTATCTATGAATTTATAATTGTAATATTGTGGATATAATATTGGATTAATAACATAATCTGTAACAGCTTTTTTGGCATCTTCAAGTCCAATAACACCTTCAAATCCAAATTCAAGGTTTTCAGCAGGGAAAAATGTAATAAACTGACTCATCTCATCATCAAGAACACTCCCTTGTTCAAAACTATTATTTTCATTATTTTGTGCATTAAATGATTGAGTATTATTTGAATGATTACTATTTATTTGTGCTCCTTTTGTTTCAATAGCCTCTGCTATATTACGTAATTTTTCTGCACGAAGAACCATTTTTTCTTTATCTTCACCTTCAAGATGATTAGATAACTTATCACAAATTGAACTCGCTTCAAAAAATTTACTTTGAGCTAGTTTAAAATCGCCTTTATCTTTAGCATCCATTGCTAATTTATATACTCGATTAAATTCATTATTCAAATATTCAATTGCATAACTTCCCATATTTTATCCCCTTATTTAGTTGGTAAATTTTGACCCCAATTAACAACGACATTCTTTGATGTCCACCATTTATCCCATCCTCTAGGTTGCCCTAGTAATGGTTTCTTTCTATCAACATTTACTACTTGTCCATCCTCATCAAATGCATTACATCCTACAAAATTTAAGTTTTTAGTATAAATATCAGCAGATTTAAGTTTTTTACAATATGAAAATACTTTTTCTCCGATTCTTTCTATACCATCATATATCTTAATTTTAATAATATTTGATCCACAAAAAGCATATCCGTCCATTTCTTTTAAAGATTTTGGCAATTCAACTAAATCAGATAAATCTGAATGAGCAAATGCATATCTACCAATCGATACAAGACCTTCTTTTAAGGATATATTTTTTAATTTTTTACAACCATAAAAGGCTCTTTCATTAATAGATTTAACAATCCCTTTAAATTGTACACTCTCTAGATTAGCGCAATTCTCAAACGCATATTCACTAATTACTTCAATAGATGCAGGTATTACTACTGATTTAAGCGATTCAAAGCCATCAAAACAACCCTTACCTATCGTTTTTACAGTATTTGGAATAACAAGATTTTCAATAGGTTCAGCGCTATCACTGGTGAAAAATTTCTTTGCTTTTTTAAGTGGATTTGAAATTGATGTAACATCACTTTGATTAAATTCAATTTTTAACCAATCAGCTATACTTCCTTCAAATACAACTTCTTCTAAACTATCGCAATAAATAAAGGCATCTTCATCAACAAATTTAACACTCTTAGGGATAATAACCCTTGTCATATACGAACTTCTATATTGTTCTTTATTTATAGTTGTTGTTCCATCAGGCACTCTAGTTGTGTATACCTTTTTAGATGCATCCTCTTTTTGTGGTTGCGAAACACTACTATTAACAACTTTCGTGGTTGTTACCTTTTTCTTAGGCACTTCAACAAGTTTAGATTTAACTATTCCTTTGTTCCATAGATTTTCTTTTTTTATCTTAGCAAATTCTTTAGATGTACCACTATATTCAAATGTCTCAAGACTAGTACACTCTTTAAATGCACCTTCTTCAAATAGTTTTATTGTACTTGGTAAACAAACCTTAACTAAAGAAGAACAGTGATAGAATGCTTCAGCTTTAATTGTAACAACTCCTTCAGGTATAACAATCTCTGTCAAATTTCTTGATCCATTAAATGCTTGATGCCCAATTTCTACAACGCTTTCAGGAATCATTGTCGTTTTACAACCACAAATTAAAGTATTAGTTTGTGTATTAATAATTGCATTACAATCATTTCTTGAATCAAAATATTTATTATTCTTATCAACAACTATACTTTCTAAGTTTCTACAATTACTTAAGAATGTATCTTCCACATTTTTAAGTTTTGCATTTACTTTTATACTCTTCAAATTTTCACATATGCCAAAAGCATGCTTGTGTATTGTTTCAAGATTGTTAGGTAATTCAATTTCTGTGATACTCTTGCATGATACAAATGCACAAATACCAATTGATTTAAGCGTATTAGGTAATTTAATATCTTTCAATTTAAAACAATCATTAAATGCAAAATCGTTGATTTGTTCTAGTCCCTCATTGAAAATAACGGAAGTTAACTGTTTACAACTATCAAAAGCATGACTTGAAATCACTTTTACACTACTTGGTATTGTAACTTGAGTAATAGCTTTTTCGCTGAATGCATTTTCATCAATTGTATCTACGCTTTCAGGAATAACTATAACTTTCTCTTTCCCATTATATTTAACCAATGTTTTTCCTTGTATGGTAAATGCTTCAACAGTTGGTTCAACTACCTTAGCTGGCTGTTGTTCATTCACTGTTATGCTTGTTTCTTTTTTTGTAGTAGATTTTGCAACTGGCTGTTCCTTTTTTACTTCCTTAACTTCTTTTTCTTCGTTATGTTGTTTATATATATTTGTAATTATTTCTGTCTTGCATCCAATTCTATTTAACTTTCTTTGTGCCTTTTCAACTTCCAAGATTGAATTTGACTCCATAACAACGCTAGGTAAAATATCCGTCATTCTCTTTGCATCTAACATTCCACAATCTGTAACATCTTGAATAATTCTAATTACTTCCAGTTTACTTGTATTGATTTCAACCAGCTTTAATGTAAATGCATAATTACTTGCTGGAGCTTCTTCTTTCTTAGGCTCTGGAACAAATTTTACTTCTTCTTTCTTTGGTTCAACTTTAGTTGTTTTCTTTTTAGGTTCTGGTTTTGCTTCTGCTACTGGTTTAACAGCTTGTTTTTGTTCGCGTTTTGGTGTTTCTGGAATCTTTTTAGTTTGTTCAGGAACCTTTTCTATATTATTTTGTTTAGTTTCTTGTTCTGTAACTTCTTCTTCATTTTCCTCAAATTCTTCTTCATCATCTTCTTCATCAATTTTAAATTTAACAATTCTAGCTGCTACGTCTTTAAGGTCATAACACCATTCGTATCCATTAAAGAATTCGTTAACAATAGGTTCAGTTGGTTCATCATCACCATGCTTTTCTATTAAGAATTCAATTCTTGGCTTTTTATATACTCTAGGCATTGTAGCATAGTTTCTTCTGTATTTAATAGGAGCATTTTCTTTATCAGTTCTCTTAACATATGGTATTTCTTTAACCATAGCGTCACAATCAAGATCTCTTGAATTTGATGAAGAAATAAATACAAATACTTTACAATTATCAATCGCTTCTTCTAAAGCTTTATCATAGTTTTCAACTGCGCCAGCACCATGACGCAAGTTTCGCATTGCTACAAAGCAACTTATTTTCTTTGATTCTAAATAATCAGTTAATTCTTCAACCTTTTCCATATCTTTGCTTGAATAAGCTACAAAGACATCCCTAGGAATTCTAGTTTCATATATTCCTTTTTTAACTTTTTCTGCTTCTGTTGAGAGCATTGATGTGTATTTATGATATATCTTTATATCTTTATCTTTATATGCTTTTTCTATTAAATTATTAACTGATAAAAGATTCTCTGAACTTAATGATTTAATCATAAATTCAACAACTAGATCTAAGTTGTAATACTCTTTTTCATAATCAATTTCAGAAATGAATTTATTTATTTCTTTCTTGTTTTTAGAACATACAGTTTCATAGAATCTAGCCAAAAAGTCTTCTGGTAAATATGAACGAATCTTTTTTGCAATATCTGCAATTTCTGTACTTGATAAATATTGTGCATTAACTTGTTCCCACAATCTTTGTCTTAATGCTGAAACTTTTTCAAGCTTTAATTCGTCTAAAAATTGTTCAATAATCTTTTCATTTTGAGAAACAGTGTCCTCATAAAATGTGGCATTACAACTGCTACACTTATAAGTGTCACCTGTTTTAATTAATTCTCCACCACATCGTGGACATCTAATTTGTTTTAATGCCATATTAATATCCTTTTATTTTTTATTTGCATTTGCTTCTTCGAGCATAGATAGTTTCCATCCCCAAGAAACATTAACTCTTTTCTTATCTCCACACCAATCTTTACTCCATCCTTTAGGAATTCCAAAGAGTGGTTTCTTTACTTTACAATGTAATTCAATTGTATTTTTGTATTGCCCGAATGTAGTCTCATCCTCTTTACAACCAAATACATAGTCTCCGATATGATTAACAGATTCAGGAATATATACGCTTTTTAGAGCATAACAATCTATAAATATCTTGTTTGCTAGATATTCTGTACCATCTGGAATAACAACATCAAGTAATCTTTCACATCCTGCAAAAATTCCAGAGAATAATTGTTTTAATTGTGAATCACCATTTATCCCATCAAAATATACATGTTTTAAATCTTTACAATTTTCAAACGCGTTATATCCTATTGAAACAACAGTTTTAGGAATAGTAATTGATTCAATATCTCTACAACCTTTAAATGATTCATGCATAATTTCTCTAGCATCTTCTGGTAACTTTGAATTCTTACAACCTTTAATTATGGTTTTTGTAATCTTATCAAATATGACATTTTTACCATTACATGAACTATATATTTTGTTATTAGGATTAACTACGATTTCTTCTAAAAAATTACAATTATTAAATGAGCTAGTTATTTCTACAACTGTTTCTGGTATGTTTAACTTTTTGATTTTTGTGTTTGAAAATGCATCATTCCCAATTCTTTTAACACTATTTAAATCAACAGTAATTAAACTACTACAATTCTTAAATGCTTCATCAGATATTTCTTTTGTGTTTTTTGAGAGATGGATTTCTTTTATAGACGTACTACCTTTAAACGCAGTTGCAGCTATACTCTTAACAGTATCTGGAAGATACACAACAGGATCAAATCCGAAATAATATACTAAAGTCCCATTTTGTTCTATTGAAAACTTAGTTAGATCTATCTTTCTTGCTGTATTATTTTCTTTTACCTGAGGTTTATTAACTTCTTTTACAATTGTATCATTCTTTTTTTCTTCACCCTTAGGTACTACTTTTTTCGTAGAAATAGTTTCATCACTTTTTTGCTTTTTGTTAATTTCTTTATTTTCTTTAATTGGTGTTTTATCTGCTATTTTTTTATCTAATTTTTCAACATTTTTCTGTTCTGTTTTGAAACTAAAATCAGCACTAACCCAAATTGCCGGTGCTATTCCACAAACTTTATCAATTTTTGCTACACTGCTTTGTTTACCATCTTTGTAGAATAAATAAATATTTTTAGGTTCATAAAACCATGGTGAACGTGTAAACCAATTAGTATTTCCAATATATGGATCTTTATCGCTTTTCCATACTCCATTTTTTACTGCATAATCTGTAGGTATTTTTTGTCTAGCTATATCTTCATTGTATAAATCCACTTTAAAACCATACGATTTATTAGATGCATCTTGTAAACTTAGTAAAAACACTTTATCGTTCGTTGTTTTATTTATTATGTTTTTATTAATACCATTGTTATATTTTTTTGGGTTGTTATTTTGATTTGCAGTATCTATAGAATTCTTTATTTCTGTTGTTAATATGTATTCACGTTCTTCATCAGAAAATGCTTGTTTATAGAAATCTTCTGTTAACCATTTACGAATACTAGATTGACTATAATCATGAGAATACTTATCAAATATCTTTCCATCAATAACCTTTTCTGAAAATAATAACGCTCTATCATTTTCAACTGCTAAAACATTCCACCTTATTGGCTCATTTTTAAATGATGAACCATTAGCTGTTTGAGGATAATTACCAAATTCTACAATTATTCCTGGTTTTAATTGTTCGTTTTTATTTTTTAAACTCTCAAAACTTACTGCTTCTTTAGCTTTTTTTACTTCTTTCTTTTCTTCTTGTTTTGGAGTTTGAGTTATAGAAACATTATTATCTTTCTTTTCCTCTACTTTAATGTCATCTTTTTTATTTGATTCAATCTCAGTATTTGTTTTTTGTTGTTCAACCTTCGGCGAAACTTCAGGTTTAGTTGGTTTAACCTTATCTTGAATATTTTTATTAACTTCTTTTGATTCTACCTTAGTTTCTTTTTGTCCTTCATTTATCTTTACAGTTTTGGGTGCATTTGTACTATCAGTTTCTTTCGACTTTTGAACTTCAATAGTTTTATTGTTTTCTATGTTTGTTGTTGTTTGGGCACTTTCACTTTCAGTTTTAGTATCATTTATATTGATTCGCTTATTTTGTAATTCTTCTAATTTTTTTCTTAATTCTTCTTTTTCTTTTTCGATTCTTTGTATTTCTAATTGCTTTTCTTGTTCAAGTTTTTCATTTTTAGATGTTATTTCTTCTTCATCTTCATCCTCATCCATTTCCATAAGGATATCTAAGATTCTTCTAGCAACAGCTCTATCAGAATAACACCATTCATATCCTTCAAAGAACTCTGCAACAATTTCACCTGCAATAGAACCATTATCTTTTTCTATAACATATTGTACTCTTGGCTTTTTATACTTTGCTGGGAGTTTAGCATAGTTATGTTTATATTTTACAGGGGCAGTTGATAAATCATCCTTCTTTACATATGGAATTTCTTTCTTTAATGCATCACATGATAAGCTTCTAGAGTTATTAGATGATATAAATAAAAAGATTGTACAATTATCAATTGCTTCTTGAAGAGCTAAATCATAGTTTTCAACAGAACCAGCACCATGCCTTAAGTTTCTCATTGCTACAAAGCAAGATATTTGTTGAGCTTCAAGAAAACTTGTTAATGATTCAACAATTTTCATATCTTTGCTTGAATAAGCAATAAAGACATCTCTATGCTTTTGGGTTTCGTATATTCCTTTTTCAATTTTTACTGCTTCTTGAGATAATTCTGTTGTATATTTATCATATAACTTAATATCTCTTTCTTTGTACGTGTTCTCAATTAAATTATTAACTGAAAGCATATTATCCATCGTTAAAGATCTAATCATAAATTCTATGACTAAATCTAGATTAATGTATTGCTTATCATAATCAATTTGTGAGATAAATTTTATAACATCATCTTTATTCTTTGAACACGCAGCTTCATAAAAACATGCTAAAAAATCTTCTGGTAAATACTCTCTTATCTTTTTAGCAATACTGCTAATTTCTTCACTACTTAGATATTTAGCATTGATTTGTTCATATAATCTTTGTCTTAATGCAGCAACTTTTTCTTGTTTTAATTCTGTTAAAAATTCTGAAATAATTTTTTCATTTTGAGCAACATAATCTTCAACAAATGTAGCATTACAACTACTACATTTATATGTCTCTCCATTTTTAATTAATTCACCGCCACATCGTGGACATCTTATTTGCTTCAATGCCATATAACTCTAGTTAATTATTCTCCAATAACCATTTAATAATTGAGTTCATTTCTTCCGTTGAAATGAATGGAGCTTGTAATCTTTCAATTTTATTATAATAAGCTAAAAGCATATCCCCTTTTCCTACAAGGTTTTGTGCTCCTGTCGTATCTATAATATTCATACTATCCATATATGAAGCGACAGAGAAAGCTATTCTTGTTGGGAAGTTTGCTTTTATTACGCCATCAATTACTTTAACTGTTGGTCTTTGTGTAGCAATAACTAAGTGAATTCCACAAGCTCTTGCTTTTTGTGCCAATCTTTGAACAATAACTTGTATCTTTTTAGCAAATTGAGAACCAACTAAATCAGCATATTCATCAATTACTGTAATTATAATTGGCATTTTCTTTGACTCATTTTTCTCATTGTATTCAGTTATATTTCTTACGCCATTTTTCAAGAAAACATCATATCTTCTTTCCATTTCAGCATTAACATTTTCTAATATTTCGAAAGCACTTTCATGCTCGTCATATATATGTCCACCTACTAAATATGAAACTCCATTATATGGTCCAAATTCTACTCTCTTAAAGTCTATTAAAACTAATCTAACTTCACTTGGAGTATATCTATAGAAAATTCCATTAATTAATGAATGAATAAAACAACTTTTTCCTGATCCAGTTGTTCCAGCAACAAGTAAATGTGGTAAACCATCTAGTTTCATAAACTTTGATTTATATTCTATATCAGTTCCAATGTTTAAAGTCATTGGATATTTAGAAGATGCTTCATCAGAAGTTAACATATTTTTCAAAACAACACCTTCTCTATTAGCATTTTCAACTTCAACACCAATAAGATCTTTTCCTTCAATTGGTAGAAGTAAACGAACTTTTCTACTTAATGCCATAGTTATATCTTGTTCATACTTTGCTATTTGAGCTAATGAGGTGCTAGATTGTAAACTTAATTCAATTCTAGAAAATGTAGAGCCAACTATATAATTTTCAGTCTTTACTTTAATTCCAAATTCAGCTAATTTATTTTCAAGAATCTTTACTATCTTTTCAATATCTTCTTTATTCTTTATTGCCGTCTCTGAATTTCTATTATCATCATTTAACAATGATAAAGGTGGGAATGTATAATTTCCCTCATAACTAAATAACTTTTCTGTATCAACATTTTCTTGTTCGATTACAGGATTCTTTTTCGATTCAGTTTTAGGTTCATCTTTCGGTTCATCATCAAATCCACTTATATGAGCTTTTTCTTCTACATCAAGTAATTGTATCTTTTTTTGTTGTGGCTTTTCGATTGATAATTCTTTTTCTAACATATCAAGTGAATCGTCTATCTTATCTTCTTGTTTTTTCACTTCAATTTGTAATAAGTCGTTAATTTCATCATCTGTTACATCTGATATTTGAGATACACTAGAAGAAAATGATATTTGATTATTTTTTAACACCTCTTTTAATTGCATAGATGTATCAGTTTGTTTTGATAATGCTTTATTAAACACAGCTTCAGATTCTTTGATATTGATTTTTGAACAGGTCTTATATACATCTTTCATAATTCCTGTCATTGTTTTTAATGCTTTTTTATTTAATTGTTGCATCTCTAATAAATCATTAGCTATTGTATAATTTGCTTGTAAATCTTGAGTTTGATTTAGATTAAAAATAGCATTTTTAAGTAAAGAAACATATGCTGCATACATTGATTTATTCCCACTTTTGTATGCATCTCTAGCTTTTTCTATGTATTGATCTCTTTTCTTTGTTAAAGCATAAATAGCATTATTAATTTCATTTTCTACTTTTGCTCTTTCTGCTTTTTTCATCAAATCCTTTTTGTAGTCTTTAAAATTCATTTTCCCTCCTAAATTCTGTTCTTATTAGGATTTGTATTAAACGTTCCCAATGGGTTTGCTGAATCTATCATAGCATCTATCTCAGCGTCGAATTCACTAAATTTACCAATATCTTGACTTGCAATATCTGAATATTTATCCAATTCTAGCAATTCATCAATACCTTCACTTTGTTTTTGTACTGCAAATTTTGCCTTTAAGTATTCATCTTCAACTTTCTTTATATTGGTTTTCTTTTGGTTAACTTCTATATCCTTTGAAATCATACCAAGACAATCAACAAAATCTTTTTGAGCCTCAACTAATTCTTTTGATTGTCTAGCTAATTGTAGTGTCATTAAAGAACCTTCTTGCATTTTTATTTGAGCCATACATTTAGACAAATTAGCTCTGTATTGTTGTTCTTGAACTTTTAGACCCTTTTGACGAGCAAGCATCATTCCATTAAAAAATGTATCCTTAGTTTTTTCTAATTTCATAATGCCTATTTGTAATTTCTTTTCAGCAGCGTCTAATCTAGCTTCTCTTTCTTTTTCCAATTCTTCTGGAGATTTTTTTTCTTTCTTTTTAAACATATGAACCTCTCATTTTTTGATATAATATTAATATTATATCATACATACTTAATATGTAAATATAAAATACAATATTTTTTAAGTTCTTACAATTATTATTTCGATTATTGATTTCTGAAAATTAGTCTATTAAAGCAAAACACATAATAAAAAATGTGTCATAAATGTTTAAAATTTAGATTATTTTTGGTGTTATTCAACAAATGGACTTACAAATCTGAAGCTTCTGCAATCAACTAATCCTCTATTTGTTAGTCTTAATTCTGGTAAACATGCTAATGGAATTATTGACATTGTCATAAATGGAGATGGTAACAAGCATCCGAGTTCTTGCCAAGCAAGTTCAAGATTATGCACTAAGACATCCATTTCTTCTATCGGTTTATCACTCATAATACCAGCTATTGGTAATTCAACTTTACCTAATATTTTACCGTTCTTAACTGCGACCATTCCTCCGCCACACTTAATCAATTCGTTTGCTGCAATTTTCATATCTGAATTATTAGATCCAACAACAATTAAATTATGAGCATCATGGGTAACAGTTTGAGCTAATGCTCCCTCTTTAATACCAAATCCTTTGATAAATCCAAATCCACTTTTATTTGTATTGTTATGACGTTCAAAAACAAATGCCTTTAAAATATCCTTGTTTTGATCTAATTGAATTTTTCCATCTTTAATTTCTAATTCATCAAATGTTTCTTTTGTACTAGTTTTGGCTGGAATTACTTCTATAACTCTAACTTTAACTTTATTTCCATCATGTTTTATATCAAAATCTTTTTCTTCTCTTTCTGTTAAATGAATAGAATGAATAGCATCGTATGGATATGAATATTCTCCAATTTGTTTCTTCATTTCCCCTTCGCTTGCAACATGCTCACCATCAATCCAAACTTCTAAAACTTTACACGTGTAAATATCATCAAGTAAAACCATGTCTGCACATTTCGATGGTGTTATAGAACCTATTTCATTATCAAGATGATAACATTGCGCAATATTTATTGTTACCATTTGTATTGCTGTAATTGGATCAATACCATAACTAATTGCTCTACGAATAATATGATCTAAATGGCCTTTTTCAATTAGTGTATGAGGATGAGCATCATCTGATACCATACATGCAAATCTACTATCAACTTTATGTTCAGTTATTGCTTTTGCACACTCTTGTAAATCATGCCAAGCTGATCCTTCTCTAAATAAAGCGTACATTCCTAATCTCATTTTAGCTAATGAATCTTCACCTCTAGTTGATTCGTGACAATTTCTTATACCAGCGGCTACATATGCATTTAAACCTTTATCTGTTTCTGGTATAGAATAATGGCCTGTTACTATTTTATCTGCTTTAAGTGTTTCTCCAACAATATCATGGGTTCTTTCATCTGAAAATATAATCCCAGGAAAATTCATCATCTCTCCAAGGGCTACACACTCGTCTAATTTCATCATTTTATTTATATCTTCAGGTCCAACAGAAGATCCTGTATCTTCAAATCCTGGAACGGCAGGAACACATGATGGTGCTGTTAAATATGTTTTTAAATATGAGCGTTTGGCATCCTCAAGCATATACTTTGCGCCCCTATATCCTAGTACATTGTATATTTCATGTGGATCCATAAATATAGCAGAAGTACCATGTGGAATAACTGCTTTAGCATATTCACCAGCAGTTAACATACTTGATTCAATATGAATATGTCCATCCATAAAAGCAGGAGCTAAGTATTTATTTGCTGCATCAAAAACAATCGTATTTTCTCCTATACAATGATCACAATTACCGACCATTGCAATCCTTCCTTCTGCTATCGCGACATCAATATTCTTTTGAATTTCATGTGTACATACATTAACTAGATTACAATTCTTAATAACTGTATCAGCCTTTTCTCTTCCTTGTGCTACATCAACTAATTTTTTAGAAACTTCCCAAAGTTGTTTTTTACAAAAATGATTAAACATATAACTAATTATGTATTTCTACACATCTCCTTTTATTTATATGTTTAATTATATAAAATTTGAAAAATGAAATAAAATGAATTTTCTCTTTAACTAACTACTAAAAAATATTTTGTTGGTTTTGTTTGGCTTGGTAATGGCCCATATACTTTATCAATTGCATCATAAATCATGTTTTCCATACGTTTCATACATTCACTTAACTTGTATGCAACAGCACTATTTAGATACTTATCAGCATATTCTTTTCTCTTTTCTGGATTTTCAATCCAATAATCTAGTACTCTTGCTAAATCTTTTTCATCGCGTGATTTAAAAATACATGAATCATCTACAGCAAAATGTCTTGTTGCTGATAATTTACTATCTGATACTATTGTTAATTTTCCACAAGCAATTGCTTCAATACATGAAATACCTTCAAGTTCTATTTGGGCTGGATGCACATAGATATCAGCATAATTAAGTACATCAATTATTTCTGTTCTAGAATAAAACTTGAAAATAGGCTGAATTGGTAGATCTTTAGCTAATTGTCTATACAAACCTTCTTTAGCCCCTTCTCCGCCTAGTATTAACTGTATTTTATCTTTATACTTTGACAATGAAACAGCTTTTATTAATGTGTCTTGACTCTTTTCTGTTGCATATCTTCCTGTTGTTAATACAACAATTTTATCTTGTAATTCAGGTGGCTTAGGGCTTTCTCTTCTTTTAACATATTCATGAACACCATTGGAAATAACATATCCAGGTGTTTGTTTATTTATACTTCCTTCAAACTCATCTCTAATAAATTGTGTTGGGTAATGAATGCAAGTACAGTATCTATAAAAATGTTGCCACATATATGAATAAGCTATTTCATTAGCTGATTTTGACCAATTTAATTTAAAATATGCAGTAAAGTTTTGAGCTTGCATATGAAATCCTGCTGTAATTGGTAAATGCATTTCATGAGCAATTTTAACTGCAGCTAATCCTAGTGTTAATGGCATCATAATGTGTACTGCATCAACACCATACATAGATGCTTTTATAATTCTATCATGTGGCTTAGCTAATGTTACACCAACTTTATTAACATATGCATTTAATAATTTACCAAAATTTAAGTTTGGAACAACCCAGTAACCAGGTTCTCTTTTCTTAGATTGATCAGCACAAAGAATTCTAACTGTGTGTCCTTGCGCTTTTAAAAATCTAATAAGATTATATGCAACTATTGCACTACCATTATTTTCTCTTCCATATATATCACAAACAACTGTTATAATCATTTTATATCTCCACTTGTCCTAAAACGTATCATTTGTATTAAATAGAGCTGTTAAAACAAACAAGTCTCCTTCTTTAGAAAATTTAACAACACCATCGTATTTCTCTGCTACCATTTTAATACTGTATGTCCCATGACCTTGCGCTCCTAATTGATCAGAAACTGGCCTGCCATCTTTTCCAAATTCAATATCTCTTTCACAATAATTTTCTATTCTTACCATTAATAAAGAATGATTTCTTCTAGTTGAAACGCGAATAAATCTTTTTTCTTCATCTACCTTTTCTAAATAATCAGAAGCATTATCAATAGCATTCCCAAAGAATGAATAGATATCAATAATATCCATAAATCCCAATGATTTTCCCTCTATCATTGCACTCATTTTAATCTTTTTAAGTTTTAATCCTAAATTCTTTTGAGTTAATAACATATCTAGTGATTCATTCCCTGTTTGAATACTTGAATCAAATAAAGAGAAGGATTTTTGAATATCATCTAATAATTCCATATCCAAATTATTGTTTTTAAATTGTGTATCAACTTGTGATTTTAATTCGTTAATTTTATTTTTAATTAAATTTAAATTCTTTTGTTGTTGTTCCACTTTATCTTTGTAATATTGATGAAAATTCTTTGCTGCCTCTTGTTCTTGTAAATCTTTTACCCAAATCAAATTAAATCTTTGAACAAATAAAACAAATAAAGCAAAAAATACTACAAATCCATTAAATACTATTGGAATGGCAATTGAATCAATATTATTAACTGTCTTATTGAAGAACGATGAACTTGATAGCGTCACAGTGAAGAAAGCGTATAAGACATATAAACATAAAACAAACTTATTTACTTTATCACCAAATTCTTTGTGTAATTTTCCAAATTGTCTTCCAAATACAAGCCATACAATAGCAAGAATACCTATATGAGTTACATAGTATGAAACAATACTTGGAACTAATTCAAAACCACCATACATAATAAAATGTATTGGTCTAAAATCGAAAATATTGCCCCATATCTCGTATAATCCTGTTCCTATTGTATGAGCTGCAGCAGAAGCAACTGAAGCAAACAATATTAAACTTGGTTTTTCTTCAAAACAGATAAACAGTGCACCAATATTGATAGCATAGAAAAGTAAATAACTAAGTCCACGTTGAATATCTATATATCCAATATTATCTGCCATACCTGCTTGAGTTGCATAGTAAGTTGCAAATGATAATCCAACAGCAACAGCTGCTATACCAAAAATACAACAAATTACTCTAATAAGAAAAAATGGCTTTCTTTTAAATGTATAAACAAAAATACTTTCATAAAAAATTATTCCTAAAGCGAATGTCAAAAAATAACTTAATAACATGCTTATTAATGATTTATCCATTTTACTATCCTCTATCCATATAATCTAATATGCTATTTAACAATTGTGTTTTTTTGTTTTGTGGTAATGATAAACATATATTTCCTACATACACATCATAATCAGATACTTTATATACATGCTCTAAATTCAAAAGAATATCACCTAATCTAAAAAATCTATCAGCAGTTAATTTCTTTTCTTCCTCATTTAGTGTACCTTTAACACTAATCTGTTCCTCATTAACTAAATGATATATTACATGTTTAAAAGTACCTTCAATATATGTTATTTGATCTACAGGAACACGCCTAATTCCTTGTTTTGTCATAAGAGCTAAATCTGGTATATCCATTTTTACTAATTGCATTTGTAATCTATCAATAAGTGTTGAAAATTGATAATATGTGAATGGATAAACTAAAAAATCAACTACATTAATTTCATCTCCATTAAATGAAAAATTGTTACTTGTTGAAATCAACGCAAATGGTATCTCTTTATTAACATTACGTAAATTTACAGCAACATTAAATTCTGCATTATCATCTACATTTTCATCAATAAAAGCTAAATCATATTCTTTGTGATTGTTTAAAAATGTTTCAACTGTATCAAAAAAAGTAACACCTATCTCCGTTCCTTTATCTGAACAATATCTATCAACAAATTCTTTTATTATAGTCTGTATTTCAAGGCTTTTTTCTAATACCATAATCTTTAACATTGAACATCCTCCGTTCCACATATTTTACCACTATACAATTAGTATATCAAATAATTAACATTGTAAATTAATTAAAAAGCATATGCTTTCTTTTAAAAACATATGCTCTTAATTTTTGTAATATTTAATCTTGTACTAATCATCTGCTCCTAAAGCATCTAAACCTGATACATTTTTAGTTTTATCATTTTTATGTGGAGCTTTTACAAAGAAGAATATTATTCCTGCTATTGCCATTAAAACAGCTGAATAAATAGGTAAAGCTCTCCATGATGTTGCCATAAATATAAAACCAATAGCAATAGGTGTTACAGATTGAGCAAGCATACTTGCTGTATAATACAATGATGTATATCTCCCAATTTTATCACTCGTACAATAATCAGTTACAAGTGGGAATGAACATATATGTATTAAACTAGATCCTAATCCAATTGTTGGTAAAAGAACATAGAAAATCCATGGTAAACTTGATTCAAATGGATGCTCAGCAATCGCAGCAGCATCAGCTTTTGGAATTATGGCGTATATTACATAACAAATTGCAACTGCACATATTCCAATAAATATTGTCCATTTTCGCCCTATTTTATCAGCTATTCTACCAGCTACTAGGAATCCAACTACACTAGCAGCACCACTTACTACTGTCATAATTGCACCGCCAGCAGAAGATGTATTTAACCAGAACATTACATAATTAGTTTGGAATGTTTCAACAGCGTTAAGTGCCATAAACCAAAATACTTCAGCAAGTAAAATTAATATTAAATTTCTCTTATTTATTTTTGATAATTTACCACTTTCTGTAACCTGTTCAGCTGATTCACCCATTGAATCGCCTTCTTTGATTTCTTTATCAAGCTCAGCATGTAATTTGTTTTCTTTAACTTTACAAAGTAAAACTACTAAAGATGCTAATAAAACTACAGAACAAACAATAAATGGTATTTCAAGCATCATTAATGAACGATTTGAGCCATCAATATATTTTGTAACTGGCAGAACAATTGCAAATACAGAACCTATTGCTCCACCAACATATCCAACAACATTAATTATACCATTAGCTCTACTTCTTAATGGCTTTGGTGTAAAATCTGGCATCAAAGCAACAGCTGGAGAACGATATGACATCATAAATACAATAACAACTATCATAATACAAATCATACCTACAATCATTCCAACTAATTTTGCTTCCATATATGCCATACCTTTTACAAAGAATAAAGGAATAAATGGTAAAGCAATTGCTGTAACTACTGAACCAATTAAAATATATGGCATTCTCTTTCCAAGTTTAGAATGTGTCTTATCCGATAAATTGCCAAATATTGGCATAATAAATAGTGCTGCAATATTATCAAGAGCCATAATTATACCAACTTTCCATTGAACATCTAGGTATTGAGCTTCAGTAATATATCCATTTGCTAATAAATCTTTCATTGTAGTAAATCCTGCTAATGCACCAGCAGCGACTTGATCTGCATAATCATGTCTAGCAAATAAGAATGATAACATTGGTGAACAATATGAATTGTACAACTGCCAAACAAGCAAAATACCAAAGAAAGCAAAACCTATTAAAATTGTACGTTTAACACTTAATTTAAGCTTCGGTTTGCTAGCATCAACTGAAACAACTTGTTCATTTTCATTAGCCATTTTACACCTCGATTAATTAAATATTTTTTATAAGAGATTATTTCCTCCCCTTATTTAAATGGTATCAAACATAGCATTTTTTTACAATATTAGTTTTTTATTACATAAAAAAGGAAGAAGTCGTCTTTCAACAGATTTTAAAAAAGAGACAGGAGAAAGCTTATCTATTTTTATTCTTAAAATAAAAATACAGGAAGCTCAACGTTTATTACGTTATACAGATAAACCCCTGATTGAAATTGCACTATTCTTAGGTTTTTCATCTCAAAGTCATTTCAGTAGAACGTTTAAGCATTATACATCTATTACACCATTTGAATTTCGAAATAAAATATAGTAATAATACTTTTTAACAAATTTTTATATTTGGTCTTTATCTTCCATCATTATTTTTGACTTGTGCATTTTATGTGTGAAATCATCTTGGAGTTGTTTTATATATTTTATTCTTAATAGTGCTAAAATCAACACAAAACCAGTTACAACTGAAACTGAAACTTGAATTGAATCATTAGGTATATTCAAAAGCGCTATGCTTAATCCTGAGCTATATTCTCCGTTGTTTATAACTCCTAGCATAATCCATGTCCCAAAAAAATATCCTAACATCATCCATAAACCAGATGTAATAAATGAAACAACATATGAAACATAATCGCTTACTTTATCATTCTTCACTTTCTTTTTAAATAACCAGATAATACTACCACAAAGCAAGCCCTCTATACCTTTAACAATAAAAGTTAATGGTGCAAACATCGGAACATAAATAATATCAGCTAAAGCACTTCCGACTCCCCCACAGATAAAACCGCCTAAAGGCCCTAGTAAACTTGATGATATAAATATTATTATATCTCCAAAATTAATATATGCTCCAACTCCTGTTGGCATAGGGATTGCTACAGCTATTGTTGCAACGAAAACTAATGCTGTTAATACTGCAGTAAATGCAATAAATTTTAGAGTTATATTCCTTTTTATATTTGCCCCTTTACCTATTAATTTAGTAGGTAGAAAAAGTATATAATTTTATATTTCCTTTGTCAAATCTTTTATACTGTTCTTTGATATATTATATCTCAAAACATGTAATCGTTATAATATAAAAAAGGCATAGAATACATTATTCTATGCACAATTTTTTACTATTTTCTAAATATTAATTACTCATTTTCAACTTTTATTAATTTCCCAGAACAAGAATAATCATGGTATTTTTTTACATCACTACTATAATTTACAAAAGAAACTTCATTTGTATTTTTAAAAGTAACAGAACAATGATAACTATCTTCTGTATGAGGAATTTTAATAGATAAACCTACGGAATTAAATGAATATTCATAGTTAGAAACCATGTATAATGGAGTTTCTTCATGACTTTCCGCACTTGTACCAACATATATTTTTGCTTCAGTCTCGGTAAAATCTAAAAATAAATAGAATTTTTCCTTTTCATATCCGCCATTTTCATTTGGTATTCTTTCTCCATTTTCGTTTACTTTATATTGCTCTTGTTCTTCAGAAACATATAAACCAGTTTCAGGAGTAACGAATGATGTTGGCATAACATTTAGGTTTGTTGTAGAAGTAGAAGTTTCGCTTTTTGTAGTAATTATATATCCATTTGAATTGTAAATAAAATTATCTTTTCCATTATTTTGAAAACGTATACTATCATATTCCCCATATTTAACAAAAGTAATAGCGGTATCAAATTTAGTTTCTCCATCCTTATTAAGGTATTTAGAATAATTGCCATTATAACTAACACATTTTATTGTTTTGTTTTCTTTATCAATAGTTATAATGTCTCCGCCTTTTATATACTCACCTGACGGTACACTATCAACACTTGTTATTTCTTCATATGTTACTGGTTTTGGAGGATCCTCGCTTGATGGATCTTGTTCTGACGGATTTTTAGGATTTACATTATAATTAGTTGCTTCTTCATATAATCCACATGATGTTAATAATATACATCCAACAATCATTATAGCAATTACTAATATAACATAATAATTCTTTTTCATTTTAAATTCCTCGTTATCTATATTATTTGAAATAATTATATCACATAGAATTTTAACAAACACTCATTTTGCTATTAAAAATATTCTTATTATCTAATCTACATCATCTAATAATCCAGAAAAATATGAATA
>JAIKVY010000105.1 GCA_024685275.1 Clostridia bacterium
AACAGATTCTGATGAACAAATTGTTAAATATTTTGATTTATTTAATAATTCATTTTCATTTTGTTGATAATTCATTAAAATACCTCTTTTCCCATCATATTATTATATGCATTAAGACATTGTTCTAAAAATCCATTACAATACATTCTTAGATATCCTGTATGACGCACATATAAACTTGCTGTTGTTATTTGATTATTATAACTACAACATCCAATAACCGCTAATAATATACTATGTTTAACTCTTTTTCGAATATCTTCATATGATGGATCAATTTGTTGACATTGCCAAAGCGCTGATAATAATGTAAGTGTATTTCTGAATATAAATTCTAAACTTTCAAATTTCATAGTATTAAATAAATCAAAATATTTAACAATTTGTTCATCAGAATCTGTTAATAAATTAATAAAATAATGATGTTTAACTAAATTTTGTTTTTCATAATTAATTAAAGTTTTAGTTTTAAAAAACTCTGGAGTAAGCTCAGATAAATCTAAATCATACATGTGATTTTGACAATTAACTAAAGTTCCATCATATCTAATTTTTAACTCTCCTACACCATTACCACACCAAAGTGCTGGATTTACTTGTTTAAAAAATTCTTTTCGAGCAATAGTATCATCAGTAATTCGATTTAATAATTCATCAAAATTTTGATAACCAAAATATTCTATATTATCACGAATTGCATCTAACATGTGGAAAGGGCTTAGTCTAACTCTTTCTCCTAATGAATAATATACTTTTCTATCTTTTCCTTTTGGAATTAAAGAAGATAAAACTATATCTGATAAATAACAACAATTAGCTAAATTAATTCCATCAAAACAACTTGCATCTACTGGATTTTCTAAACCTATATCCATTTCAGGTTCAACTATAACACTATTATTATAATTTAATGAAGCAAAATAATTAGTCCATTCAATTAAAGATTTTTCATATTGAAACATTTCATTTGGATCTTGTAATTTTTTCATTAAATCTAATGATAATACTGCATGAAAATGAAAAGAAGCAGTAAGATTTTGAAAATGATAATTATTTAATTTCTTAATTAAAATTTCAGCATTTTGAAAAATAATATTTCCTTCAGCTCCTCTTAATTGAGAAGTACTATACTCGCCATCATAAGATAATTGTATATCTATATAGAATGGATGATTAAGATGTTGATCTAAAGCACAACAAAAATCATAAATACGTTCAGGATAAGCTACCATATTTGTACTAAAACTACAATTAGACCAATTTGGAAAAACAGTAAGCCAATCTTGTATATGTTCTGTTAATAAATGTAAAGTTAAAGTTGGTTCTTGTCCCCATAAAGAAATATTATCAATTTGATGAGGAGATTGTTTTATACGATATAATCCTTTTTGTATATTATTTAAAAAAGTACCATCAGATAGTGCTTGAATAGTTTTTTGTTGTAAATCTGCAGAATTTATATTATCATGTCGTCCTTGAGCAATTCTACAATATTGACAATCTAAATTACATCCATAAGACATTATTAAACTTAAACCATTTACAGGTCTAATCATTTCAAACATTATTAAATTCTCCTTTATAACCTATTAAAAAATGTTGCAGCATTAAAGCTGGTACAAAATTCAGCTGGACAAAAAGCTGAATTGAAACTAGAAAAACTATATGTAAAATCTGCAAAGAAAGCACTTGGACATCCAGAAGTAAATGCACTAAAGAAAGTTCCATCAGATCTTCCAAAAGCGCTAAAGTACGTAGTATCAGATCTTCCATAAGCAGAATTAAATCCACTTCCAAAGAAAGTACCATGAAAAGTTCCATGACTTGCCCCAAAATCAGAATTAAACCCGCTTCCAAAGAAAGTACCATGAAATGTTCCATGACTTGCTCCAAATGAACCGAAAAAAGTTCCATTATGTCGTCCATAGGTACCATTGCTTGAACCAAATGCCCTAAAGAAAGTTCCAAAATGTCCAGATTTAAAAGTACCATTACCTGTACCAAATGCACTAAATTGGGTTCCGTGAAAACCGCTATGATAACCACTTGCTTTTTGAGTAAAACTACAAGCACCAGTAAAACTAGTATTTACTCTTCCAAAATAAGTAGCAAAAAATCTACTATTTCCAGTTCCATAACGGCTATTAAAACGGCTAGAATGAAAAGCGCTAAAAACAGTAGTATTTCTTGAAGTAAAAGAACTATTATACCTTGAACTACAAAAACCGCTAAAATAAGTTCCACAATGAGAAGTGTGTCTAGAATTAAAACTAGAATGAAAACCTCCAGTATGTACAGTACTTTGTGAACTAGTATGTCTAGCATTAAAACTAGAATGAAAACCTCCAGTATGTACAGTACTTTGTGAGCTAGTAAATCTAGCATTATATCCTGCTGCACAACTGGCTGTAAATCTAGCATTAAAATTAGCTGTATTTGCCGCTCCAAAAGCGCCATTAAAATTAAAAGCAGTAAATCTATTAGCTGTACCAGTTCTAATAGATGGGTTATATGCTTCAATAGTTGATAAATAAGTAGCTAATTGTGATAATGGAGTAGCTTGAAGCAAACTTCCTACAGATACTGAACTAATATTATTAATATTGGTTAAAGTAGATGCTAATGCAGTTCTTGCAAAAGTATTACCACTAATAATTTCTCCTGTCCAAGTTTTTAAATTATTAGGAGTACTAGCATAAACAATACTTCCTTGAGTTGGAGATATTTTTCGA
>JAIKVY010000094.1 GCA_024685275.1 Clostridia bacterium
GGATTTAGTGAACAAGAGATAGCTGATATAAGAAAAACAACCAAAAAAAATAATAGTGTTGGAATTTCTTTATGGGCTTCTGTAATAAAATACAATTTATGCGCAGATAGTGAGTTATATGATAAGACAATTGATGAGAAAATTGACAGTTTTAAACTGTTTTTAGATGATATAAAAGATAAATCAAGATATATTTCAGTTTCAACACTGTTATCGTATATTTTATCAAATAGCAAAATGGATGCATTTTTGTTATCAAATGATTATTATGAAGGTGTTGATAAATTATCAGAGATTAACCAATTTATCGATTATGTCAGTGGTCTTTCTATAGATGAGGATGTTGCAGAATTTTTAAACTATTATGACAAAATATATGATGGGATCGAAAAGGGCAGCTCTGATGATTCTATTACTCTATTAACTTATCATTCAAGCAAGGGATTAGAATTTGATTATGTCTTTATGCCGGAATTAGCTGCTTCTAGAGGTAACGATACGAGAAAATATGAAAAGGATTATAACTTTGGTATTGGGATAACAGATTATAACGAAGGAATAGAATCTGTGGACGAAAATAAATCAAGTAAAGATACATTCCCGAAATTAGTTATTAAAAAGATAAATTCAATTAAAGAAACTAAAGAAGGAATTCGTGTTTTTTATGTCGCTGCAACAAGAGCAAAAAAAGCCTTATGGATGTCTTACATATTAAATAAAAAAGATTCATTAAATTGGGAATTAAGAGCGACAAAACATAGTTTTTACAGCATTATAAATAAAACACCTGATTTATTTATATTATTTTCACTTTTCAACGCTAACAGTATAGATGCTACAAAAATATCTAGATATATTGAAGTGATAGATGAAGATAGTAAAATAGAAGATAGCAAGGAAACAAGAGTCAGAGAATCATCTGATAAAGAATTATTTAATGAAAAAGATATTTTTGAAAGAAAATATAAATATGAAGATGCAACTAAAACACAAGGAAAATATACTGTTACTGAAATACTCATAGATAGTAATAACGATGCAGAGAATTCGTCTATGGTTAATGATTTTAAAAACAATGAACCTGAACACATTATTGTGGGTAATGCGATTCACCATGTTCTTGAAAGAATTGATTTAAATGCAAATAACAAAGATAAGGCTTTAATCGAGATAGAAAAAATTCATTCTAAGGGATTAATAAGCGACGAAGAAAAAACTATTGCGATAGAAAATATCGATAAAATAGTAGCAGTTTTGAATTTAGAAACAATTCAAGAAGCATGCAGTAATGAATATCAAAGAGAGAAAGAATTTATTATGTATTTGCCAAGAATTGAGGGCAACAATGATGATAAAGTTATGGTTCAAGGCGCAATTGATTTGCTTATAAAAACAAAAGATGGATATATAATTGCTGATTATAAAGCTAGTAGATTAGGATTAGTAAAATTAAAAGATAAATATAAGAAGCAATTAGACACGTATGCAGTAGCTGTAGAAAACATACTAAAAGGAAAAGTTATTAAATGTGTTTTGATATCTATTTTTAAAGGAGATGAAGTATCTTGGAACAGAGAAGAAATAGATTTTGAAGTATTTAAGTCCCTAAAATAATTAAAAAGGTATCTTAAAGTTTAAATATTTAACTTGCAGAATAAATAAAAACAAATTTTATCAATAACATTTAAAGAAAAATTATCATTTTTTTCGCTAAAAAGCAGCCCAAATATAATAAATTATATCTTGCGTAAAAATATCTTTTATGTAATAATATTTATGTATTTGTAATAAGAATATTTTTGAGAAGATGTTCTATAAAAAGGAGAGTGAAAGGTAATGATAAAAGAACTTGTTGATAAATTAAATACGGGCTTTCTTCCAGACCTTGATATTTCGATCAAATTAGGATTAATTTTTGGAATTCTTATCTTAATTTGTTTCTTTGTTTGTTGGGCGATTGCATCAGCTTGCAAAATTGCTAAGTATCGCAAAACACTCATTGGTGACATTAAAAAGCTTAACGATGTAGGTGACATAAAGATTGAAAATGCTGGTGTCGTTTATGAAACGTTAAAAAATCATCCAGAAGAAGTTAAGGATGGTTGGTCTGATTTTCTTGATCAAAGAGTTGGGTTCCCATCAAATTATATGCCTGCATCAAAAGTTCTTTCTAAAAGAGAATTTAGCGGGAAAAATACAGTTGGAAAAGTTCTCTTTGGTATAGTAGGAATAATCTTAGTTGCTTTAAGTGGCGTTATAGGATTTTTATCAGAGTTAACTGATGGAAAAGTTTCTGCAACAGAAATTTTAGTAGCTATTCAATTCATCTTGATTCCAGTTGCCTTTTATATTATTTGCCTTCTCCTTTTAAATGTTGTTTATAGCAAACAAATTGTTAGACTTGAAAAAGCATATAAGAGTTTTGTCGAAATCTTAGATGAAAGAGTTGTTATTGAAGATAGAGAAGAAAAAGAATTCAATAGCGAAAGTTTAGATGAGATAAGCCAAAAAGTTGCTGAATTGTTAAGAAACAAAGAAGAAAATAACGAAGTTATAGAGGTTATTACTATTCCAACAGCTGAAAAGGTTGAAGAACTACCAGAAGAATTTGAAGAACCAGCTGAAGAAAAAGTAGAAGAGCCTGTTGAGGAAACTGTCAAAGAACCTGAAGAAACAGTAGAAGAAACAGTTGAAGAAGTTAAACAAGAAGAACCTGAAGTTGAGCCTGAGCCAGAACTAGAACCTGAGCCAGAACCAATTGTAGAAGAGGAACCTGTTCCTGTTGCTGAGTCAAAGAAACTTGAGAATATGACAGAAGATGAACAAGACGATTTCTTCTTTGGAATAATTGATATAGTTGCAGACGCTTGTTTCGATGAATCTTTAACACAAGATGATTACTTTGAACTTGCTGAATATTTGGATTACAGAGCTCAAGAAACTGGAGCATATGATGATCCTGGCGCAAAGGAAATTATTGAATTGTGCTTTGATAAATTAGCACAAATGGTTACTTTTGATGACTAAAGAATAAAATACAACAAGAGTGGACGGCTCTTATGTGCCGTCCCTTTTTACGTAAATGGAGTAAAAAATGGCAGATAATTTTATTGAGAACATTATTGAATCAGACCTTGAAAGTGGTAAGGTAAAGGAAATTATTACAAGATTTCCACCAGAACCAAATGGGTATTTGCATATTGGACATGCAAAAAGTTTATGCATTAATTTTGGAGCAAAGGAAAAATATCATGGAAAATGTAATTTGAGATTTGATGATACGAATCCAACAAAAGAAGAAGTTGAATATGTTGAAAGTATAAAAGAAGATATCAAATGGCTCGGCTTTGAGTGGGATAATGAATATTATGCAAGCGATTATTTTCAAACAATGTATGAATGTGCTATTAAGTTAATTAAAAAGGGATTAGCATATGTTTGTGACTTATCAGCAGAAGAGATAAAGGAAACGCGTGGAACGCTTACAACCCCAGGAACAAACAGCCCATACAGAAACAGAACAATAGAAGAAAACTTAGAGTTATTTGAGGGAATGAAAGATGGTAAGTATCCAGATGGTTCGAAAGTTTTAAGAGCAAAAATTGATATGGCAAGCAAGAATCTAAATATGAGAGATCCTGTTATTTATCGCGTTTTAAGAGCAACACATCATCATACAGGAGACAAATGGATTATTTATCCTATGTACGATTTTGCTCACCCAATTGAGGATGCAATTGAAAAGATTTCACATTCTATTTGTACGCTTGAATTTGAAGATCATAGACCTCTATATGACTGGGTTGTAGAAAACCTTGATTTTGACCCATTACCACACCAATACGAATTTGCTCGTCTTAATATCAAGAACACAATTATGAGTAAAAGATATTTGAAAAAATTAGTTGATTCAAATGTTGTAACAGGGTGGGATGATCCTAGAATGCCTACTCTAAGTGGTATGAGAAAAAGAGGATATCCAGCAGAAGCAATTAAGGCATTTTGCCAAGAAGTTGGTGTTGCAAAATCTAACAGTGAAGTTGATCCTCAAGTGTTAGAACATTGTGTTAGAGACTACCTAAATGATAACGCTGATAGAGCTATGGTTGTTGAAAAACCATTGAAAGTTATTATAGATAATTTTGATAAAGACTATGAAGAGTTTGAGGTACAAAATAATCCTAGAAAAGAAGATTCGGGAACCCATACTATCAAATTTGGTAAAGAAATCTACATAGAACAAGATGACTTTATGGTTAATCCACCACCTAAATATCACAGACTTGTAGTAGGGGGAATGGTTAGATTAAAGGGTGCATATATTTTGCAATATGTATCTCATGTTGAAGAAGATGGAGTTGTTAAAGAAGTACATTGTAACTACATCGAAGATTCTGCTCAAGGTGGAGTAAATGCGGGTATAAAAGTTAAAGGTGTAATTCAATGGGTTAACGCAAATGATTGTTATGATTGCACACTAAACAAGTACGATAGTTTATTACTTGATGAAGTTGATGGAAATAAAGAATTCGATGACAGAATTAATCCAAATTCGCTAGTCGTAGTTAAAGGAGCTAAAGCAGAACCATTCTTATATGAGTCAAAAATTGATACTCCATTCCAATTTATGAGAAGTGCATATTACAAATTGGCAGACAAAAAAGACAATCAGCTTCTTTGCTATTTGATTGTTAATTTAAAAGATTCGTATCAAGCAAAGTAGCAACAAAAATCATATTAAAAAGTTAAAAGATAGGCTCATTTTTATATCAAAATGGGCTTATTTTTTTGACCGATATATTATATTAATATATTTTGCTATTTTAGTATTGATTAATTTTTTTTTACCATTTATAATATAAAAGTGTATAAAAGCGTCTTGCTTTTTTCTTACAAAAAAATGGGCTTATGGGAGATAAGATGGATTACGAGAATAATGTTGTTGAGAATGAAAGTGTAGAAACAAAACAACCAACTGATGTAATACCACAAAACAATAGTCAAAAAGAGATGATTGCAAGTTTTAATAACGAACAACTTTCATTTGTTTGTGAATATTGTGGTAAAGTAAATGCTATCGGTGAAATGAGATGTGGCAGATGTGGGAAAAGACGTCCACGTAGTGCATATTTAGCAGCAATCGAAAAAGCTAAAAAGAAAATGGAACAACAAGAACCAGAAGTATTAACCACGGAAGAAGCAGCAGCTGTTGAAGCAGAACAAACCCAAAAAGAAAATTTTAATAAAGAGATTGCAAGATTAGTAGAAGATAGAGTTGCTGATGAAAAAGTTTCAATGCAACAACAAATGGATGCGATGAGAAATCAAGACATCGAAGATGTAAAGAGATATACAGCTAGAGATGCTGTTCAAAGAATTATTGCTGTTGAAAATGCAGCTGATGAAAGAGTAAGAAAAGCTCAAAAGGAAGCTGAGGATTTAAGAAAACAACAACACAGAGAACAAGAAGCAACAATTCAATCAGAAAGAGAAAAGATAATTTATGAAGCAGCTCAAAGAATGGTTTCTGAAAGAGCAGGAATTGAAAATGCTGCAGATGAAAGAATAGCAAATGAAAGAACTCAAATACAACATGATGCTATTCAAACCATTGAAGAAGCTCAAGCTGAAGCAGCAAGAAAAGCAGCTTTAAAAGTTATAGCTTCTGAACAAGCTAACCAAGACAAGATTAATCTTGAAAGATTAGCAATGCAAAGAGCTGTAATCGATAGAATTGAAGAAGAAAGAAAAATGGCTAGAAAAGAAGCAGAAGCAATTTTCTATGCTGAAAAGAAAGCAATACAAGAAGCTTCTACACAAAGAATTGAAGCTGAAAGAAAGAGATTATGCAATTATGGCGGACAATTTAGTTATCAACAACCTGTTATGCCACAAGCAGCTCAACCATATATGCCACAAGGAGTTCAACCTTTTACAATTGTGCCATATGTAAACCCAAATCACCCATTAAATCAAGTTAAGACTGTTAGAAAAGTATATAGATTCGTACCTGATGGTGTTCAAGAAAATAACGTAGTAGAAAATGTGGTTGCTGCTCAACCAGTTAACGAAACAGGTGAAATTTTACCTCCACCACCACCATTAGAAGAACCTGTAAAGCAAGAAACTGATAACGTTAATTCTCAAAAAAAAAATAAGAAGATAAAAAAACCAAAGAAGTTAAAAGAAAGAGATAATCCATCTATGATTTTGATGATTTTATCTTTCGTTTTTGCAATAGGAGCTGTCTTAGTTTCAGTACTTTTCATGGATAAACTTTCAGTAATTAGTGGATATAAGAACATTGAAATCGTTAGTGCAATTTTCGGATACGTTGAAAACCCAATAGTTAAATTAATAGCAGCAGGTGATATTGCTGGCACGAATGCAATATTAATAAAAGTAGCATCTGTCGGTGGAATGGCAATGTTAGTTGGTGTTGGTTTCTGTGCATTGTTCTCAGTAATAAATGCATTTAAGAGAAGATGCTCAATTTTCAATTTGATATTTGCGTGTTTAGGTTTAGCTGGTGGAATTGTATTCATAGCATTAAGCATTGTAGTATTACAAAATTTAGTATACTTAGGAACATCTATTCTTATCGCATGCTTACTATTAATGTTCATATGCGTTGTAATCGCATTTGTGTTAAGGAATAAGAAAGAAAAAATATTAAATAAGATGGAAAAGGCTGCAAGTGAAAAAGAATAAAAAAGAAAATAAAATAATAACTCCAGCTGTTGATCAGCAAATGTCAGTAAATGATACTTTGCCGACAAGAAAATCTAATGAAAATAACATTAGAGGAGTTGTTCAAAACAAATACGATGAAATAAGAAGTGGAACAAAAAATACTGATTCATCAGTTAAAAGTTATAAAGATATGACTGATGAAGAGTTTGTTCAAAATGCAGATATTTTAGCTAGACCATATTATGAAGCTTACATGAAAACGGGAGCATTTCGTAATGTTGAAATAGATACAAATGCTTCAATAGATGTTACATCAAAACATGATGAAACCATATACCCAGAAATAAAGAAAGAACAAAAAGCAAATGAAGCAATTAAGAAAGAACAAAAGTATTGCTATAAAAGAAGCCCGGTAATATTTTTGGTATTTATATTATGTATTTTATTTGTAGCTGTTATGCTAATAGGTTCATTCGATTTTGGGACAGTTTCACAAAATGTATCATATTTAAAAATCGTTGAAGGTGGCAAGTTTTCAAGTATAGAAACAATAACGGGATTAATAGGAAGAATATTTAATAAAGATATGGGATCTGTTTATTCAACATTCTTTGAAAATGAAGAAACAATGTCTGCATATCAAAAAATCCCAATGTTTGTCTTGCCTGTTGCCACAGTATTATTGTTTATATGTACATTATTATTAATTATTAAGTGTATTATAGCAATGGCAAGCAAAAAAGGAATATACGGAGAAACGAGAAAATATAAATTTGTCGGATTAATAGTAGTGATGTTTGCTTTATCTATTTTAGTATTCTTTAGCAATCTATTATTAGCAAACTTTTCAGGTTCTCAAATATATGAATTCTTAAAAGGCGATTGTATAGATACATATGTTATAGGGTATGCACCACTTATAATGGTTTGTCTAACAGTTGTAATGTTTATAATCCAATTCTTCTCATACAAAGTAGAAAAGGTTAACCCACAAAAATATTTGGATTAGTTAAATACTTTAAATCCAGTACATACATTTAGTTGAATCATTAAAGTCCAACTATTTTTTTACAAAAATCACTAAAATGTTTAACTTTTCAAAACTCAACAAAACATCAAAAAATTAACAAAAATTCAAAAACAGTCATATATTGATTTTTTAAATAATTTTTAAAATTCATAAATTATATAAATCCATAAATTGTCTAAAAGTTTGTAAAAATTAAAGAATATAGCAAAATATTAACAATATCTAAAATTGAAAAATAATACAAATTATTAAAATTATATCAATTCAATTAATATCAAAAATTACAATATTTAATAAAAAATGTATAAATAAATATCTTTTGATTTTTATCAATATTTAATGAAAATCTAGAGTAGTAAAATGATAAATCTCCCTTTGTAAAATATATATTTATATACAATTATTTTAGTATTGTCTTTTTAATGTCGGTATGATAAAATATTTTTGTATAGTATATATAAATTTATTTATATATATTAACAAATAGAGGGGATGTTATGGCTAAAGGAAAAACAAAACTTTCAAAAAAAGAGCAAAAGGCATTAGATAAGAGAATTGCGGAAAAGAATCGCAAGAAGATGCTAAATTTAAGGAAAGAAGAAGCTCTCGCTAATAATAGAGCACGTAATAGTGCAGATTATTATGATGAAGATTTTGACTACACTGGTGTTGGTGGAAATCCATATGCCGGACATTTAGATGGAACTGTAGATAGGGAATTTATTACAGATGTTCAAAGAATGAAATTTTGTAGAAAACCTATTGGTTTTGTTATGTGGTTATTCTTCTTAATCGCTATTGTTATTATTGCAATTCAATTTTTCGATATTCCAGACGCAACAATCAACGGATATATTAATCAATACGGTTCGTTCTTTGTAGAAGCTCCAGCAGTTGAACAAACATCTGAAGGTGGCGAAAACAATGGAGAAGAAGGAATTGAAGAAAATGGAGAAGAAGCTCAAAATGCTCCAATCTTAGCAAATACTGAAAGTATTATAAAAGAGGGAGAAGAAGGCGAAGGTGAAGGAGAAACTGGCGAAGGTGAAGGAGAAACTGGAGAAGGTGAAGAAACTGAAGAAAACACTGAAACGGTTGATCCAAATTCATATTTCAAATTAGGAGATCCTGTATTTGGTTGGTTAAAATTCATAGTTGGTAAAATGAACATCAACGGATTTACCTTAGATGACAAATTACCAGCATCTCCATGGTATGACGCACAAATAAGTAAAATTGAAAATGGAATGACTGATAATATAGCTAAATATGCAATACTTGCATTCCCAGCTGCTATTATTCTTTATGCAATTTATGCTTTATCAATGTCAATTAAATTATTTATTTGCTGGGCATCTGGTGATAGAAAAATATATAGACATACTTGGGTAGAATGTATCATTATGCTTTTACTTGCAGCAGTTATTATGTTAGGTGCATATGCAACAACAGTAGAAATTGACGGTAAGTTAGCTTTTGATGGCATTTTGAATTTTGTGGCTGGAACAATTATGAACATTATTACACCAAATTCAGTTGGTGGATTTATGTGTAACTTTGGTATGCTTGCTTTAGTTCTTATTCCTGTTTTGAATTTGATTCTCTCAATATTCTTACTTGAAAAGAAATTAAGAAGTAGAGATATAGCTACACCAGTTATTTTGTATCAATACAAGAAATAAGAGTTGGAGGAAAGGAAATGAAAAAGAATAAATTTAAAAATAATCAAGTTACTAGTACTCCAGTATGGAAATCTCCATATGCTGATGATAACCAAACAACTACTGCTGGGAATTATGTAAATCAACCAACAACTAGTGTTAATAATCCAAGAATGACAACTTTTGCTCCAAAGGGAATGAATGTTAATAATGCTAGATTTGTGACAACTCCATATAAACCAGGAATAGTTACAATAGGGAAAAAGAAAGTGAAGGGAATGATATTACCTCCACTTATTGTTCCTGTTAAAGGGTTTGGAAATCCAACTCCTAGTGAAACAACAAGTACAATTACAAATGTTATAAATACACAAGATAATGACGAGTTCGTTATTTGGGATGAATGGGTTGATTAGGTAAGGAATAAAATGAGTGATAACATAAACAACTATGAATCAGGCAATTATGAAAAGAAAGCATCTAGTGGTGAGTATGGAACTTATTCTAGAGAATTTTCAATTTATAATGACATTGGCACGATTCGATACAAAGAGGAGGTTGAGAGAACAGCTCAAGAATTAAGAAGAGATTTTTATAATTCAAGAAATCCTCAAGTTATTTATGTTAAAGAAGAGACAAGAAAAGAAGAAGTAAAAAAAGAGGAGACTTTGCCTCCTGTAGAAGAAGTAAAGGGCAAAAAAGGGAAGAAAATGTGTGTTAAAAAACGTGGATTCTTTTTCTTTATAGTGTTAATTGTTTCAGTATTGGTTATTGGATATGCTGTAGCTAGTATGTTTATAACTGATCCAGCAATAGCACCTTATTTTGCTATCTTTAGAAAAAATAAGATTGTTATAACAAGTATTCCATTATTAGATCCATTTGTTGGTTTATTATCATCACTATTAGGATTATCTGTTCCTGATAGCATGTCTAATAATTTCTTTAACGTATTCCTTAATAACCCAGATGATATTATGGGAAAAGTAATCGCAATATTAATAGTTGCATACATGCTAGTAGTTGTAATGGCATTAACAACTGCTATTATTGGAGTATGTCAAAAGAAGAAAGGTAATTATTTTAAGAAAATAAAAATGGGATGGATAGGAATATTAATGCTTTTAATTGCTATAGCTATAATAGTTCTAGGATTATTTGCATCATATTCAACAGATATATCAAAAGAAATAATAGGATATATTACTGGAAGCGCTAATTCATCTAAGACAGTTGGGTTAGGCGTTTATGTTTTGCTTGTTGTGCCAGTGATTATACTTATATGTACAAACTTCACATATAAGAAGGTAAGAAATGGCAAAAACAGATAACGATAATATTTGGAATCATACTGGTTACAGATTTATCGGATATAAAGAATATTTAACTTCTGAAGCAACTAAAGAAGTAGCTGAAGAAAGAAATATTATAATTTCTAGTCCAATACTAGAGGAACCTCAAAAATGTGAAGTTGTTGAGGTTGAAGAAAAAGAAGAAGTTGAGACTAGAAAAGAAAGAGTGAACATTAACAATATAGCAATTATTATACTTGGCTGGGCCTTTATAATATGGAATCATTTTGGAAGTTTGGTGTCAAAAACTACAAGAGTACCAATAGTACAAATTTATGGAGAAAATACGACATTTGACTTAATAATGAAACTTATTCAAGGTGGAATAGAAGCAGGTAACACTTTAGATATGGTTATATCTATTGTTGCATTTATCTCTATTATCAGTTCATTTATTGTAATAATTGCAGCACATATAGAATTATATAATGGGAAAAACAGTTTATTTTTTAAAATTGTTTCTTGGGTAACTCTATTAACTACATTATTTGTTTTTATATGTGGAAGTATTGTAATAAAAAAGGTAAGTTTTGGAGTAGTTATAACTACTGTAATTTCATTGTTAATAGTAATATTGACGATGATAAAAAAAGAAAAATAAAAGAGAGAGGTCTAAAATGGCAGATAACAAAAACATTCAATGGTGGAGTGAAAGCGCCTTAAAGAGTCCTGAAGAAAAGAAAGCTGCGCCTGTTGAAGAACAAGCACCAGTTTCTAATCCAACTCCAACTAGGACAAGTAATATGCTTGAACCATTAATTCAACCAATTGTTGTTGTTCCTTACACTCAAGATTATGATGAATTTGATGAAGATGAAGAGTTAGCAAGACAACAAGAAGAATATGATGTTAAATATCAAAATGATGTAAATCAATACATGTCAATTGATCATGATAAGATATATAGCGCTAAGCCAGTTCTAACAAAAGCTCAGGCAAGACAAACAAGTGCTAATGTTGTTCCAGCAGGGCCAGTTCATGGATATGTTAAAAAGAGAATAGTATTTATTATTTTAGCTGCTCTTTTATCATTAGTATTTTTAGCAATGGTTGTTATTCCATTTATTAAATCAATAGATGCAATTAATCCATATATATCAATATTCAAGTTAACAGAAGGAGAAACTACTACATATATGTTTGGAGCTGAACCAGCAGTTGGAGCTATCGGTGAGTTAACTAAGATGGATTTATCAAAATTTGCTGGTGGATTTTTAAATATGATCCCAGTAGCTGAAGCCAGAACAACAGCTGATTTGATATTTATTTATTTATTAGGAGCATTTGCTCTTCTATATATAGCATTTGACTTAATTGCATTTCTTTCTATGTTTATTGCAATCTTTTTACCAAAGAAAGGAAATGTATATAAGAAAGTTAAACTTGGTTATTGTGCAATTATCATGTTTATTAGTGCACTAGGTGTTTTAGCAACAGGATTAATGCTCAATGGCGGTTTTGCAGACTTCCAAGCATTTTTACTTGGTAGTGGAGCAGTTCATTATTGCTGTTCAATTGGAGCATATATAATGGTTGGATTACCAATTATATTGTTCATATTATCTTGTTTAAATTACAAGAAAGTAAAATAGTTAAGAGGTAGAGTATGGGAAAATCAAAAGCAGAGAAAATAGCATTAAAATATGGTGTAGATGAAAACAATTTAAAATTGCATTATATTTGCCCAAATTGTCAATGGGATATTGGTTTACTATATAAACGTTGTCCAAAATGTAACAACAAGAGACCAAAGGAAGCATATAGTCTAGCTTTAAGAATGAGGGATGATGAAATCAATAGAAGAAATCCACAACTTAATGAAGAAGTATATGTTGATAGAACAGCTCAATTAGGACCAACACCAAAGCAAGCTTGTTATGCAACTATTGATGTAGAAGAAGCAAATAAGAGAATATATGCTAGTGAAGATTTAGCAAAACTTGGAATTCCTAAATTCTATTCACAAGATGAATATGGTAGAACTTTTGAAATGCCTGTTTCATATAAGCCATTACCATATGCTGGGCCAGTTCCAGTAGCAAAACCATCAGTTGTCGTTCAAACAGAAAAAATTTCTGTTCCAATAGATATAAATTTAAAACAATAATAGGGAGATGTAATTATGTCAGAAATCACAAGACCTACTACGTTTAATGGACAAAGTGGACATTGGGAAGCAGTTGATATTCAAGACCAAACAGTATTGAATCAAATCAGCAGTAATCCAGATGCTCCATCTTTAGCTTCAGACGGGTATTATTACTACAAAGAAGAAGTAGTTAATGAGCCAATAGCAGCAAATGCTACAAACGCTATTCCGGCTCCACCATCAATTGTTCAATTGCCACCAATTGTTCAACCGATAGCAATGGTTCCATACACAACACAGAATCAACCACTTGTTCAGTATGATCCAAATACTCGTCCAGCAGTTCAGCATACTGAGTATAAACCAGAACCAGTATATAGAAAGGATCCACAATCAATATTCAGCGTACTAATTAGTTTATTTTCAATAATAGTAATTGCTATTGCTTGTATTCTTACTTTGTATAACGATAATACAATTATTACTGGTATCAAATCATTATTCGGTGAAACTGGAACACTAGCTAATATATCAGCAAGCACTGATAATATTTTCTTAACAATTGTGCCAATTGTATATGCAGTAATCGCTGTTATTTGTATCATTATTTTAATTAATGCTTTAGTTCATTTAGTTAAATTAAAACCACTACATAAATTTAATGGATGGTCATTTGCAGCATTATTATTAGCAATTGCAAATATTGTAATAATGTTTATAAAGAAAGAAATATTTGAAAAAATAGGAATCGGAGCATATGTTGTTGCTGGTATTTTACTTGTAATGTTCATTCTTCAATTATTTGTAAATAACAAGAAGAAAATGTTAGATTACGTAAAAGCTAAAGAAACATATGTAATGAGATAGGGAAAGATATGTTAGAAAAAGCAAAAGAATTAATATCTAGTATTCTATTTATAGAAAAGGATGAAATAAAGCCAGAGTCAAGATTTATTGAAGATTTAAATGCTGACAGTTTAGATTTAGTTCAATTAATAATGGCTTTTGAAGATGAATACAGAATTAAAGTAGAAGACGACGAATTAAAAAGTATTAAAACTGTTAATGACGTTATTGAGTTAATCAATAAAAAGAATGGTTAAAAAACTGTTTTAAAACGTAGAGTAACAAATAACGCCTGAAACCTTTTCAGACGTTTTTTGTATTTATAGAGGTTTACAGATGAATAATAAAAAAATAATAAAGACATTAGTTTTTTCAATAATAATAGTTGCTATGCTATTATCCTTAGCTTCATGCGGCTTGTTTGGCGGAGGCAATTCAAATAATAATGGCAATAATAGTGGTGGAACAGTTACCATATCAATATATGATGCAACTGGATTTACTGCTCAAGATTTTGTAAACACAACAACATCTACTTTTAAAATACCAACCCAAATTCCAGAAAAAACAGGATATGATTTTGAAGGATGGTATTTTGATGATCAATTTCAAAACAAATTAACAGCTGGAAAAACTGTTGAACCAAAAACATACACTATTTATGCTCACTATGTAATTTCAACATTATCAGTAAAAATAATTGATGAATTCAATGGAAATCAAACGATATCTGTAACATATGGTGAAAAGCTAAAAATATCAAATCCTACTTGTGATTGGTATGAGTATGCTGGATTATACCAAGATGAAGCTAAAACAGTAGAATTCAATTTAGAGACAATAATCAAGAAAGACTATAATCTATATATTAAATGGGCAGTAGCAAACTATGATGTTAATTATATAATCCCAGAAGATGAAGGAAACAATAACGAAGGAAATATATCAAAATATAACAAAGATACAAACTTCACTTTATTAAATGCAACTGGAAAAACAGGATACACATTTGATGGTTGGTTTTTAGATTCAAATTATCAAACATCAATTTCTGCTATTAATAAAACAACAATAACTCAATCTGGTGCAATAAATATTTATGCTAAATTTATTTGTAATCAAGCAATATTATCAAAAAAATCTTCTGGTAAAGTAGAAGGAAATAATGCTTCATTTTTTGTTAAAGCTGCAGCTGATACATATTCAATATTTGACTATTTTGATTGTTCAAAAAGATCAACAACTGTATTAAAAGATTCAGGTGACAATGTAATAACCAATATTACACTAGCAGCAAATGAAGATGAAGAAAATAATGTATTACATAACTTCACCATTATAATAACAGCTGAAGATGGAGTTACAACAAATACATACAATTTAGTAGTTACACAATTTTCTATAAATGGTGTAGTAGTTACATATTATATGGATGGAGATGTATATGATTCTGATGAATATGCAAAAGGAGATAACTTAGTTTTGCAAGCTGCTCCAAGCGATGTTAAAGATCATTATGAATTTACATATTGGTCAACGAGCGATGTTACACCAACAGAAGCAGTTGATGGGCAAACTTTAACAGACAATCTTAATTTATATGCATATTTAACACCAGTACAATACAATATAATATATCATCTTGGATTAGGAGTGAATCATCCAAACAATCCAGATAAATATGAATATAGTGAAGA
>JAIKVY010000148.1 GCA_024685275.1 Clostridia bacterium
GGTATTGCAAAGGTTGCAGTAGATTCAAAATCTTTCTTATCAGCAGCTTCATTCCAAGAAACAGCAAAAGTATTAACAGATGCTGCTATTAAAGGAAAGATTGATTATCTTGAAGGAATTAAAGAAAACGTTATTATTGGTGGTATTATCCCAGCTGGTACTGGTATGAAGAGATATCAAAATGTTACTGTAGAACCAGTAAAAGAAGAAAGATCTAATGTGGTTGAAGATACTTCATATGATTATTTAGCAGAGGATAATGATGATTTAGCAGATCCAATATTAGATGGTAAGAAAATTACTGACGATAATGACTAATTAACTAATTAAATCAAGTATAAATAGAGAGTTTCCTTTTTAAATAATGGAGCTCTCTTTTTAATAAAGTGTATATATTGGTATTTTTAAAATACTAACAACGAAAAAATATAATAAATAAAATATTTGGGGATAAAAATGATTAGGTTATTTACTTCAGAAAGCGTAACAGAGGGGCATCCAGATAAGGTTTGTGATCAAATCAGTGATGCTATTTTAGATGCTATTTTAGCTCAGGATAAAAATGCTAGAGTTGCTTGTGAATGTTCTTGTACGGAAGACTTTTTACTTATTATGGGAGAGATAACAACAACCGCAAAAGTTGATTATGAACAGATTGCCCGTGAAAAGATTAAAGAAATAGGTTACATATATGATAATTTAGGTTTTGATTACAAAACAGTAGAAATTAAAACACTAATTAAAGAACAGTCACCAGATATTGCTCTAGGAGTAGATAAAAGCGCTGAAGCGAAAGAAAAAGAAGATGATGAAAATCAAACAGGAGCTGGAGACCAAGGTTTAATGTTTGGATTTGCAAATTCTGAAAATGAATACTACATGCCATCAGCTATAATGTATAGCCATCTATTATGTCAAAAATTAGCTGAAGTAAGAAAAAATGGACAATTACCATATTTAAGACCAGATGGAAAAGGACAAGTAACAGTTGCCTATGATGAAAATAGAAATGTAAAAGCAATAGAGACTGTGGTTGTTTCAACTCAACACGCTGATAACATTGATCATGAACAATTAGAAAATGATATTAAAAAATACGTCATTAATCCAGTTTTAGGTATAATGGTATCTAAAGATACAAAAATATATATAAATCCAACAGGTAACTTTGTTATAGGTGGACCTAAAGGGGACTGCGGATTAACAGGAAGAAAAATAGTTGTTGATACATATGGCGGCTATATTCCACATGGTGGTGGAGCTTTTTCGGGAAAGGACCCAACAAAAGTAGATAGAAGTGCTGCATATTTTGCTAGATACGTTGCTAAAAATCTAGTAGCCGCAAAAGTATGTAAAGAATGTCAAATACAAGTAGCATACGCTATTGGTGTTGCAACTCCAGTAAGTATAGATATCGATACACATGGAACAGGAATAGTTTCGGATGAAGAAATATCAGAAAAGATAAAGAATATTTTTGATTTTAGACCAAAGCCAATAATTGATAAATTGGGATTGAGAAATCCAGTATATGGTAAAACGGCTGCATATGGTCATTTTGGAAGAGATATTTTCCCATGGGAAAAATTAGATATGGTAGAAAATATCAAAAAAGTTTTTAATATTTAATTATTATAAAATACGTATATTTTTATGCGACAAATATGGCATACAATTTTTACATATTGTATGCTAAAATTAGTTACTAATATTTTCATTTTATTTCAGGAGAACAATTGGAAACATTCAGAGGAATCGTAGATAAGATTATATACACAAATGCAGAAACAGGTTACACTGTTTTAGCTTTTAATGCAAAAAGAAATATGTTTGTTGCCGTTGGAACTTTACCACCTATCGAAGAAAATGAATATCTTAAAATAACAGGCGATTTTGTTCAAAACAAAAGATACGGAACTCAATTTAATATAAAGGAAGTAGAATTCGATCATCCAGATTCTAAGAATGAAATATATATATATTTATCAAGTGGATTATTCTATGGCATAGGAGAAAAAACAGCCAAATTAATAGTGGACTATTTTGGAGAAAAAACATTTGAAATATTAGATAATGACCCTGAAAGATTAATGGAAGTTCCAGGAATAGGAATTAAAAAAGTAAAGGCGATAATAGAGGCATATGAAAATACAAAAGTAATGAAAGAATCTATTATTTTCTTACAAAAATATGATATTAGTTTAGGGTTAGCTATAAAGATATATAAAAGATATGGAGAATCAACTATTGCAATTGTTAGAGAGAATCCATACATATTAGCAACTGATCTAAAAGGAATAGGTTTTATTACAGCTGATAGAATAGCAAAAAATATTGGAATTAGTGAAACTAGTGATTTTAGAATTATGGCTGGAATTAGACATATACTAACTGAAGAAGCAACTAGTGCTGGTCACACGTGTTTACCAGAAGCTAAATTATTAGAAGCAACAAGAAAGTTATTGAATATAGATTTAGATATAATAAAAAAAGTATATGACTATACTCCAGATTTAATAAGAGAAGTTGTTGATGATGAGATTTTAGTAAGTGTAAGTGTTAATTATTATATCGAGCAAGCAATAGCATATAA
>JAIKVY010000100.1 GCA_024685275.1 Clostridia bacterium
AATCCAGCACACTGCGAAATCTATCTAGTCGAGGGTGATTCCGCTGGTGGTACCGCTAAAGATGGAAGAGACCGTCATTATCAAGCAATCATGCCACTTAAAGGTAAAATTTTAAATGTTGAAAAGGCTAGATTACATAAAATATTAGATAACGATGAAATTAAGGGAATGATTAAAGCATTTGGCTGTGGATATAAAGAAGATTTTGATATTACAAAATTAAGATATGACAGAATCATAATTATGACAGATGCCGATGTCGATGGAAGCCATATTAGAATATTACTTTTAACATTCTTCTATAGATTCATGACACCTTTAATTGAAGAAGGGCATGTATATGTTGCTATGCCACCATTGTATAGATTAACAAAAGGAAAAGTTGTTAAATATGCATATGATGATGCAGAACTAAGCAAATTACAAGAAGAAATGGGTAAATGTGAATTACAAAGATATAAAGGTTTGGGTGAAATGAATAATGAACAACTTTGGGAAACAACTATGAATCCTGAAACAAGAACCTTAATGAGAGTAAAAATGGAAGATGCGATAGCAGCTGATGCTATATTTAATACATTAATGGGAGAAGATCCAGAATTGAGAAGACAATTCATTGTTGATAACGCTACTCTTGTTAATGAATTAGATTTGGATGTATAAGGGAGGATTGTATGGCTAAAGATTATAATGGTTTAGAAAATATGGAAGAGATTTTATCAAAAACTAAAATCATTCCAGTTAATATTATCGATCAAATGAGTAAATGCTTTATTAGCTATGCAATGGCAGTTAATAAAACACGTGCTATTCCAGACGTTAGAGATGGACTTAAACCAGTTCATAGAAGAATTCTTTTTGGTATGTATGACATGGGAAACACGTATGATCAACCTACTAAAAAGTGTGCAAGAATTGTCGGTGAAGTTATGGGTAAATATCACCCACACGGAGATTCATCAGTATATGATGCTTTAGTTAGACTTGCTCAATGGTTTAGTATCAATGAACCACTCGTTACAGGACAAGGAAACTTTGGTACAGTTGATGGAGACCCAGCAGCGGCATCAAGATATACGGAAGCTAAATTAAGTAAAATTGCTAATGAAATGCTTAGAGATATAGACAAAGAAACGGTAGATTTTATGCCTAACTTTGACGATACTCTTCAACAACCAGTAGTTTTACCAGCTAGATTCCCTAATTTACTTGTTAATGGTTCTGAAGGTATTGCTGTTGGTATGGCAACAAGTATTCCACCACACAACTTAGTTGAGGTAGTTAATGGAACTGTAGCTTTATTAGATAATCCAGATATGACAGTTGATGAATTAATTAAATATATTCCTGCTCCTGATTATCCAACAGGAGGTATTGTTTTAGGAAAATCACAAATTAATGAAGCATATAGAACTGGACATGGTGGTGTTGTAATTAGAGCTAAAGCTGAAATTGAAGAATACAATGGAATGGAAAGAATTATTGTTACCCAAATACCATACCAAGTAAATAAAGCAAATATGATCAAAAATATTGTTGATCAAATTAAAGATAAAAAGATTGATGGAATTTCAAATTTAAGAGATGAATCAAGCCGTCAAGGTATGAGAATTGTATTTGAAATAAAGAGAGATGCAAATGCTAGCGTTGTATTAAATACATTGTATAAGCAATCACAACTCCAAATTTCAACAGGAATTAACTTTTTAGCATTATCCCATGGTAAACCATTGGTATTGAACTTAAAAGAGGTTTTAACCGAATATTTAGACCATCAAAAGGATGTTATTGTTAGAAGAGCAAAATTCGATTTAGCAAAAGCTCAAGAGAGAGAACATATTGTTAAAGGTTTAATTATTGCAGTTAATAACATTGATAAGGTTGTTGAAATCATTAAAAAGAGTCCAGATACCAAAGAAGCTATGACTAGTTTAATGGAAGAATTTGATTTAACAGAACGTCAAGCAAAAGCTATTATCGAAATGAGACTTGGAGCTTTAACAAACTTACAAGTTGAAAAACTAATGAATGAAGAAAAAGAATTAGTTGCAAAGATAGCAGACTTAACAGACTTTATTTCAAATGATGAAAGAATTAAGAATACAATTAAAGAAGATTTATTAGCAATTGCTGAAAAATATGGTAACCCAAGAAAGAGTGAAATAAGCTACGATGATGCTGATATTGATATTGAAGATTTAATTGTTAAAGAAGATGTAGTTATTTCAATGACTAATGAAGGCTATATTAAGAGAATGTCAGCTTCTGAATACAAAGCTCAAAACAGAGGCGGAATGGGCGTTTCTGGCCACAAATTAAAGCAAGAAGATATTATTAAGAAGATGTTTATTTGTCATTCACATTCCGATATCTTATTCTTCTCAAATTCTGGTAAGGCATATAAGTTAAAAGCATACAAGGTTCCAGAAGCTACAAAACAATCAAAAGGTAGATCAGTGATTAACTTCTTACCACTTGATGAAAATGAAAAGATTACAGCATTCTTACCAATTGATCAATATGAAACGGGATACATTTTAATGCAAACAAAGAAAGGTTTGATTAGAAAGAGTGAAACTGGTGATTTTGAATCTGTAAGACAAAATGGTAAGATAGCTGTTTCTCTTGAAGATGGTGATGAATTAATAGCTGTTGAGACATGCAACGAAGAAGATAACGTATTTGTTGCAAGCCATAAAGGAAAATGTATTATCTTCTCACAAAAAGATGTTAGAAAAACTGGACGTGGAAGCCAAGGTGTTAGAGCTATTAAATTAGATAACGATGATTATGTAGTTGATATGTCTGTAGTTCATGAAAACGATGTTTTATTAACCTTAAGTGAAAAAGGCTTTGGAAAGAGAACAGGTATTGAAAACTATAGAGTTCAATCAAGAGCTGGTAAAGGTATTAAAGCAGGTGTATTCAATGATAAAACAGGATTACTTGTTTCAGTTAAACCAGTAAATGAAGATGAAGATATAATCATTGTTGCTGATAACGGAACAATAATTAGAATAAGAGCTAGCCAAGTAAGTATGATTGGAAGATCAACAAAGGGTGTTACAATTATGAAACTTAAAGGTGATGCAAAGATAGTTTCTATGGCGATAACGATGCATGATGATGAAGCTGAATTTAATGATGTAGAAATAGACGAAAATGAATTAAAGGAAGCTCAAAAAGAAGCTGGTGAAGCTAAAGACGATCCAATAGACGATGGTAATAACGAATAATTCGTTTTAATAATATCGTCATTGAACACAAACAAACGAGCAAGTTTTTTATTGAAAGATCTTGAATAAGGTGAGAAAAATGAAAAATAATGTAAAAAAATTATGTGTGGTTATGATAACTGTTGCATTGATTGTAACATTAGGATTATATTTTGCAGCAGTTTCGCCAATTACGGCGAGTGCTAACGCAGCACTTCCATTTACATTGACTGCTCCATCAAATGTTGTTCTCACAAAAGAGAATATTGCTGATAGTTCGACAACTCTCGGTATGGCATATAGTATGAGCAATGAAATAAATGAGTTCTTTGTAGCATACGATGAGTCTGGTGATAGTGCATCATATCTTGCTTCCCAAGGAATCACTGCATACGATGAAATCTTCATGGGCATTCAAATTGATTGGGCTTTAGATGATGTGAACGATGAAATATCGGGTTGGCATTATAATGAATTTTGGGATGATGCCCCTCTTGGTTCATTGGGACAAGATGAAGATGGTAAGTATCAATGCAGTGAATGGGATGTAGTCGATTGTGGAGTTCCTGATGCTAAGCAAATAGTCAACGATATTTGGCTCTACCGTGGTATGAATATTGGTCAATGGCAAGGAGACGAATCACGTGTTGGAGTTAGTGAGCAACTTCGTCCATCGCAATATACTGTTATCATTAATAATGAAGATGAAGATGTTGACCTTTCAATTAATTGGAATGAACACACGATGTATTCAAGAATTCGTTTTGTTATCACGACATTCAATAATGATACATTTGTTCGTGAATATACTTTTTCTGATTGGTCAACAATTGTTGCATATGGAAAAGATGCAGCAAATCTTGAACCATTGACACCTGAAGATGTTCCAGCTCCTGTTATTACCGGATTACGCTTGACTGATGAAATATTTAACGATAATCCAGTTGTTGCGTTTACATTGACTGTACCAGAAGAGATTACATCTGCAAAGTCACGAATTGCAGCAAAAAACGACACTTTACGTATTGAAGTAGAAGCTAGAAGAAAGGGCACGACTGAATGGAAAGATCTTCATTTAGCTGATGATATTACCACTGGAGAACATAAAGCATATCTTGTATATCTCGTTGAACCAGGACAGACTTTCCCAGCTGGCACTGAGATTGAAATGCGTGCTCGCTATTACTGTGCACAAAGCGAACAAGAAGATTTTTATTCTTCTTATAGTAAAACTATAGGATTTGGCTCTGATGAGATTACAGATACATCTTCGCCAGTAGTAGATGGCCCTGGATCACCAGCAGTAGAAGAAGGAAATGGCGCTGGTCACAAGTGTAAAATTTGTCATATTTGTCCAGAGCCATTAGGCTTATGTATATTTATTTGGATTCTTATTATAATTGTAGTTATAACTATAGTTGTAGTAGTGATAATAATTACTAAAAAGAAGAAAGATAAAAAAGAAAACAAAAAGGAGAGTGAAGAAAAATGAAAAAGAAACTAATTTTGATTCTAAGTCTTTGCGTTGCATTGATTCTTGTTTTCACATTGGCAGCTTGTGGTAATAACGAAAATACCAATACAGGTGAAAATTCCCAAGGTGGAAATATAAATAACGAGGGAAACACTGGTGATAATGGCAGAGAACAAGGTAATTCTGGAGATAATACTGGAAACACTGGTGATACTGGAAATAATCAAGGAAGTGGCAGCACTGGAGATAACGGAAATAATCAAGGAAATGAAGATTCACAAACAACTTTGACAATTACATTACCAACAAGAGCAGCTATTCTTAGTGCTATCGGTGAAAGCTATAAAGTCTCAGCAGCAAATTCTTTTGGTGAAGTTTATACAGTAGCTTCTAATGGCATATTCTATTATAATTCAGGGACTAATAATAGACAACTTGAAAAGAAGATTGGTGAATACATTTATGGATACAGCGATTTTCGTAATGGAAAGTATCATAGGCTAGCAACACCTGCTATAACTGATAACGGAGAAGCTTATACAGTTCTTGGTAGAGGTATTGTAGGTAATATTCTTCAATACGCTGGAGAAACTGTAAGATATCAGACAGTAGAAAATACAACTGAGATATTAAATCGTCCAGCAAAGAAATATACATTCACAAGTGGTAATGCTAATGGATACAATTCGTCATATACCGAAACCTTTATAATTGATGATGCAACTGGCGCATGCTTACAATGTAATTGTCAAGGAAGTGCAACAGATGGTTTTGCTGGTGGAAATCAAAAATCGTCTTTCGTCGTTACTTGTTTTGAGTATGGACAGAATAATGCAGCTGTTACTTCTCATATGAATGCTGAAATCGAAAAAATTGATGTTTTTGAATGGGATTCAGAATATATAACTGAAGCTGGATTATCAGCTATTACTGCACCAACAGGGACTCTATTCTTTTCTGAATGGGAATATAGTTCAGATAGAGATAGTGAATATCCAATGTGGTTAGTACAATACAAGTACTATACTGATGATCCTGAAGGCACAGTTAATGATATTCGTCCATTGTTTGAAGCATTTTATAATGCTGGAGCAAAATTCGATGAATATGGCGAACAAAGTTTAGATGACTTACTATATTATGATGATGAAGATTACAGTTTTAGTTTCTGTGACGTTTATACTAGTGGCGAAACTACATATCGAGTAACAATCTATGCTGATTACAAAAAAAATATAAGTCCAAAGTATTGGCTTATAGATATCGAGATTGGTATTGATGATTAAAATTAATATTAATTAATTAAAACTAGTAAAACTGAGTGGCTGCTAAGAACTTGAAATGAGCTTTTAGCAGCTTTTTTATACATTTAAAATTTCATTTCTTTCAATAATTACGGCAATTATTTAGATTACACTGTATAATATCTATTAGTTAAAACTCAATAATATTAACGAGGATAAAAAATGAAAAAGATAGTTTTACTAATGATGATATGTTTTCTAGTATTATGTCTATTTGCGTGTAATGATAAAAATGCAGGCCAAACTGAACTAAACACTTTTAAGCAAGCAATAGAGGGATTTAATAAGAACAGTAACAACTATAAATTAAATTCAAAGCTATACAGAGATGGTGAGTTATATTACAACGTTGATTATTGTGTTGATAATGATATTATTTAAGCTGATGATGAAGTATATCTTCAAGATGGGAATGAAAAATATGAATATTATTGTGTAATAGAAAATAACAAAATTGAAAAATTAGTATATAAAACAGGTGAAACATTCTCTAAAAGCAAAAATGCACAATTTATTGAAACCTATATAGAAAATTCTAACTTTGGATATTCATGGTTTAATTTTAGTTTTAATTTAGAAGATTTTGATTTAAATAACGAAAAGTATATTCCAAAAGATCTAAACAAAGTTGCAAAAAATATCTTAGGAAGTATGGATGATGAAGAATATATCTCGCTCTCTATTACACTAAAAAATAACTTAATTTATAGAATCAATGCTGAATCAGTGGTTGATAATTATGAAATAAAATATGAATTAATATTTAGTGAGTTTGGTTTATAAGATATAAGTTTGCCAAGTACAAGCAATATTGAAGAAAACGTAAGTTTTGATGACCTAGATAAAACATATAATAGTTTCACAGGAAGACATACTAGCGTTCCATCAACAGGTGATGTAAATATATTAGTTATACCAATTAAATTCACAAATTCAAAAGATTGTGATATGGAAACTATAGAAAAGGCGTTTAATGGGACAAATGAAGAAACAGGTTGGTATTCACTAAATACATATTACAAAGAAGTTTCATTTGGTAAACTTGATATCAATGCCACAATTATGAGTTCATACGAAACTGATACAGAATATGATTTATCAAAAGGTGGAGCTGGAGAAGATGATTATAAATATTTATCTGAGTCAATCGCATATTATGATGAAGAAATAGATTATTCACAATTTGATGCTAATAATGATGGCTATATTGATTGTGTGTATTTAATGTATTTAGCTCCATATGATAAAGATTCAGAATTCTGGTGGGCATATGATTACGATTATGCAGTAGAAGAAGAAATAATATATGATGGCGTTAAAATAGGAAATTACATTTGGGCAAGTTATGAGTATTTGAATAATAATGTAAATGAAACTCTAAATATTAATACTCAAGTTTTAACTCACGAAACAGGACGCCCTGCACCGCAGGCACGGACAGATCGTCCTTCTTCCCGTTCGGAACGGCATTTTGCTTCAATTGTGCATTCCGTTGTTCTTGACATAAAATGTTCCCCCTGAAGCTCACTGGTTGGTTTTTCAGTGTTTGCTTCAGGGGGAGCATATCAAAGGGCAATTATTTACCCCGATTTATCCATACCGTTCATCTCAAAAAGGGAAGGGAACGGTACAGGATCATATGTATTCCCTTTGGCGACTTTCGGACAAGATTATATTCCGAGAAATATTTTGGTCTCTGAATGCGGAGACGCATCCTGTTTTTGATG
>JAIKVY010000168.1 GCA_024685275.1 Clostridia bacterium
AAATTTAACTTTGAACATGAATGGGAAAACAGAGACAAGACGATATAGTGCAAACAGTACTGAATTTGTTATTTATGCTGAAGAAGTGAGCGGAAAAGAATTTGTTGGTTGGAAAAATGAATCAACAAACGATGTTGTGTCTATACTTACAACTGGAGATATTCTAGATGGAGATATATATACTGCAATATATAAAGAAGAAGGAATAAATCATATAACTCTTATCTTTATTATCATTTCATCAATAATTGGGGTATTTTTAATATTGGGGGCAATATTAATGTTAGAAAAAAATAGAAAACCACATAATAAATAGAAATTTGATACATACGCGAAAAGATATATTTAATTTTTAAAAATTTGAGAGTTAATAGCATAAAAATTAATTAACCACCATAAATGTGAAGTTTAAATTTATGAATTGCGATTAAATGACGTATCGACTTGCCATTTAATCGAAATGATTATATAATGCCGAGTAAACCTAATAAAAATTTTAATGTATTATCAAAGTATAATATGGAAATAAAACCTGGTTTAGTTATATATAATGGAGATAAGATAAGACCAATAAATGATAATGCTTATCTGTATCCAATATATTTGTTAGGAGAATAAGGTAAAAAAACAAGTAAAAATTAAGAATATTAATATGCTAATAATGCAAAAATTATTAGCATTTTTTTGTATAAAAAAATTTCATAATTTTTAATTGACTAGTGTATCTCATTATACATATAATGTATTTTATTAAGTTTAGAAAAATTAAACTTTAAATTTAATATACTAAACTTTTTATATGGAGAAAAATGGAAATAGGATATAAGGTTAAAACACTAAGATTAAAAAATAATCTAACGCAAGAAGAACTTGCTGATAGATGTGATTTAACAAAGGGATATATTAGTCAGCTTGAAAATGATTTGACTAACCCTACGCTTGATACTTTAAATGATATATTGGTTGTTTTAGGATCAAGTTTAGGAGATTTCTTTGAGGATAAAGAATCAGAAAATATTGTGTTTACTGATGCTGATTTTGTCGTTAAAGATTATGGCGATACAACAACAACTTGGCTTATTCAATCAGCACAGAAGAATGAAATGGAACCTATTATTCTTGAATTAAAAGAAAAAGGTAGTGAAGAAACTGATATGCCACATGAGGGCGAAGAATTCGGATATGTTTTAGAAGGTAAAATTAAATTAATATTAGGGAAAACAAGTTATGTAGTTAATAAAAATGAAGCTTTCTATTACAAGGCGGATAAAAAACATAAATTAGAAAATATTAGTGATGGGGTATCAAAAGTGTTATGGATATCTTGTCCACCTAATTTTTAATATATAGAGGGAAAAATGAAAAAAATAAAGATTTTAGAAAACATTAAGAAAAAGAATAAAATTAATGAAAATAATGCTTCATCTGTTGTTACTGAAATTGATGCAGTTAAAGAAACTGGTACTCAAAATAAGAATAAGATAATTGAAGTACAAGGTATCACAAAGATTTTTGATAATGTAACTGTTCTTGATAAATTAAGTTTAAGTATTAAGAAAGGCCAATTTGTAACATTATTAGGGCCTTCAGGTTGTGGAAAAACAACATTACTTAGAATAATTGCTGGTTTTGAAACGCCAACGGAAGGTAAAGTTTTCATTTCTGGAAAGGATATGACAAATGTTCCACCATTTAAAAGACCAGTTAATACAGTTTTTCAAAAATATGCTCTTTTCCCACACTTAAATGTATTTAATAACATAGCATATGGATTAAAACTTCAAAGAAAAGATGTTGAAAAAGATGGCAAGATAAAGAAGGTCAGACTTTCTAAAACTGAAATCAAAGAAAAAGTTGAAACTGCTTTAAAACTTGTTAACTTGGAAGGATATGGATTTAGAGATGTAACCAGTTTATCAGGTGGACAACAACAAAGAGTAGCTATTGCTCGTGCTTTAGTTTTGCAACCAGATGTTTTATTACTCGATGAACCACTCGGAGCTCTTGATTTGAAAATGAGAAAGGAAATGCAAACTGAATTAATTTCAATGCATAACAGAATTGGTATTACATTTATCTATGTTACTCATGATCAAGAAGAAGCTTTAACAATGAGTGATGTTGTCGTCGTTATTAATGATGGTGTTATTCAACAAATTGGAGCACCTAAAAAGATATATGATGAACCAGCAAATGCTTTCGTTGCAAACTTCATTGGTGAAAGTAATTTATTAAGTGGAACAATGCTTAAAGATTATACCGTTGAAGTAATGGGCTCAGTAATTAAATGTATGGATAAAGGATTCAAGAAAAACGAAAAAGTTGATATGGTTGTTAGACCAGAAGATATTAAGGTTTATTTAGCAGATGCTGTAGATAAGGAAGGAAATCCAAAGGGACAATTTGATGCTGAAGTGGTTTCTACGGTATTTAAAGGAACATTCTATCAAATGGAAATCCAAACACAAAACTATGAGTGGACAGTTCAGTCAACAAAAGAATATATACCAGGACAAAAGGTAAGAATTGGAATTGAACCAGAAGGAATTCATATTATGAAAAAACTTCGTTATGAAAACTCATTTATTGGAACTATTGTTTCAGAAAATGTTGTTAGAATTTGTGATGGCGATTTTGAATTTGAATCTAGTGAAACATTTGAAAGAGATGAAGAGGTAAAAGTTGTTGTTCCTTTTGATGCTGTTGAATTAACGGATGATGAAAATGATGGAGTAATTGGAGCAAATGTAACACAAAGTATATATAAAGGAAATTATTATCAAGTACAAGTATACACAGATACTGATGAGGATTTCTATATAGACACTAAAGATGAATGGGATAACGATGATAGAGTTGGAATCAAAATTGATAAGACTAAAATCAAAGTTGAAAAGATTACTAAAGAGGATAAAGAGGAAGAATAATGAAAAAGAAGAATGCAAAATTATTTCGTCCTACGGCTTTTGCCATTCCATATATAGTTGTCACTATAGTTTTTGTTATAGTGCCACTTATATTGATTTTAATTTATTCATTTAGAGGGGCGGATGGTAGTTTTACAGTTGAAAATTTCAAAACAGTATTTACCCAAAAAGAAACATTAACTCAATTAGGGAAAACACTTGAAATTGCAATTGTTTCTACTATTATTTGTTTGTTACTTGCTTATCCAACTGCGTATATTTTAGCTTCTGCACCATTTAACAAAGTTGCTATTTTATCTTTATTCTTCATTATTCCTATGTGGATCAATTTCATGCTTCGTATGTTTGCATTAAAATCATTACTTCACATGATTGGAATTAATGAAGGTTTTTGGCCAGCAGTTATTGGTATAATTTACGATTTCTTCCCATATATGCTTTTACCAATTTATACAGTTTTATCAAATATGGATAAAAGCTATATAGAAGCATCTAGAGATTTAGGAGCTAACGGAGCAAAAACATTTGTTTCAGTTACATTACCTTTATCTTTACCTGGGGTTATAAGTGGAATAAGCATGATGTTTATGCCAATATTTAGTTCATATGCTATTACGCAAATGCTAGGCGATATGAATACAACAGTAATTGGATCAAAGATTGCTAGTTTGTTCCAAAATCAAAATTATGGTGATTATGGATATGGCTCAGCTTTATCTTTCGTATTATTAATAATTGTTCTTGTTACGATGTTAATATTTAACTTCTTATCAAAGAAAACACAAAAAAGTTCTAAAGGAGGGAAGAAAGCATGAATAAAAAGTTTTCAAAATTAAGCTTTGGAGCTAAACTTGCATTTTTAATAATAATGCTCGTTATTATTTATCTTCCTTTAGTAATGATTGTTGTATATTCATTCAGTACTGTAAAAGAAGTAGGTGGAACTTTTGGGAAATTCACATTTAGTCTATATACCAAATTGTTCCAAAATGAAAAGTTACTTACAGCAACTAAAAACACATTAATAATTGGTTTAGCTTCAGCGGCAATAGCTACCCTTTTAGGAACAACAGCAGCTGTTGGTATTCATTACATGAGGAGAAAAGTAAAAGCGGTAGTTGATGTTAGTTCACAAATAACTATTGTTAATACTGAAATAGTTACTGCTATGGCATTTTTCTTATTCATGATATTTATTCGTGATACGATTAGAATTCCAGTTAATTTTAATTTATTATGGCTAATTATTACTCATACAGTTATAACTACCCCATATGTAATATTGACGGTTTCTCCAAGATTACAGCAGCTTAATCCAAATATTTTGGAAGCAAGTATGGACTTAGGAGCAGGGCCAATAAAGAGTTTAATAAAGGTTATGCTTCCACAATTAGCTGGTGCTATGATTTCTGGGTTTGCTTTAGCATTCACATTGTCACTAGATGATTTCGTTGTTACAAATATCAATACTGTTGGATCTGGTATTACTACAATTTCAACATTTGTATATTCGGGAATTAAACATAAATTACCAGCAGAAATTAGAGCATTATCTACTATTATTTTCTTGGTAGTATTGATTGTATTAGTTGTATTTAACATAGTTAAAATTAATAAACAAAAGAAACAAGCACATAAATAAAAGTATTAGGAGGACATATGAAAAAAGTAGTAAAAATTATTTGTATAGTTTTATGCGTTACACTTTTAGTTGGAATAGCATCAATTTTTGCGGGCTGTAATCCAAAGAACAGAAATGAAATTCTCAAATTATACATGCCTGGTGAATATATCGATGAAGATATATTTGAAGAATTTTCAGCATGGTATAAAGAACAAACAGGTGAAACGGTTGTAGTTCAAATCGACGAATTTGATGCTGTAGAAAATATTCAAACAGTAGTTGAAGGTGGAAGAGCTGATTATGATTTACTTTGCCCAAGTGATTATATGATTGAGTACTTAATTGGAAAAGAATTATTAATCCAAGTTGATAAAAATATCATAAACATAGAAGATGAAGGATTATTTAAACAAGAGTATATTACAACATCTCGTGAATTTGATCCTAACCTTTTATATTCAGTTCCATATATGTACGGAACATTAGGTTTAGCATATGATATTACTAAAACAGGCAGAAAACTTGATAGTTGGGAAGATTATTTTGGTGATGTATCATACAGTAAAGGTGATGCTAAATACAAAAAATCATTAAAAGATTCAGTTAGAGATGCGTATGCAGCTGCATGTTTATACAATGCAAGAAGCACTACTGCTGGATTAACTGGAGAAAGTTTAAAAGGACAAATCCAAGAAATATTTGAAGATACCAAACAAACAACTGTTGATGCAGCTAAATCTGCTCTTTTATCTTTAAAGGAAGATGGTGCAGTTTGGGATACAGATAACGTTAAATATGAAATTGCAGCTGGCCAATCAAATGTTGCTGTTGCTTTAATGTGGTCATGTGATGCTGGTTACGTTATGAATGAATATGAAGATGAAGATGGAAATATTCAAGAAGGATATAAGGATTTATGGTATGTTGTTCCAAAAGAAGGAGGAAACGTATATATTGATTCATTCGTTATTAGCAAATACGCTGTTAATACAAAAGCTGCTAATTACTTCTTAAAATTCATATGTCAAAAAGATATTGCAGTACAGAACAGTGAATATGCAGGTGCAATTAGTCCAGTTTCTGAAGCATATGATGAATTATTAGAATATTATACAGTAGATGAAGATGGATTATTTGAAGGCACAGCAGAAGGCTGGAAAGAAATGTTTATTGAAACAATGTTCCCAAGTACAGAAACTTTAAATCGTTGTGGCGTAATGAAAGATTTCGGTGAAGGAAAGAATAGAGTTACCACAATGTGGGGAAATGTTAGATAATATAAAAACAAAAATAAATAGTGGAGATAGGGCAATTTTTGCTTTATCTCTATTTACCCTAAAGGAAGTATTATGAGAGATAAGATTGGTATAATTATTGCAATGGATAAAGAGCTAAAACTCTATTTAGAAAGAAATAAAACAAAAAAGATTTCATATAAAGGCAAAGATTTTTATTCATTAAAGATAAATAAAAAGAAATGTATCATATGTTTAAGTGGTATCGGGAAAGTAAATGCCGCATATGCAACAACTCTTCTAATTGAAAAATTTAAGGTAAAAAAGATAATTAGCACAGGAATAAGTGGTGGATTAGGCGTAAGTAAAATTCTAGATATAGTCATTTCAAGTAGTTGCGTTCAACACGATGTTGATACGACACAATTAGGTGATCCATTAGGATTTGTTAGTACAGTCAGAAAAGTCTATTTTGAAGCAGATGAAGAACTCATTAAAGAAATAAGTGATGAATGCAAAAAACAAAATATAAACGTAAATGTTGGTATAATGGCCTGTGGAGAGCAATTTGTTGCAAGTAAAGAAAGAATAGATTTTATCAGATCAACATTTAACGCTTGTTCTTGTGATATGGAAAGCGGAGCAATTGCTCAAGTAGCATATATAGCAAATATCCCATTTGTGGCAATAAGATGCATTTCAGATAATGCTGATGAAGACGCAAGTATAAGTTTTATTCAAATGGTAGATATTGCTTCAGAAAAAATCTATAACATTGTTTCTCGTGTTATATAGTAGTATTAAATTTTCATAAAAACTCATAAATTAATAGGTTAAAAATCAAAAAGAATATTGGTTAAGATTTTTACAAGTAAGAAAGTTAACGAAAGAAAATTTTATTTCTTTTATAATAACGATGATATATAAAAATCTATAAAAATTGACATTCAATGATTAATAAACTATACTAGCAATGTAGTTCAACCTGATTGGCGTTTGTTCAATACAGGAGGTAAAAAATATGGAGAACTACAAACATTTAGACAGACTGCAAGCTGGTATGAGAATATGGGAACTAATAAATTCGTCAGAGATGACAGTTGAAAAGGTTTCGGAATTCTTATGTTTATCATCCCCACGGGTGATATATGATTGGATGAGTGGAAAGAAAACTCCTACACTCGAAAGAGCATATAATTTAGCAAGTTTGTTTAACACAACGATAGGGGATATTTTCTTCAAATAGAGGAGAAATCCTCTATTTTTTTTTGAACTGTTAGTACATTGTATTTATTATTCTTTTCTCGTAACATAAAATTTATTGTAGGTATCTAATTTGTGGTGATAAAAATTGAATCTAATATGATAAAAAAATATTGTAAATTTTTTAGATAAATATTCATTAAAGATTTAAAAATGATATAAGGGATTGTACATATATTGATGAATTTGTAGGAAAAGGTTAAAATATGTTACAAGTAAAGCAATGTTGCTCTCGTTGAGTGACTTCGCCTATGGTTAATATAACGGAGTGGTGAGGCTGTACTTTGTTCTCAACTGTTTTTCAAGAGTCTATATTTGAGAAATGGGGAAGCGCATCGGCAGTATTAACTGATGCGTTTTTTGTTATAAGGAGATTATGAGTAAATACAAAAAAAGAATAGTTCCAGAATATGAAAACATTTATTCGGACACAGTTCCAGAATATTATGGTGTATTTATCGAAAAATATAATGGAAAAATTGTGTCTGTGAAGGTTGACCCTAAACGTTTACGTAAGACACGATTGATTGATAACGAATTGTATAATGAAATTCAATCTATTAATCGAAATACTCCTTATTTCCATCCAGCTAAGAAAATAGGAACAATGTATTGCTTCGAAGTCTTTCGTAAACAAATTAATGGACTTCGTAAATTATGGGATAAAGAAATAAAACCAGCTGTTGAGAAATTAGAAACACCAGATCAAGCGGGGGATAGGGTATATGTCAATAATGTTGCAAGTGGTATTATGGATGTTGAAGAAAGCGAGATTTCAAGGACAATGACTAAGATTGTCAGAACACCAGTTTATCAATATGCTATTCAGATGTTTTATGCCCAATTTATATTATTGATGGGAGCTGAAGTAGAAGCTGTAATGGTGAAAGTTATAACGGCAAAAGGTTATACTGGCGAAAAATTCAATCGAGAATATTTGAAAGGATATGTGAGTGGGCATGTTGAGGGATTAGACTATACAAAGTTTGACAATCATTGTTATTATGACAAGATTTATAAGATATGGAATTTTCTTAAACATAATAATATCGATGTGTTTGAAAAAGTGCGAGAGTCATATCCTGAGGTTCTGATAAATCCAGAGGCTCCATATATAAACGGAGATATAGCTATTCGTTATTTAAAATTAACTGAAGAGTTAATAATGGAATTACTTGAAGGAGTAGCAAAGTTTTTTGATGAGTTTTGCAAAAAAGTTTTTGGAGAAGTAACTGATTATCCGGAATGGAATACTGAAGTATTCTATGTGCGACTTGTAAAGGATGAAATTAGAGATATCACTAATCCACTTGGATTACCGTGGTATGTGTAAAATGGAGATTAATTTATGGCATATTTATACTTGAATTTTATAGATAATATGGAAGTTGGATTGGGAAGTAAAGCATGGGGACGTGATGATTTCTATACTTCATCATTATCTAAACAATATGAAGAAATAAAAAGAAAGCTTGGTGGATATGCTCCGAATACACTTCAACAATTTATTGAGGCCGTATTTCCACAGAATATTTCAAAGGAATATAATATATCTATGCCGAGTTTTGATCGACAACTACAAATTATAACTCAAAAGAATGGAAGAACTTCTGAGCGTATTTTTAATATTGTTATAAGACCAGAAAAGGATAGTTATATAAATTCTGCATTACCAGATAATTATGATGTAATGATTATTGGGGATTTAACATATGGTGGAGTAGTTGAAATAACAGTCAAAGGTATCGAATTAATAGATAGTAATGTTGCAAAATTTGGAGAAAAACGTATTAAATGTAAGGCTGCTTGTGCTTTTACGAAGAAAACCTTTATGGTAAGTGGAAGAGAAATTACTGTCCCTGATTATTTAATACGAGAGACCCACGATGAGGTTTTAACTAATGATTTTATAGTTGATTTATGTGATAATGTTTTTCCTGTCCCTAATAAACTTGAATCAAAACAAGTTTTATCTCAATGGGAAAAGTACATACAATTCAGGAAATACTATTTAGGTAAACAGTCAGAAAGATGCGAAGCCATAGGAAATGTTGAAGTAAAAAATGCATTTATTATAACAAAAGAAGCATATCGTCGAGATGAGGAAAGAATATCACAATACCTTCTTGATGGGGTCCAACAGTTTGCAAAAGGTGAGCAGATAATCCTCAATCGTAATGTTGAAGGTTCTGAGAGTTTTCCGTTGATATGTGTTTCAATTCAAAGATTAAGAAAAGATGTTTTTGCAGAAACCATAGGTAAAGACGGCAAAGGTAAGCCAAAGTTTGAGGTATATTTACAACGATATACAAAAGAAGCAATGGGTTTATCAAAAGATGCTCCACGATATGATGAAAACGGAAATTATCAAAAGGGTTTTAGGTTTAATCAATATTTATTAGGGGAAAGGTATCTTTTTGCTACTGTAGATATTGAACCAGATTTGATGGCACTTGATAAACAGTATGAGAAAAACTATTCTGTGGCTTGTTCTACAATAGATAGTAAATATGCTGGCATAATAAATAACGAATTGTCAAAATACATTGAAGTTCAATCACCAATTATCAAACGCAAATATGATGAGAGGTTTACTACTTATATTAAAGAACTTAACGATAATCTCGAGAAAGATATCAATCAGAATCTCGATAAAGAAATTAAGAAAGCAATAGAAGCAGAAATTGCGAGGCAATCAGTACCGTTTAACTCAACACGTAAGAAGGATTTAGATGATATTCGTTCTCAAATAGATAAGGCAAAGAAGGAAATACATTCAAAAGATGAGTTGAGTAAAAAGCTTGAAGAGTTAAGAGCAAAAGAAGAGATGGCAAATAATATCTATTACAAAAAATTAGAAGAAATTAAAGCATCAATTAATATTCGAAATTATTATGTTAATAGAAATAAAGAATGGATCGCAAAAAAGGAAAAAAGTTTAGCAATTAGTTATCAAACTGAAGTTACTGAGATAAAGAAAGAGAAAAAATCTCAATTAGAGGTTCAGTACAGGAACTCAAAGGATGAAGAAAAAGTAAAAGCAAAAGAAAATCTGCAACAACAGTTAATTAAAGATAAAGCAAATAAAATAGAAAAAGAGACTATCCGTGAATACCGTATCTATTTTAGACCAAATGATAATAATGATTCTGTAAATGAAATAGAAAAAGCAATCAATATAATCGAGCCAGCTTATCTTGTTTACGATAATCGTGCAGAAAAAGCAAAAATTGAAAGACAAGAAAAGGCTTTGGCGTCTATTTCAGGAGGTTATGTAAAAAACCCGTTTTTACCAACATATTTATTTGCACCGACTGAATTAAAACAAATATCGCGTGTTTCGGAAAAAGATCCAGATTGGTGTTTGGAAAGTCTTAATGAAGGACAAAAACTAGCAGTGAAACGCGCTTTAGCAAGCGAGAGTATTTTTTTGTTGCAAGGACCTCCTGGAACAGGTAAAACACAGGTTATTGCTGAAATAACTGCTCAATTGTGTAAACAAGGGAAGAAGGTGTTAATTTCTTCCGAGACGCATAAAGCAATAGATAACGTTTTTGAGCGTTTACCCAAAATCCCAGAAATAAGGCCTTTAAGACTTATTCCAAGTCAAAATGCGAAAGAGACAAATTATAGTCCAGAAAAACTTGTGGATAATTTCTATGCTAATATAAGAGGGAATCTTGATAGAGAAGTTAATCGTTTTGAACACTTTGAGGAAAACAAGTTGACATTTAATGAAAAGATGAAAGAGCTTCGAATAAAATATGAAAAACTTCTAAAACTCCAACGAGATAATGTAAAAATTGATAAAGAAAGAGAAGAGCGATTGTCAGCAATTAACAAGTTAACTCAACAACTTGAAACACAAAGATATTCATTATCACAAGTCAAAGATTTGATCGAACAATATAGAAGAACTCAAAGGCAAATAGAAAGCTATCGGTTTTCTCTTGAAGGAACGGTAGAAAAATTTATTAATGAGTATAAGACAGACGTTGAAAGCATGTTGAGATCTTTTGCATGCCTAAAAGATATTCCATTGGAGAAAATTGGTGAACTAGTAAATGTGAATATTGATGAAATAAAAGAAGAATTGTCAAGTATTCTCTCTGAAGAAGTGCTTGTTGGATTGAAATCACGTCAAACAGAGATAAGGAACAAAATGCAGGATTTAAGAGATCCTGATACAGATGAAGCCCCACAAGAAGGAGACAGTAACTATCAACTTTATAAAGATTTGCAAAATAAATTGATTAATATTGGCAAGGAGATAAAAGAGGCACAATCCGCAACAGCATTTGATGTGTCAGATAGCAAGGTAATTGCTCTTGCCCCCTCTATTATCAACAATAAGGAATTGTTAAAACGGTTCCCAAATGATTTAACTGCATTCAGAATTATTCTTCGAAACAAAACTATGGATTTTACAGCTAAAATAGAAGAGTTTATTGCCCCACATGTGAAAAATGAGGGGGAAATATCAGAGAAGATAGCCGATATTCAAATTAAGATTAATGAAAGCAAAAAAACATATGAAGAACTTGGAAACAACGAAGGCGTTGCAGAATATAGTGAATTAAGTTCTACTTTAAAGCAAGATATTACAAGATTTTTCCATGATTTCAATATTATTAAAGAGTATAATTCAGATAATCTCGAAACAGCTTTTGATATTATTCGGGAAGAATGGAATAAAATTGAGTTTGATTACAAAAGAACCACAGAGGAAAATGCTTCAAAGATACCTATGTATAAGGATATTATTAAATATCTTTCACAAGAGGATATTCTTGAAGAAGATAGACAATCGTATACAAGAGAACTATATAATTGTGCAAATGTCTTTGGTATTACTTGTACAAGTCGTGATAGGTTTACCCCAAATCAATTGCAGGAACTCGGGAAATATGGTATTAGTTCAGTAGATATAAAACAACAAGGAATAGATGTTGTAATTGTGGATGAAGTATCTAAATCCTCATTTCTTGATTTGCTTATTCCTATTCTATATGGGAAAACGATTATTTTGGTCGGAGATCATAGGCAATTGCCACCTATGTATGATTTGCGACATTTGCGCAGGGATGATTTTGAAGGGCTTGATGAAGATATCATCACAAAAGAAATAAATGATAAATATACAGAGTTATATGAAGAGTGCTTCTTTAAGACATTGTATGAGAACGTTCCTGATGATTTCAGGGTAATGCTCACCAAACAGTATCGTTGTCATAGCCATATTATGGAGGTTTTTAATCATTTCTATGGTGGTAATGGAAAAGGGCTCACAATTGGTAAAAAACAACAAGATGATGAGAAAGAACACGGTTTGACAGTTAGAATCAATGGTCAAACCATAATCGAACCTAAGTTTCATGTATATTTTATTGATTGCGATCAAAAAGAATCAAGTGCATATGAAGGAAGTACCTCAAAGATTAATAACCAAGAAGCGGATGTTGCTATGACTTTGTTAAAGGAAATTAATAATGCTGTTGGGAATTTAATCAAAAACAAAAAAGTTCGTGTGGATAAGGAAGGTAAAGTTGATGAAAGACCGAGCATAGGTGTGATATGTACATACGGAGATCAAGCAGGATTAATAAAAAAGAAACGCAAATATCAAAAGTTTGACAATTTCTCAGAGAAATCTGATGAAAAATTAATTATTAGTACTGTAGATGACTTCCAAGGGGATGAAAGGGATATAATTATTCTTTCTATGGTTCGTAATCCAGCGGGCAATAGATATGATGCAGAATTCATAAAAAAGTTTGAACGTATAAATGTGGCATTGTCGAGAGCAAGAAAACTTTTAATTGTAGTTGGCTCAAAGAAATTTTTATCTGAAGCGGGCGTCATAGATTTGCCAGATTTGACAGGAAATCATAGCCAGGACAAAGTTAACTATCATGTGTATGAAGAAATTATTAATACGATTCGTTTACGTGGTAGATTGCTTATTGCAAGTGACATAATAGGAGACTAACAATGGAAGAGAAAGTTATTAAACAATTTGAAACGACAACTGTACCATTTCCTCTCTATATTTACGAGACGAAGATTAAATATAATGAAGTTAGAAAAGCGTCGGGTATAGCCTTTATTATTTTGGATTTTTTGCTAAAAAATGCAAATAAAGATGATACTATTGAAGAAGTTTTATTGAAGTTTGGAATTCCTAAAGACCTTCATTACATCTTTGGAAAAGAAATAGCAAATTTGATGGGTACAGAGCTCATATCTTCTAACTATTCACCAAGTTATTTTACTGATGATAGGTATATCAGCGGAATAAGAATGTCGGAACTAACCTTGACTGCGAAGGGAAAGAAACTGTTCAAAGAAGGGGCCATTCCGACAGGGGTAGAAAAGGTCAAAGTTAAGGAAATATTTTTTAATCCAGTAACGAGAAAATACGATGTAAGCGTTAATTATCCATACACCTCCTTTGCTTCTTCTTTTTTAGGTGAAGAATTCCTTGATAAAATAGATATTGATTTAAGTGGAATGGAAGATTATATTAACGCCAATACGACTAAAGTAGGATTGAAAGCGGAAGAACGAATGATTTCATTTGAAACAGAAGAACCTCAAAAAATGCAGGTTAGAAAAAAAGATGGTATGAGTATTATTATCAAGCCATCTGGGGTGGAGTTTGGATTTGAGACATCGGATGAAACATCCTTTTTCTACAAATATTATTCTTCGAAGATAATGACAGATTGCATGCTGGCAAAAGAAAACTATAAATTTGTTGATGAGAATAAAAACATTGTTGCTGTACCTTCAGTTACGCTTGCTGAATTAGGGAATATTGAAAACATCTATATCCCAAGTGATATAACAAAACAAGCGGCAAGAACGTGTAAATTGTATATTAATCGAGGTAAATTAGGATTAACTAGAAATGATGGATGCATGAAGACAACGATTGAAGAATCCAGTAAATTACTTGATGGTATAGATAAAAATATTGAATTCGCACTTCTTGATTTATCTGGGTGCGAATATTATAGTGCTTTCAATGTTATTATCCCTTGTAAGAGATTTGGGGATGAGTTTGAATTACAATTATTAATAGAAAGAAAAGCAAATGAAACACAGTTTAATTCTCTTTGTAAAAACATATTGGAATTTTATATTGCTAAGGCATTTAATAATGAAACGGGTAAAGTAGTCTTATTTATATCACAAGCACTTAAGGATGAATCTGTTCTTGAACAATATATTGTTCGATTGTTATCTGGATATTCAACCATAGATGGAAAAATAGAGTTGTTATTAAAGATGAATGCCGTATACTCGAAAGTAGAAGAATGGCAACCAATTTTTAAAAAGTATGGAAAGATGCTGTTCGATAAGAGTTGTACGGAAATTAAGTTAGATAATATGATTTATAAAAACACAGTCTTATCTCCGCTAAGAAATGGATTAAAAATCAATAACATAGATTATATAACCCAGTTTGCACAAACTACAGCAGGTTTGGAAGAAACTGAGCTGGTATATCAGGCACTTGAGTCGGCAGGGTTTAATACTTCTGAAATACTTGGAGTAGCTAACGTGGTTGATGTTTATATGCGATATATCTTGGATAATGAACGTATTGAAGCAATGAGCACCATTGCGTCCATATTTGAAACGGTGAGAGTAAATCTTTGGAAACTTAATGCAATGCTTGGGGTTGAAGATTATGCTAGTTATACGATCAAAGAGGATTATAATGTAGACGATTTCTTTAATTCCTATTCAACGCTACAAACTTCGTATAAAAAAATTGAACAATATAGGCAATATGCGAATGATGAGTATAAAGTGTTTGAACTATATTTAGCAATATATGAACCAATTCACGAGATCTTATCTATCGAAAGGACGTCTTCATCACATCCAGATAATATAACTGTCAAGTATATTGATGATTATATTGCTCGCGGTAGATACAAAGAAGCAATTTGCGATTTGGGTGTAAAAATGCAATATGACTTGAGAGAAATGCTTAAAGAAGCTGATTTGCAAGCCAACGAACTAATTGACAAAGCGGAAAAAGAAGGGTTGATAGATTCACATAATGCAAACGTGCTACACAAATTGCGTATGTGTCGTAATGGTTTTCAGCATCCAGAAAATAATCAAATAAAATTTGATAAACCTACTATCGAAAATTGGAGAGATATAGTATTCTCTATAAAAAGAGGTAATAAATGAGTCACCAAGTTGTAATAAATTATGAACAAATAGGTATTCAATGTGAAAGCATATGTGAAGTAGCCGAGAAGCGTCTACAGGAACTTGAAGATATGATTGCTCAGATAGATAAATCTTCAAGCAAATTGTTAGATGCTGAATCAAAGCGTTTTGTTGAAGAAATCAAAAAAGAAAGAGATAATTTACTAAAGCATATCAATATAGTTAAACAACAAGCAAAAGATAGACAACTAAGTTCTACGTGGCAAGCACAGGAATTACAACATCAAGTGGATATTTTGTCTTCGAGGAAAATAGTTCAATACAAAGAGCTTCTTAAACACCTCTTAAAACGTTATCTTTCTAAAAGTAAAAGAAGAGATATAGAGCAGTTAGATGGGGCAATAATTATTCCAGATGAAATCCAGCGGGTGTTAGATAATATTCAAGATGAGGTTCAAAGGCATTTTACATATATTGCATTCTTGAACGATACGACTCTAAAAGGAAATGAATTAATTGTTGCTGGGCAACATTTAATGGGCGGAACTTTTGAATCTCGCATTGAGGAAGAGAAAGCAAGAATTCGTGCTGAACTCGAAGAAGCAAGACTTGATAAGACTATGATTGAAAAGGTTATGTCCGAAGCAAAAGGAACAGCAGAGGAACAGATACAAATCATGCAAAGTGCAGCAACCACAGAGATTGTGGGTGAAAAAGTACGAAAAAAATCACTCAAAATCATAATGCAAGCGATAGAAGCAAGGGGGTTCATTGTTGATAAGAAGAATATTAAGATACAGAGAGAAACAAATGAAGTTGTTTTGGTTGCACTGAAAGCAAGTGGCGAGAAAGCAGAGTTCAGAGTTTTCTTGGATGGGAAATTCATATATAATTTTCGTGGCTATCAAGGTCAAGCTTGTCAACAGGATATTGAGCCATTTATGAAAGATTTAGAAGAAGTGTATGGGATGCACGTTAAATCTACACAAGAGATATGGAGTAATCCAGATAAGAATTCTACGATGAAATACAATACTTTTAATACAAATAAAAACAGGAGGTAAATAATATGGCATTACAAACTACTTTTAAAAGATTAAAAAGAGAAATAGGAATAAAAAAATGTATTATTTTAGATGGGAATGTAGGAGATGTTTATTTAAACGATAAGCAGCAAATAGTTGATTTGAAAACATATCTTATGGATATGCTTAAAGAAATGGAGTATGACGATGTTCTTTATTGGGATAGAGTTGATGGCGTTGATGGAGATGTTTCAAGACTTGATATTATAGACGATGTCGAGGTGCAAGGAGATGAGTATTCTTTCGACGATGAAGAAGAAGCAGTTCCGAATCAAGAAGAGAAAACTGGAAGTGGACAGTTCAAAGAGCCTGCTGAGATTTTCAACGTTATTTTTAAAAATTTGAAAAAACCTAACAGAAAAATAGCATTTGTTTTGAATTGGGCAGACTATCTTTTTACGTTAGGGGGACAGCTCCCACCAGATGAAAGAGAACTCCTTACTATTCTCGGGAAATCTATTAAAGACAAAAAGGTAGAATATCTGAATTCTGAGGTAAACGAAAGTACCATTATTCTCATTACAAGTAAAATTGCGATGTTTCCAATTTCTTTCTATCAATCAAATCCTGAGGTTTCTTGTTTAACTCTTTCTAAACCCGATAGAGAGGAAAGAGAAAAGATGCTTGAAAAAATAGAAAGCGGATTTGATGTCAGACTTAAGCCAGGTGAAACTTTGCTAACTTGTGATAAGAAGAACGAGTATGTTGATATGCTTGATGACTTTACTAACCGAGAGATTGTTCAAATGGCGAGACTCTCGAGAAAAGAAGATAAAATGCCTTTTGAACAACTTTACTTGTTATTTAAATATGGAGAAAAAGATAATCCATGGGAGAAACTAAATTATAAAGCAGTCAAAAATATCAAAAAGATACTAGGTGAGAGAGTTGTAGGACAAGAGGAAGCTATTGAGAAGATTGAAAAAGTTGTAGTTAAGGCGTATATGGGATTAACTGGCATTCATAAGTCTTCTAGTCGTTCAGCACCTAAAGGCGTACTATTCTTTGTCGGGCCTACGGGTGTAGGAAAAACGGAACTTTCTAAAGCTCTTGCGAAGTTTTTATTCGGGGATGAGCAGGCTTGTATTCGTTTTGATATGTCAGAATATGCACAAGAAAATAGTGATCAGAAACTAATTGGTGCACCTCCAGGATATGTCGGATATGAAGAAGGTGGACAACTTACTAATGCTGTCAAAGAAAAGCCATTTAGCATAATTCTTTTTGATGAAATTGAAAAAGCAGCTAAGCCTAATCCGAGAATACTTGATATATTCTTGCAGATACTAGAAGATGGCAGATTGACCGATAGTAAGGGAGAAACGGTATATTTTAGCGAGAGCGTAATCATATTTACATCTAACCTCGGGGCATCAGAGGTTGCATCAAGTGGTACGAACGAAGACGTGACTCAAGAATTTATAAACATAGTTAAGAACTATTTTGATAACGAGATTAAACGTCCTGAAATACTTGGGCGTATTGGATATAGCAACATTGTTCCATTTAACTTTATCAAAGATAAAGAGTTCAGCATCAAAATCGCTAAATCTAAGCTTCTTCCTGTGCAAAAGGCAATCTTAGAAAAGTATCGTATAGACCTTGAATTTGAAGATGAGTTGAAGTTCATAAATTACATACTTGGTGGTGCAGATAGTAGTAAAGGAGGTCGTGATATTTTGAACGCTATCAATGATAAACTTTTGGATGAACTCGCTATGTTTATGTTTGAGAATAAGGAAGATTTATCTTCTTTTAAAGGTGCAAAAATTCTTGTAAAGACAACAAAAGACGGACTTGATTTTAGCTTTGAAAATGATTAAGTTTAATGTTGCAAGCATAAATACTTGTACGGAAACGGAAGGCCCACACAAAAGACTTGCGATATGGTTTCAGGGGTGCAATATTTATTGTAAAGGATGTTGTAACCCCAGTTATCAGCCGTTAGTACCGAAGAACATTTTAACCATTGATGAACTAATAAAAATCATAAAAGATGCTAAAGAAAAATACGAAATAGAGGGAGTTACGTATTCCGGTGGGGAACCCACACTCCAGCAAAATTTATCAGAATTAACTGATAGAATACATAATCTTGGTCTTGGAATAATATCATTTACAGGGAGGAAATATGAAGAGGTTAAAAATATTCTCGGGAATTGTGATATGGTGATAGATGGAAATTATGACGCTTCTTATCCAGAAACAAAGAGAAAACTTTTAGGGTCAACAAATCAAAGAATAATATCAATAACTACGAGATATGATAATGTACTTGGTTGGTTCAATAGTATAGATAAAACAATAGAAGTAAATCTTAATGAAAACATAATTTTCAATGGAGATCATATTTAGATCATATTAGTAGATGGCATTATATTATTAATAGCAACTATATTTGAATTCATCGAAACTGATAAAATAGTTAGAATGGGAAATACGACAAACATAAATGGTGATTAATATATTACATATATTAAATGTCGAATTCTTAAAATAAAGTTAAAAAAATCACGCAAAAACGACAAAATAAAAAAAATCTTGCTTAATTTCATAGTATGTTTTAGAATTAAAATGAGTTATAGTGATATAGCTCTCATTATAAATGAAATATTTTTAAGGAGGAAAAATGAAAAAGAGTTTATTAATGAAAATATTACTCATTTCAGTAATGGCACTTTTGGTGTTTGCCTTAGTAGCCTGCGGTGGAAACAATAATTCTTCTAGCGGCGGCAAGAAACCAA
>JAIKVY010000187.1 GCA_024685275.1 Clostridia bacterium
CCTAGTTTTTTAAAAGTATATATAATATAAAAAATTTTTTTTGCGATTTTTCCTTGAGAAAGTTTAATATGTCTATATTATTATATATGTATTGTAAATATGTATATAATATATATAGACTTATTAGGACGTGTTCGGATATATTAGGTTGGAATGTATCGTATCGTATCGGATAGCATAGGAACGATTTCAGACGCTAGGATAGGATTAGATAGGATAGGTACGGATAAAATATATACGGTTAGTATGTGCGAAGTTCGGAAGGGGTAAGAATGCCCTGGAAACCGTCAGAATGATTAACGATAAAATAGGTTTCATTATCGGTTATTAAGCGGCATCGACAGGAAAAACCCTTATAGTTAAATTGATGTCGAGTATTGAAAATTGGATGATCGATTATGCCGCGAATAAACGAATCATAAGTAGTTTTTTTAATTTGATTATCTTCGAAACGAACGGTTATATTCGCGTTATCTTTATATTCGATTATTGTTGCAATATGACTACCTAATTGTTTACGGATTTCTCCGATACGGTTTGTTTTGGTTTTTTGATTAATACATATTCCAGAACGGAAATCTCGATAAGGAACGTTTTCTCGGATAGAACCGTCGGAAAATTTTATGTTAACACGAGAAGGAGAACCGTTATAAAAACCAATTATTGTTGCAGTTAATCCAGATTTCATAGTTCGAGTTTCGTTAATTCTATATTTTTGATAATAATTAGGATATTTTATTGTTCCTTTTTTAAATAATTGATAATACTGATTTGTGGTTAAAAATCCGTCACTGAATTGTACGTCGATATCATTATTGCCACGCCAAGCGACGATAGTCATATCTAATCCGTATTTTTTGTTATGGATTGTTTCGCCTATATGAGAAGTGGCATTTTTTAAGAATGTTTCGTGATTGCGCTTTGATAAATCTTCTCGTTTCATTGTAATAAAACTCATTGTAATAACACCCCCACGATCGCTTCGGTATTTAAGTTCCAGATTTTTGCGATTAAATCCAGTCCGTTTTGTTTTAATTGTTCCGCATCACCTAAAGGATATTCGAATTTATTTTCCTTAACTAAATTATAAAAATATTGATTAAATTCGTTTTTGGAATATCCGTAAACTTCTCTAAGTTCCTTATCGGTTATAGGGAAAGGTAGATTATGTTCGTGACACCAGAAACGGAAATGATTGGCGAATGCCATTTTACAACGTTGAAGCATAGGTTCTGCCACAACTTTTTTTATAAGTTTTTTATATTCTGCTTCATAACCAGTAGAAATAAAATCAGAAGGTTGAAGAATGTTGCAATCTCTCCACCACTTATTACGAATATTTCCAGTTTCTCTATCATAATATTGATTGTTAGGAATTTGGATAATATCGCCTTCGTTTGTTGTAACTTCATAAGTTTCTGAATAGGTTCCGTTTTTAATCGCTTCCATTTTGTGTCGTTGAGAAATTGAAATAACCGTATCTCGATCATATGAATCGAATAAGGAATGTCTATCAATGTTATCCACAATATCAAATACAATACAAGGTTTGGAATTTCCTGAAGATAATGCTCTGCCTAGTTGTTGAATATAAACGATATCGGAATAAGTGCAACGGTACATAAGAATTCCAGTTAAGTCCGATAAGTGATATCCCATATTAAGCATATCTATGCAAAAGATTAAATCGATTGTGTTCGGTTTTCTTTTTAACGAATTAAGTTTGTTCGCATTATCAAATGTTTGTTTGTTTTGTGAAGTTATAGTTAAAACATTAACAGTAAAATTCGGAAATGCTTTTTTGAACCACTTTTTAACTTCTTTTGATTTTTCTTCGATATGATTAAAATCGTTAAAGAAACAAATAAATTTAAAATAATTATCTCCGGGACGAACTTCGTTTACTCCAGAGTGAATAATGTTTTCAATATTGCATAGATTAGCAATTTCGATTACTTTTTTATCTAGAGTTTTGATTTCCAAATTCGTAAGTTCATGTGGTTGTTTTTGAATTTCTTTTTTTATATCAGATACAATTTTTTCTTTTGGATTATGAGTGCAGAAAACATAATAAGGTTTTTGAAGTAATCCGTCTTTGAAAGCATCGTGAAGCGTATATTCATAAACATTGATATTATCACAGAACTTATCAATAACATCGAAAGCATCCATACGGTTCGGTGTTGCTGAAGCTGCTACGAAATGTGATTTTTTATTGTTATTAAGTAAATTCGTTAAGGCGACTTTAGTTCGTGTTGCTCCGATTCGGTGACATTCGTCTGCTATAATTAAGTCTGAGTTGAATTTAAAATCGGATAAACGAATTAATTTCATATAAGAAATGAATTGAATGTTACCGATTTTATCTGAATTATAATTGATTTCGGATATTGGAATATTATTTAAAACGCAATAATTTTTCATCATTTCGTTTTTGAGTTTTTTTCCGGGATAAAGAAATAAAACCGATTTATATTCGGAACATAGTTTGACTAACATATAAGATTTGCCGAAACCAGTTCCTCTTACTAAAGCAGATTTTCCGTAAATTGATAAATTGTGTTTTAAATGTTCATAAGTTTGTTGTCTTTCGTCCATAAAATGATGTCCTTTTCGTAATTAAATGATAATATAAAAATTAAATTTTGTCAATTTATTTCCTAAAGAAGATTAAAAATGGTATTATTATGATTCCGTTACGATTTCTTCCGTTTCATTCGTCGTTGAATTATCGATTCGTCCGCTAAGGTTCGTTGATAATTAACCGTATACCGTTTTTTTCGGATTAGTTCGTTTTGTGTCGACCAGGTTTTATATAATTCGCATTCAGAGTGGCACGTAACAGTTCGGTTCGGACAGTTTCGGCAAGGACAGATGGTTATTTGATTCGGTTCCATTTTATTTATCTTCCTTTCTTACATAATATAATATTCAGAAAGTAATCCATCTAATATTTCACAAACTTGATAATAAAATACTAATTGACAAGCTGTAAGTGGAACCGTTTCAATTGGATTAATGTCTTGAATAATTTCATCGTTTTCTATATCTCTAACTTCAGTCATTTCTGGTTTAAATTGGAAACAGAAACGTCCCGTCTGACTTATAAAGAATACTTTTACATATCCATTAAAACATTGAGATTCCATAATCATTGAAAAGATGTAATCTCTTTTTTCGTTACGACTTAGTTCAAAATTACTCCACCACTTATTTCTTTGTCGAATTGAAGCGAGAATTATTTTTTCTTTGTTGTTCGCTTTTTCCCATTGTTCATCGGAAATTTTTACTGAAAAATCAACCATATTATTTTTTCCCTTTCTTCGATTCTTCTACAAACATTAAATCAAGTGCTTTTGCTAAAAAATCGGCAAATTTCTTTTCTTTTTAAAATTCATAATTATTTATTCCTCCGTTTCGAATTTGGAATCGTCGTCGTTTTCGAATAGAGTGAGTTGCTCTGTATCGTGTATAGAATTTACGGTAGTATCGTGTGTTGAGTCGTAATTAAGTAAATCCATTTCTCCTCTCTGATTCCAACCGTTCAGACGGTCACTAGCAATTTTAAAATATTCTGGATTAATTTCGAATCCGATATAATTGCGTTTCAGATTTTTCGCGGCACACAGAAATGTTCCAGAACCAGCAAATACGTCAAGAACCGTATCGTTAGGGTTCGAAGAATTTTTAATCAGATTTTCAATAATATCAATTGGTTTAATTGTCGGATGTCCGTAATCGTTTTTGTCTAAGATATTAATCGGTTTTAAATACACAGTTGAAGCAGTATCATAAACCGTATTTAATCTGATTCCTTTATAGAAATACGCGCAGTATTCCGAATCGTTCATATATTTTCCGCCACATAAAGGCATAGCATTAGTTTTTTTCCACACGATTAAATTAAAGTTGCAGTTATGTTTTCCGACGAAATATTGTAAATACGGATAGAGTTGTTTCAGATTCATCCAGATATAAATGTTTGGTTTCTTCATAACTCGCATAAATTCGTCGAGAATCGATAAATCGATGCCAGTGTCTAATCCGTTATTTCCGAGTTCGGCAGAAACTTTCATGATTGATTGTCCGAGTCTATTGTCTCCACCCGTCAGAGAATCAATTTGATAGGGAGGATCAGTGATAATTAAATCGATAGAATTATCAGGAATATCTTTAATTAATTCGTATGCGTTTCCTAATTTTAATATATTATTCATCAATATATCCGCCCTTATCAAAATCAAATTTAGTTGAAAAATAATCGTTATATTTTATTTCGATTGTTCTGATATTAGACGTTCCGTTTCGTGCCAGATTGTCTAAAGAATCAGCTAAGATAGCAAGAAACGTTCCAAATCCGTCCAGTCCAATTTTATTTTTAACGTGTTTCGTCATTTTTCTTATTTTCAAATATTTCGTTAATGTAGTCATAAATGAGTTGTTTAATCCTTTCTTGAGTTAGTCCGAATAATTTTCCGAAAATTCCGATCATAATAGTTGGAAGTAAACTATCGCCCGCGCAGTGAAAGACCGCTCCGTCGGTTAGGCCGGATTCATACATATGTTGAACGTCGATATCCTGGAACGCCATAAGTCGCATCGCTTCTTTCGGAGTAAGTTTTCTGATTCGGAAATTCTTTTTCACGACTGGTTTATCAATTGTGTTTAAAGTTATTGATAAGTCCTTATGTGTTCTCGGTCCATGTCCGTATCCGTTCGGAAATGTTGTGGTTGCCATATCTCCTTCCTCGAATTTATCGATTATGTCCGAACCGATATAACGATATACGTTTCCGTCATCGGTGAATAGTTTCGCTTCGGTTTCAGTAAACTCAGAATCATTAAATTCACACACACCGACTTCACAATTTGTTTTTATTGTTTGGGATAGTCCGTATTGAACGTTTCCTCTCTGATGATGCATACGTGAAGATATATTAATTCCGTCGCCTTCATGAGCGATTCGGTAACCGTCCTCAGTGTTTTCCTTTACAATGACAAAATTATCCGTTACTCTCTGTCCTGCTGCAGTCGTTATACAACCAGCTACACCAGATTCGTTCGTTAATTTTAAAGACGATTCAAACCGAGACGCTCTATCATATTTCGATTGTTTTTGGTTTACTCCAGTTAAATAATTAATCATTTTTTCAGATAGATAATATTTTTCTGGAACGGATTCTTCGAGAAAGTCCTTTAAATTATATTTACGTGGAATAGGACGAGGAAATTTGTATTGAATGTCCTTGCCTAGAATTGAAACCATAAACGTTCTTTCTCTATTCTGAGGTATTCCGTAATCTTTTGCGTTAAGGTCTGCCCAGAAATTGCAATATCCGAGTTGTTCGAGTCTGAGAATCCATTTTTCGAAGTTCGGATAATCTTTTTCAGAGTGGATTTGGGGGACGTTTTCCATAACAAGAATTTGTGGTAAGGAATTGATTTGCTTACATTCGGTAAGAATGCGTTCGACTTCCCAGAGAAGTCCAGAACGAGTGCCACCCTCTTCGGACTGGGAAACGGAAAAACCAGCTCTTTGTCCCGCAAGAGAAATATCCTGGCAGGGGAAAGAGTAGGTTAGTATATATTCGTATTTATCCGTTTCGGTGATATTCAAATCTTTAGCATGCACATTCATAATATTTAATAAATTATGATTCGCCACAGAATTGTTGTATGCGTTTTGTAACCACTTCAAAGGTTTTTTACTGAGTTGTTCGATTGTTAACGGTTCGTTATAGTTTACTGAAATTCCGTTCAGCTTATCGACTAATTCGGATTTGGATAAACCGTTAGAATAATCGGTGAAATCTCTATTATGAATTGCGTTGCATCCGATAATAGAATTGTATGCCCACTCGCAAGTTTTGTAAGAAAAAGTCGGGATTTGCAGAGTTTTTCCTAAAAACGACAACGCTTTAAACTGCGCTTCGATACCAGAAAAGAACGAAATGAGACGAACTGGTTTGGTTATCTTATATTCGGTATAGATATCATCGAACAGAGATAGTTGTTCAAAATCTTGCATAGGTTCATTTCCTCCTTTTCCTTATAATAATTAAAATAATAAATATAATAATCGCTAATGAAATAATCGCATCGGCAATTAATAATCCGATTTTTATTGCATCAGTATTTAATAATCCGATCATATAACTGGTCATAACCCATAATCCTATCATAAATTCGTAACTGGTCTTCCACGAGAATTAATTTCCGTAACGTTTCGAAATTGTGTGTTAAATTAAATTCGTTCCGTAACGTCTCGATTTCTTTCAAACCGACGCGTCTAATATCGTCATGTTTAAAAATCGTTTCTATTTTTTTGTACGTCATAAAAATATCTATCTGAATCTATAAATTTTGCTTTCTTCACGTTTGAAACACGAAAATAAATAGAACGCTCTGTTTCGTTTTCCACGAATAATAATAAGAATCCAGTTTTATCGAGTGGCTGAGGAACGAGCCAGCCAGAATATGTTTCTCCTTTAGTGAGTTCAATTGTTATGCGATGATATAAAGCAAATCGCAATGTTCGTAATGTTTTACTTTGTTCCATAAAAGATTAGTTGTCCTTTTTAATAGTGAAATAGAATAGAAGCATCGCGAATAGGATTAAAACATTTGCAGTGATTAAAGATATTGCAAAACCACCGATAATGATTGTTGTTAATTGGTGAGTATATAATGTATACCACGCGAATATCATTAATCCGAACGCAATTAAAAAGATTAGAATCGAACTAATTATCCTTATTGCTTTCATATTCTAGATTTGCGTAAAAATCGTCGCAGTATTCACAGTCTTCGTGACATTTTTTTGAGTTTGGACATGAGGAACATAATTTTTGATAAAGTTCCATTTCGAGTTTTTCTAGTTTGTCTTCCATAATTTTATATATAGTTTCCTTTCTTGTTTTTCCTTTCATTTGACGTAAAAATAATACAATAAAATTTTAATTTTGTCAATTTTTTTACTGAACCTAATTTTTATATTTCCAGAAATAACCAGCATGACTTGTTCGTTTGCCGCGACAGACTTTACAGATTAGAGTTGCGATAGGTTTTTGCCCGTTAGGTAAAACGGTTCGTTCCGCAACGTGAAAGTTTAAAAATTCCAGAGTTTCACCAGTTTTTTTGTCGATTGCTATGATGGGATTTTTCGAACCGTCCCAAATATAATCGTCTGGATTTATTGTGTCGTTAAATGAAAATATATAACCACAACAAGTTTTGTGTTTGCCTGTAAGAACATGAGTAATATTTGCTCTTAATGATTTTACGTCAGAAAATTCTTTTCTAAACTTTTCGTCATTTTTTAAAAGGAATCTGGCGCATTCACTAATGCAATCCCAGTGTTTAACAAAATTTCCATTTAGGTCAAATTGATAAAAGGATTTTGCATTGTGATGATTTTTTCCAGTTTCAAAAGTTATTAAATTATTATTAACTGCGTGTTGCATGTTGTGTTCATGAGTGCACCACTCTAAATTTTCAAAATAATTATTTTGTTTGTTTCCGTCTATGTGATTAATTTCATTATACATAAAAGGATTAGGAATAAACATTAAAGCCACAAGACGATGCATTAAAAAATGTTTGCTTTTTTCACCTACACGCAAACTGACTCTAACATATCCTAATCTATCTAAACGTGTTTGCATTATTCTTCCTTCTTCGGATAGATAATGCGTTTTGATTCTTCCATAATTCGACACCTCATATTTATTGTTTCCTATAGGAAGTGTTTTCCAAATTTCTTTTTGCATATTTCAGTTGTGTCTCCTTTATGGTCTTATAATAGCAAAAAAATAATAAGAAATCAACAAAAAAATGTTTTTAGTGTTCTTTAAAGTTCATTTTCCAAGAAACGAAGTCATTTCTGAAGGGTTGCAACTGATATTCATGTGAGTTAATAGCATGGTCATCAATATTTTCTCTAGCTTCACCTTTTTTGCCTCGTCTACTGTTTTTATATTCACGAATTAAATTAGGACAGTTTTCGCTTACTAATAAATCGTTATAGGAAAACATTAAGCGTTCCCAGTCAACACGTCCTTGAATCGGTGTTTTTGTGGAAGGAATAAAATCAATGTTATACATTCCGTATTTTCTAGCAGTCATTTCCATAACTTGTCTAAAACCGATATCTGCACTGTCAATATAAACATTGATATGTCCTTTCATAAGAATGTCGCCTTTTTTGTTTCTGCCTTCTCCGTATTTGTGCATCCACTTAATAATTGTATCAAACAAAGCATTTGCCTGTTCTTGAATATTTAGATTATCTCGATTATCTGTATTGTTTCCACTAAATGACGGATCGTTACTGTGATAGTATTCGTCAATCGCTACTGCTTGTTTGTAACCTGGAGTGATTCCACCCAAAATCATAACGGTTGCAGCTTTTACTCTCGTTGATACATCTTCATTTTTATGAACGACAATTTTCTTTCCGTCACCTGCCGATAAACCAGTATCGATTCCGATTGAAAAATCCATAAAAACAAAATCGTCTCTAACTTGTTGTTCTGTGATTATACACGATTTGGTAAATTCTGGATAAGTTGTATCCGTTGCGGCACCCCAACAACCGAGAAACAACGTTCTGTAATAGTCTGGATTTTTTTCTTTCATTTCTTTCGCGGCCACATCGACTTGATTTCTGTTTCTAAATTCGTTACAAGTGTAAGTCGAAATATGTAAGTACAACCCAGTTCCACCAGGTCCTACAAACGATTCGTCTTTGTAATCTGCATATTTATGTGTGTCCAAATATTCGTAGTCGTCTTCTAATCTGCCTTTAAAGAATTCAGTATATAACCAAGTTTGATCGCTCCAAGCATTGAAACACATTGTTATTTGTTGAGGAACGTCTAATTCAACTAAATTACCGTTTTCGTCATATCCCATACCAGCACGAATTGACTGGTCTAGTTTTACGAAAGCGTCCCAACTTTCAACTTCATATGCTTCTTCAATATAAACACACGTAAAAAATCCCTTTTTACAAGCTAAGGAGTTTAAACTGGTAGGATTGTTCATTCCTGCAAAGATTATTTTTCTTCCGTCTACATACTCTATTTCGAGTGGTTGTGTTCTTGTTTTGAAATATTTTTCCAAACCAAAATCACTGATTGCTCTACAAATATTGGCAAAAGTTGTATTTCGATTATCAACGTCATAACGTCTTAAAATTAAGATATTAGTTATTTCATCCGAAATCATACGAATAACAGCTTCATTCGCCCAGTTGTATGATTTTTTGGTATTTCTTGCGCCTTTATAAAGACGATAACGACATTTACGAGTATTAGTAAACCAACCATTGGAATATCCTTGTCCAATCGCTTTTCTAACGTCTATACTGACAACTCCGTTTTCTTCTTTATAAATTCCTTGTCGCATCTAATTAAATTCTTCTGTTCCTTTTCTTATAAATTACTTTCGCTTCGATTAATTTATTAATAATTTCGGAACATTCTTCATCTAACGTTACTGTATTGTAATATTGAACGTGGTCAGGAGCATTTATGAACAGACACCACATACCCTCACCGTTATCGTAACAACACAGTTCTGCTTTAGTAAATTCTAAACGTATCGAATCGGTTATCACTAATTCATAATCCTTTTGTTGCTTTTCGGTGAGAATTTCTTTAAATTCAAAATCCTTGAAATCGGTTTTTCTTTCTTCAGATGTTGCGTATGTGTATATCTTCTCTAAAGAACGTTTTAAATAGTTAAAAATCGAACCAGTTTGAGTTAAAACGATAGGCATCGCATAAATGACTTCCTCTCCTGATTCGTCTGAAAATTTCGAGAATCCATATTGTAAAAGAAGTTCTGGATTTTTTTGAAATTTCCTTTGTATTTTATATAAGTATTGTTTTTTAGTAGATTTCATTAAAAAAGTTCCTTTCGTTATAATTATTATATTAAAAATAATTAAAAAAAGGAAGAGTTAAACCCTTCCTTAATAATAGTGGTCCTTAATAAAAGCGTTCCGTCAGAATATCTGTGATCAGTCAGATAGTAACGGAAGCATTTTAAATTATAATAACTGATACTTGCTTAAACTGGCAAGTTCTTTTAAATCAATTTGTAATTCTCTAAAGATTGCATATTGATAAGAAATGTCGTCTAAGGTTTTTAAGATATTATTCGGTTTAAGATATCCAGTTAAGGATTTGTTCGGTATATCGAATATAATAGTTAAATCCGATATGTTCCGTTTCTTTTCGATGACGATGCAGTTTTCGTTTTTGGTTTTAATTTCATAATCCATTTCTTGGATTTTTTCGTAAAAGTTCATCTTGAATCTTCCTTAAATATTTTCTGTTCTGTTTTTGTGTAAAGATATTTTTATTCGTTTTGATTAGTTCCGATACGCGACGTTGTTCTTCGATAAGCTCATTATACGTCATTTGTTTGTAAGATTTCATAGAAAAGCGTCAAAATAAGATTTTAATAAATTGAATTCCTGTTCGGTTAGAGGAGGGTTGTTATTGTGAATGATAGAATAAATTTGATAATCGTTTCGATAAATTTCGTCTAAATTAACGTGGTTTTGCAGGGTTTTTGTAAAAATATTAACGAATTGTTCTAAAACAGATATTTCCGTATCGTAACGGTACTTTTCGGGAAAGTTAGCTATTTTCCAGAATTCGTTCTGGGTTTTTATGAGTTGGATCGCTTCGGAGGGAGTCATTTCGTATTGTCCCTTTCTAATAATTTTACCGACCAGAGATGCCCACCGATTTTTACTTTTATGAATCGTTTCATTCTGGTACCTCTATATATGTATATGATTGAGGAGATTTGGTTAATGGTTTAGTTTCTTCACATTTATCACAATATAAATAATTATCATCGGCAAAATGTGGGCAGTCATCACAAGTCTTATATTTGTGAATTGTCTTAAACTCGCTCAACTCTTTTGGCTCATCAAAGATTTCAAGATTAGAGATATGCCAAGCATAACCAATATTACCATCAAGATATTTTTTTAATTCTTTGTATTCCAAACGCGATTTATAACAAACTTCGCTTTCGCTCATAGTTGTTGTCAAATATCTAATATCATCAACTTTACTATTAAATATTTTTGAAATAATACTTGTTATTTCTTCCACCTTATTAAGTGTGAACTTTAGCCCAACCTTGCCTTTGAATTGTCTAAAAAACTCTCTTTCGTTTTTAGGTATTTCCATTAAGTCCTTTTCAAAGTTAGTCTTACTTACTACCTCATATACATCTCCAACGAAATCTTTTGGTGCAGTTTTTCTCACTTCAATAGTCTTGATACCTTTATAGGTAAGATAGAACCATTTAAGTCTAATTGTTAGCATTACTGATTTCATAACAACACCTCCCTTAATAAATCGTATTCTTCTTTGCTAATTGGTATTTGACCACGATAATTATTGCCTGTCGCTAAATAATATCTTCCTTGCATTTCATAAACATTAAAATCAACAAATCCTTTAATAATCTTTAATGCCTCCAAATGTTTTTTTAATACTTCATACGTATAATTTTTGCTACCTTTTCCATGACCATAAGCATTTTCAAATCTCTCTGTGTCTAAAAAATTATAATAGTCATTAAGATATAGAACAGGATCGATTGTTTCTTCTTTCCATTCGTAAACTTGTTTTCCATTCACAAAGCGAAATACTTTATATTTATGTTTCATAAAAGTTCCTCCTTTGTTAATGCCCAAGTTTTGCCGTAGTCTTTGAAATAATAAACATCGTCTTGCCATTCTTCGTTCCATAGACATTTTTGAATTATGCTTACGCCCATTCCATATCCTGTATAGTGAACATTTTTTGTATAAAAACCATTTTTCAATGCCTTAAATAAAGTAATTAAATCAATACCTAACTCATCTTCAATATCTTCTAATTGACCGAGTTTATTTTCGGCATTATCGCATTCTTCTTTATCTGGTATCAAAAAATAATTGCAATTTCCTTCTGGTTTTTCTAATTTATGTGTATATCTCATAACAACACCTCTTTTAATAAATCGTATTCTTTGTTATCACAATCAATAGCACCATCTATGTAAATAGTTTTTGTACTTTCATCATAATCAATAAAATATTCTAAACCCTTTTTAATAATCTCTAATGCTTTGAGTTTCTTTTGTATTTCATTCCAATAATCTTTATGCACATACACAGCATTTCCACAATTTAGATTATTTAATGCTTCTAATTCTTTATTCATGACCATTTCTCCTTTTTACATATCTTTTAATTCTATAAGATGTTCTTTCATATCTTGTAAAATTTCTTCAGCAGTGTGTTCTATTGGACTTTCATTTAAGTAAGCATTTATAAAGTCTATAACATCATCAATTTTTAACATTTTTCTTTGCTTTTTCATAACAATTCCAATTCCCCTTTCTCATTCATTTTTGCGACATAAATAAGTCCTTTATCAGTCCAAATAGCACCATAATAAGCAAGTGGTTTATCTTCATCAAAACAATACAAAATATCGGTGTGTTTATTCTTGCAAATGTGTTTTCTGCTTTTCATTAAATACACAAACTCATCACACAATTCTTCAATGGTGTCGGCAATTTTACCTGCTCTATAATCAAATAAATGCCTTTCATTATTGCTATCATAACAGTCATAGCAATTACTCATACCAAGATATTGCTTCACTTTATATATGCCCTCTTCTTTGTCTCCATTAAAATGACCACCATCATACACTCTCATATATCTCATAAATTATCTTCTCCATCTTTCGTTCTAATGTATTTCATTTCTTTTATATTGATTCGGTTCCTTTCGTATCTATATATTAATATTATTTTTTAATTTTGTCAATTTTTTCATAAAAAAACAAGTTTGTTAGACTTGCTTTTTAAATCTGATATATTTCATCGCTTTGCACTTTTCGTGTAAAGTTTGTCCGGTAATTTTTAATTCGCATACCCAACCACCTGTATTCTTGTCTTGACTTACTCGCATATTGAGTTCTGTTCCGTCTTTACCTTTTATTGGAATTACCTTATCTTTATAACCGAAAGTCATGCATTCAAATTTTATCTTTTGAAATTTAGTATAATAATCGTCTTTATTAATTCCGAAATTATCAGTTAAATATGACGATAAATATCGTTTATTAGTTAAAAACATAGATGCGCCATTTGTGTTTTTTAGTTTGCTTCTTTCTTCGCCTAAATTAAACAGTTCTTCTTTATTATAAGGAGTATCAATTGCAGAAAAACCAACCAATTTTGTTAAATTATTTTTGAAAATCCAGCCCTCAACATCGTTTTGAACGTTTGGATCGTATCTAAACATAATTATATTAAATTCTGGATTTTTAATGTCAATTGGTTTTCCAAGTTCACCACTGATACATTTTAAATCAATTGTATATAATTTTTTAAATCCAACTTCACCAACTAAATCCACACCAGCTTTATCTAATTTTTGGTTATAATCTGCTGGTTCCCATACGTCTTGAATCGGTGTGGTTTCAATAATTTTTTTAGAAAATAATTTTTTCAAAATAGGAGTAACAAAATAAGTATCAATAAATTCGTTTTGCTTGTTTTGAATTCGACCATTTACGTTTACACGCGATAGTTCTTGCCAATTTTTACCTTCTAAATATTCTTTTTTTGAATACCCACTACTTTTTGTTGCTTCATCATCTAAAAAAGGAATTTTATCGTCCGTTGCACGAGTAAAACGCCCTTTTTCGTCGTGATATGGATTTCCTATGTCGCCTTTATTTTGAACTTTCATATTTAATCTTCGTCAGTGTATTCGTCTTCAAACGAACTCGCGCCATACATTTCAATAAATTTATCCCAAATATCGTCTGCTTCTTTATCGTTTTCTGTTAATAATTCTGCAGCACGAATTGCTTTGGGTGATACTTGTTCTGGATGGAAAAATTTGTATATTCCCTCTTCGTCTATATACCATTGACCTTCTAATTCGGCCATTATTCTTAAACAGTCTAAGTATTCTTCTTTTTCCATATAAATCATTTTACTCCATTTCTTTTGGTGATTCAATGTTATAACTTTTCTTTAATTTTGTCAATTTTTTCACCAAATATAATCATGCCGAATTTACTGGCATATTTTCCTCTGCAACCCAATACTTATTGTAATAATCCAAAACGCGATAAGCTGTATACGTTCCAGGGTAAATTAAATCAGTTCGTTTCAGTGCTTTTTTATATATTGGTAAATCTGGTGTAATTATAATCGGTAATGTTAAATCTTTATTTGGAGTAACTTCATACGTTGTTTTTCGAAATGTATTATTCTTAACAATTATTAATGGTTTTTTCGCAGCTTTCATACCTTTCGTGAACATCACACCATTTTTATATTTCTTTGTTCCTAATTCGGTTAGAAACACTGTATCTTCTCTAGTTTTACTGACGTAGAAAAACGCCAAAACGCCATAGAAGTTTAATAAATATATATCACCTAGAAACACACCGTAGATATTTAGTTCGTCTGTCATAATATATTTTTTAATAATTTAAATTCGGATTTATTTAATCGTTTCGATCCGGAACGACGATAAAAATTATAATGCGTCACGTAATCATATTTTTTAAGAACAGATATATCAACGTTCTTTTCTTTTATGAGATGGAATGCTTGTAATTTTGATTGAGTTGTATCCACCCAGTTTTCTTGATGAAATAATATAAAATTGGAATTAAGTGGTAATGGTGTTGCAGAATAAGAAATTTTCAAACCAAGAATCATCGGATTGATAACACAATTGTCTATATATAAATTATTGCAATACGCAATGTCCCTATCGATAATAATTGCGTTCGTTTCGATGCCTTTCTTTAACGCTTCTTCATGCGCTTTTCTGATGTGGTCAATAATATTATTTATCTGTTCGTTCATAATCCTCTAATCCTTTCTTGCATGTTCTTTTTATTTTTACTATTTTCGATTCGGTTTTATTCGATTCTGGCATACGCCAATCATATGAAACAAAATCGCCTTTTAGTATTGTCACCCATTTATGTTCCATACAAACTTTATAAATATCCCTGTATAACTCCACTATTTTTCGTAAATCTTCGACTTTTTCCAACTTGAATTCGTCCATAAGGTCTTCGACGTATTCGAGTTTTTCAAATGCGAGTTTTTCTTTTTCGGATATTGTTAGAGTTCCGTCTAATATGATTTTCTTATTTTTTATTAATCTTGACATATCTGTTCTCCTTAATTTTCAAATCTATGATAAATAAATATATATTCGTCTACTGAAGGATGATCCCTTTCTGGTTTTCCTAATTTAAAATCTTTTCTAATAAAGGAAAAACAATCATAATGTAAATTATTAATAATAATATTTATTGCATAATTATTTTTCCACGAACCTAAATCCACGTCATGAAAATAAATATTACCATAACATGTATAAATCATTTCATCTTCAAATTGATATTCTGAATTATCACTGAATTTAAAAATTATTTTTACGTCATGAAAATTTCTTTTTTCAGATTCTTTTAATGAAGATAATATATTTTCCTTGAATAATTTTTTCAGTTCTTCTCGTCCTAAATCTTTCATAATTTCACCCATCTTTCTTCGATTAGATTACCAACCGCAATAACTTTGCCATTATCGATTTTGATACGAGCGAATTTTCTTGGTAAATCTTCCCAACGTTGAAGTTCGAGTGTGTTTAGAATTTCTTTAATAAAATAAGAATCAATTAAATCCACATAACGAGAAGAAACAGTACCTGATTCACAGTCAAATCCGAGTTGGATAAACATCGAACCGTTTTCGTCCATTCCTAAGAAACTGTATTTAATTTTTGCGTTACATATTTTTTCCATATTTAATATCCTAACCTTTCCATTTCATTAATAAATTCTTCTAAACTGTGTGGCATTAATACCACAAATCCTCTTCTTCTTAATTCTGCATGGACTTTCTTTTGTTGTTCTCTCGCTCTTCCATATTTCGCCTTACATTCTACAAATATTATGTGTCCGTTATCATCAAACACTTGTAGGTCTGGCCAACCTTCTGGTGGTCCAGATTTAACTGGAATTCCTTTTAATGTAAGGAACAGTCCTACATTGATACGAATTGCTAATAAATCGTGTTCGCCACACCAGATACGGATTTCGTTCTGTATGTCGTGCTCTAATTTATCGTTTTTTGGCATATCATTCTTTCATCCATTCTTTGTCAATGTTGCTTTATTGTAATCGTTTGGTTCGTAATCACAGTAAGACTCAAAATACTTTTTCTTTTCTTGATAGCAGTGGTTCAATAATTCTCTGGTTAGTTCTTTAATCATTTTTATCTCCAATCTTAGTTCCTTTTGAACGACCAATTATCCAACCATTATTTTCATATTCTTTTATATTTTTAAGTAGAATTAATCTGTCATTTTTGCCATCGGTCATCCAATGCTTTTGCTTATAATTTTTAAGTCTAGTTAATCTTGCTTTTTCTTTACACTCTGGTCTTTTCATAGCACAATGCAAACCCATTTTTTTCCTAGTTTCTTCAGAGCATGGATGTCCTTTCATTTTTAAACTATGTGCCTCTCTTTGTGTTAAAGGAATTGTTCTTCCTTTTTTTATTTCGCTTAATTTTTTTCTAGTTTCTGAAGTATGGTGTTTGTCTAGCATAGTTCCGGGTTTTCCTTTATTCCACGGAATACAACCTTTCTTAAAACCAGAATTGGCATGATGAAAAACAACACCATTTTTCCAATGTTCTTTTAAAGTTTGGGAAATTTTAAAATTAACGCTTTCTCCTAAATTTCCACCATTTCCACCGTCAGAAATATTATAACAATTTTCGTTTTTTAAAATTTTAATCCAGTATTTTTCTCTTTCATTTAGTTTTTGTTGAGAATCGCATTCTTCCAAAATTTCCAATTTAAAATTTTCTTTACCATATTTATTAATAGCATATTTTAAAATTTTGCCACTTCCTAAATATGAAGAATTATTTTTGTTGTTCTTGTGTTGTCCGATATAAAATTTATTGTTTATTAAATTTGTTGTTTTATAAATATAGCCATACATATATGACACTCCTTTTCCAACACTCTGATTTGACCGGTCGAGTATCAGAATCGGAGTGTTATATACATTTACATTATAACACTTTTTTAACATACTAATATTCATATTTATTTTTTTCCAATTTTAATTTTTCCTTTATTTCGTTCTGTCCAAACCCACCAAGCCCATCCTTTCGGATTTTTCATACCCCGTTTTATGCCGATTTGAACCAATTCTTCATAACTTTTTGCCATTCCTTGTTCTTTCGCTCTATTTATTCTTTCAATTTTTTCAATTCGTTCCAATTCGGCTTTTTTATCCATTTTAATTTGTTGCCTTGTACGTCCATTATTTGCGCCACAATACGGGCAGATTGGATCAGTTCCACGATAAACTCTTAAACAGTTCGAGCATTCACGACACAATACTTCTGGTTCACGACTGCTATTTCTAATTCGTGGTCCACTGTCGTCTAATGTATAAATTCTTTTTTCTGTCGGCATACCATGTGTGTAACAATTTCCGACATAATCGATAATTACTGCTCGTTTATTTTTAGCAGGAGTCAAACAACGACATGATTGTTGAATATATAACGATTCGGATTGTGTCGGTCTGAGTAATAAGCAACATTCACACTCTGGTAATGTTATGCCTTCTGAAATTAAACCAACGTTACATAATATCTGATACTTTCCGTTTCGATAATCTTGCATAATTTCGTCTCTGATTTTATCTGGTGTACTTGCGTCCATATGAACCGCAGAAATTCCGTTAGCGATAAATAAGTCGCGAACCGATTCGCTATGTTTAATATTGGTACAGTACGCTATTGCTTGTTTACCATCTGCTAGTTCTTTATAGTATTTGATAATGTCGCCATAGATTTTTCTGTCACACATTACATTACTTAGTTGCTCATTGTTGAAATCCGAACCAGACATAGACACTTTCGATAAATCTATATCGAGTTTTGGTGCGTATAAATCGTAATGAGATATTGCGCCTTGTTCTATTAATTCGTCGGCACTGATTCCATTTAATATTTCATCTGCCAACGATAACGGTTTGTTGTCTAAACGTTTTGCAGTGGCCGTAAATAGAATTCGTTTACAATCATAATATTTGCAAACCTTTTGATATGACTCTGCTCCAGAAATGTGCGCTTCGTCAATTATTATAAGGTCAACTTTGCCATGTTCACCGAGATGGTTAACTTCGGTAAAAACCGATTCGAGACGGACGTTCTGAATGATTTTTGCGTGTTGTCTGAGTAAAAGTCTTCGATGTGCTAAAACGAGTACCTTAGAACCTTTTAACGCAGCTTTTTCGCAAATTTCTTTCATAATGTATGATTTTCCCGAACGTTATCGGCAAGGGAGAACCGCACACACGCCTTTATGAGTTAATAAGGATTTACGTATGCGATTATAAATATCTTGTTGATAATCCCTTAGCATTTATTATCACCTCTCTTTCTTATCTATTAACATAATTATTCATCTCCGAAAATCAAACCACGACGATCGCCAGACATTTTTAATCCGCGAACAACCCATCCGAGGTTGGCATCTTTCTCGATTTTATATCCCTTTTTAGGTAGTTCTGTTTTAAATCGACTCTCACTGAAACAATATTCATTATTCTGTTTAGTCCATTCTTTATATTCTTGGTAAAGTCTTGGTTCTTCAATTTGCATTCCAGGGAACGGAATACAACGGTCTAAAATAAACGCGGAAATAACGTCTAAGGATTGTTTATATTCGCTTAATGCTTCTTCCAAACATTTTGGTTTAGGAAGTTTGTCTTGATATTGTTGATGAAGTTTTACTGCGCCTTTAATCATCCAACCGAGAATTTGCGCGTTTTCTTTCGCTAATTTTTTAGGCATATCCACGTCTTTTTTGTCTTCAGTAAAGGTATTTAAGAACGGAATATAGAAAATACGTCTCCAAGTACCAAAATCGGTTGCACGAATTATAGGTCTGTTGTTTGTACTCATCCATGGAGAAAATGTTGGAAGGAAAGAGAATGATTGCCCATATTTGAACTGAGCAGTCATTTTCTCACCAGATAACATTTGTTTAATCATAACTTCGTCTAATTTCTTACCTTCGGCAGTTTCGGACGTAGAAACCATACGAGCACCGAGTAAAGCAGCTAACGAGAATTCATTAGACTGACTAGAACTGTTTTGATTTTGTAATAATAAGTCCGAATTCATACTGGTTCCGTAATCACCGAACACTTCGTTAACAACCTTAATAAATGTGGATTTACCGTTACTACCAGTTCCATACATGATAAATAAATGGTCTTTATTTGTTCGCCCAGTTAAGGATTCTCCTAATGCCATTTGAAGCGTATCAAGAAGTTCTTCGGTTTCTTCTGGATTGCCACGTTCCAAAATGTCGTGTAAAAATTTCAACCATGTTACTGGTTCGGAAAAATCCACCTTACAATTAGTGTTTTTAGATAGTTTTAAATTCTTATCAAAAGGTTTGATTTCGCCAGTATTAAGATTAACCACACCAGAGTCAGTATTTAAGAGATAATCTTGTGTGTCAAATTCACTGTTAACCACTGGTAAATCGTGTAAGTTCTGTAATTCGCTAAGCATTGCGTCTTTTCCGGCCTTATTAGCGACTTTCTTCACGTTTTTGACTTGTGCATCTTGTATTTGTTTTAAAGCGAGCAAATCCTCTTCTTTATGTTCCGAACCGGATTGTGCCACTTCTTTTATTCTTGCTTCAGTTGTTCTAACTTCGGCTTCTAACACATCGATTAATTTATTAGCATATTTTCTAATATTGCCTTTAATATCTTTGGTCCATGTTTTACCGTTCCAGAACATAAAGTATTGGTTATCTTTGTTATATTTAAAATTTTCACCGAATTGGTCGTAAAAACGTTCGGCATTTCCTGTATCGGTTAATGGATAAGTTTTAAAAATTGTTTTAGTTTTAATAATCGGATCGTTTCGTTCATCGTATTCCACGATTTCGGTTGGTGATTCGATTGGTTTCTGAACGTTTTCAATGATTGTGATTTTTTCCTTACCAGGTGTATAGACACTCATTTGTTTGGAAATCGCATTATCTAAAGTGATGTTTCCGTATGTATCAACACCACGTCTTTGTTCCCATTTCGGTCTCATTAAAGCACTGCTACGGAAAATTCTATCCATTTGAACTTTATCACACGCAGTCCAGAACGCTAGAATTTGACATAAGGCCATATCTGCCGCGCTATGATCGTTTTTGTATTTCGACATATCGCCATTATATAACGCCATAAATTCCATACCGAAACGACTGTTTTGGATTTTTTCGATTAATTCCGTATCGGACATATTCGATACGCTTATTTCCGTTGTTTTAGCGACACGGTTTTCACCGAAAATAAGTCCTTTAAAACCTTCTGGAACGCTTTCTTCCGTTTTGGTATTTAAATATTTTTCCCATAACGGTTTGATTTCTTCGGTTCTGTCCATAATCGGTAAATCGAGAATAACATTTCCTGACATTGTGAAAAAACGTCCTTTATCGTACATTTCCACACCAACACCAGCTTTTCTTCTCGCGCCTTCTGGTAACGAACCTTTACAAATAATATGAATACCCTCTCCAGAATGTGAATATTCAGTATAGGACTGTAATGTATTAATAAATTCACTAGAAAAATCAAAAAAATCGTCTTGAGTCATCGGTTTGTTTCCTTGCTCATCTTCGTGGTTGTCTAAATCAATACCGAAATATTTAATTCCAGTTTGTTTATCTTCACCGAGCATAAAACCGATCCCGTCAAAACCGAATTTGACACAACCTGATATTGCTACTCTAAATATGGTCCATGTAGAAGAATCGTTACTTTTAGCATAATCGCCATTAATTGCACAGTATGGAACTTTTGTTTGTTTTCCATCGCGCATTTCAATTTTGTAACAAATCCATCTACGAGTTTGTTTGATTTCTTGAGGTATCCTAAGATACTTACTTTCTAGTTCTTCTTGTGTGTACATAATTTTTGTCCTTTTCTGTTAGGGTGTATTTTTATGGTTTTTTATTGGCAGAGACGACTGGATTCGAACCAATACATGTCTGAGTCAAAGTCAGATGCCTTACCATTTGGCTACGTCTCTATGTGGTGGAACGCGTTAGTAGTGAGCTAACAATAACGAATAAGAATGGAATATAATTGTGAAAAGATTGGAGTTTTGAAGATTTTGTTAAAATTTGATATAGAAATATTATTTGATAGTAGTCATTTGCTAGTTAAGGGGAAACATATGCATTTATTCAACAAATTATACAAACAAATATAGGGGATAAGAGTAAAAAGGATTCTTCTTTTCGTTATATTGCGTTCCATTTTAGTCAGTTACAAACCATTTCGGAAACCTCACTGATTAGATGGTTTTTATTAAATTAGAATGGGAGTTCTGCGTCTGGAAGGTCTAGAACTTCTGTATTCTTTTGCTCTTTAATTGGACTGGATTTGGTTTGATTTGGTTCGGCTTTTGTTTCGGCAGGAACTGGATGTTCTTGTGTATCCCAAACTGAAGGTTCGAATGCCCAGTCTTTAACGTTGTTTCTATCTTTTTGATTGAAATCATCGAAAGCTGTTTCAACTGTGATAACTAAGTGGATTCCAACTAAATATTGCAATACTTCATCAATATCAGTGAAATACTTTTTATAATTAGCAGTATTCTTTTGAGTAATAATTAATTTATTTAATCTTGAGAAATCGTAACCAGTTGGATCGCCTTCTTTTGAATTGATGCGATAGAATAATTTACGTTTCTTAAATTCTTGGTCGACGTCGTCTCTGATTTTAAAAGTAACGTTTAGATATTTGTTACCTTTTTGAGATTCTTTTGGTTCGACTTTTTCGATAAGGACTTCATATTTGCCATCATCGATTAAGGTGAATTCGGAATTAGTATCAAATTCTTCACCGAAATTTAATACACTTACTTTTTCTTCTGACATGTGTTCTTTTCTCCTTGTTTATTTACGTGCGCTTCTTCATTAATCATCTAACAAATCTTCGCCTTTTGTATCTTTGGTTAAGCATTCTTCACTACAATAAGGTTTTCCATACTTAGAAATACTAGCTTCATAGAATTGTTTTGTGATTGGTTTACCGCACACCGAACATAAATAAGTAATTTCGTTCGTGGTTGGAATCACGTCTTCAATTCTGAGGCATGGAACCATTTCTTTAGCAACTTTGGTTTTGGTTGCAAAGACTTGAATTTTTTTGCCTACCCACTCATAAATATTACCAGTTCCGTAAAGTTTTTCAATCATTTTACAGTTGGTGACATTAAGTACCATAGGTAAAACTTTTTCTTCAAAGTATGCAACAGGTTTTAAATCGTATTCTCCGTTGCTAGAAGTGATTTTTTCTTGCTTAATTTCTTTAATTGTGAGGACTTTCTTTTCTTTTGGTGCGAAACATTCTGCTCTGAGATGTTCGAGGTCGCACAATACCCTCCAATGACTATACTGTTCTGCCATATTCTGTATAACTCCTTTCTTAATATTCAATAATATCTTCGTGGAATAATTTTTTATAACTATCCACTCCTTCGACTTTCATTTCTTTTCGACACACACTGCATTTGCCACAACCAACAGGGATTATTTCGCCTCGTTTAATTGCGCCAAATCTCGGTGCTAATCGTTTTATTTCTTCCAGTGTTTCGTCGATATATTCCTGGTCGATTTTAATCAGTTTCTTCGCAGGAACTTCCTCTTTAGTAGTTACTGCTAAGACGAACGGTAATGTTTTGCCAGTATTTTGACGAACTATCTCTTGGTACACGGCCGACTGATACAGATACCCAAATGCGTCAATAAAGTCCGTTCTGACGTTCTTTCCGTCTTTTTCCACCCATACTGGTTCTAAATCTTTAATAACTTTTTGATCCACTATGAGTTTATCTGGAAAATATGAGTCAATTTTGATTTTAAACGGTTCTCCAGCGATTTCTCCAGTCATAATAACTTGATGTTCGCCACTGAGATATTTGAGAAGTTTTTCGTCGTTTTTAATCGCTTCGATAACTGTCTCAACGGATTTAAACGGTGCTTTTAATTCACCAGTTCTTGCATTGAACAGTTCTGGGTGATTTTTAATGAACTCGTCTAGTTCGTTTGAGAAATAGGCGTCTACATACGAACCGAATAATAACGCATCGGTTGTTTTCTCTTCGATTTCACCATTGATTTTCGCTAACGCTTGTTTTTCACACACTAGGAAATCTTTGAATTGTGTAGAACCTAAGTATTTTTTTCTCATTTCGGTACTGTGGTAGTTTTCGTTAGTTAGTTTTTCTGTTATTGGTTCGCTTGCCATACTTCGTATAACTCTTCAAAATCACAGTTCAATCCAGTAGCTAATTTCTGCATATTTACGAGTGATGGTTTTTTCTTGTCCGTTTCGTAAAAACTAAGAGAAACTATGGATAATCCAGATTTTTCAGAAACGTCTTTTAGAGTCAAATTGCGTTCTTTTCGTAGGGATTTAATTTTTTCTCCAAAAGTCAATTTACTTTTCCTTCCTTTCTTTAAAATTGTCTAGGACGGTTTGAATTTTTTGTGTATCTTCCAAACTAATTAATTCTAATATGTTACTGGCATAGAAGAATTCGTCCTTTATGAACTCGCCTTTATCGTCTAACTTCAGTTCGATACGAGGCATTTCGTATGTGATTAATACTGATTGAGTTTCGTCTATTATGCGCACGTCCTTAACTTTAAAGTGTATGTGCGATAATAACGATTCGATCCGTTTCAGTTCGTCACTGTCCTTTTTTAATCGGTTAAATTCGTCCGATTTTATAAGGTCTGTGAGTTCTTGTAATTGTGCTAAAATTTGCTTTTTTGTAACCATGTTGAATTCCTTTAAATGTTACGAATAATTTCGATAAGTGCTTGTTTGTCTTCTTCTGTTTTTGGAATGAGACGTAACACATCGGTTCCTAATAAGGTGAACACATTTACATCGAGAATTTCCGATGCTTTCAAAGCTGTTTTGACTGGTAATTTGCTATGTTCTGCTAAGGAAATAGTTGCATCGCCTAGTCCAAGTTTTTCGCCAAGTTCACGTTGATTTAAACCTTTTTTTGCACGATATTTTGCTAAATTGTTTGCCATAGAAATGCTCCTTTCTTAATTTAATATTTATTTACCAATTTATTTCTTCTTCTGTTAAAGCCCAAGTTTTGCCATAATTATGTGTATACTCTTTTTCAAATAATCTTCTAAAATATCCAATGTTTTCAGCAAGCGTTTTATATGGTGCTTTGTGAAAAACAATTCTATCATCTGTTCTAATCCAAATACCATTCTTCAATGCCTTAAACAATGTGATTAAATCAATGCCTAACTCATCTTCAATGTCTTCTAATTGACCGAGTTTTTGACACGCTTTGCGATAATCTTTCATATCAAACACAAATCTTTTATTATCGGCTTTATATTTATGTTTATGTGTTAATCTCATAATAACACCTCTTTTAATAAATCGTATTCTTGTTCAGTGATATATTGAGATGGTGCATAATCAAGGTCTAGATATTCGTTATAATTATCTGTTTCAATAATATCTAATAATTGTTCTGGGTGTGCTTTAATAATATCTAATGCTTTGAGTTTTTTGGATATTTCACCAATCGGTACTTCTTCAATAATGCCAGTAATGTTATCTTGATTATCAATTTTTTCTAATCTTTTCAGTGCAGTTTCAATGATATTCCATAAGTCTTTTTCAGTTTTCCCGTTCATTGTCGCAGGTATAGGTGGTAAAATTGCTATCATTACAGGGAAGTCGTGTTCCTTAATAATTCTGCACGCTTCTAATGGCGATAATTCTTTACTCATCTTCATTTTCTCCTTTTCCTTTGAAATATCTAATCAATAGTTTTGCAATAAAATCACCAAACAATAAATGTAATAACACTAAACTAAATGCAATAGCAAATAATATTGCTAACCACAAAGGCAATTCTATATAAATCATATCAATTCCAAATCTCCTTTATCATTCATTTTTGCGACATAAACAAGTCCTTTATCAGTAAGTATTGCTAAATAACAATCAACATCTATCCCATTTGCTTTATAATAATTACAAAAACTTTTGAAACAATGCCCTTTTGCTATCATTGGGTTTTCACACAAATTGCCATTTTTATCTACCGCAATAAAACAATCACACAATTCTTCAATAGTGTCGGCTTGTTTGATAATTTCACTATCTAAGGTAGCGGAAAAATGACATCTTCTTCCAATTTGGTCTTTAATTGAACATTTTTCAGTTCCAATAGCAGTCCATTTTAATACACCATCTTTTGAGATTTCTTCAAATTCAAAATCTTTATAATAAGGTGTGTCTTTTTCTTCATTGATAAACTTTTCTATATCAACAATTCTTCCATATTTCGTTCTAATATATTTCATTTTTCACAAACTCCTCTAATCTTTCATATTGTTCTTTGCTAAAATCCTTTTGTCCTCTATCGTATTTCTCTTGTAAGTTATAGAAACATTGTAAGAGATAACGGTTGGTGTGATGATTTTTAAATAGTTTGTTATTTCCAAGCATATCTTTCATATGTTGAATTCTAAAACCTATTATTGAGTCAACACTATAATCTAAGGGATTATAATTAAAATATTTTAAGAAATTATCTCGTGAACTAATTTTGATTTTGCGTTTGATCATTTCGTTTAAAACCAAGCAAGTATATTCTTCTAATTCTAATTTGTTATACTCATACACATAATTAATTAAAATATGGTTAGGTTGTTTTACAAAAATGCTATTCAATTCTCGCCATTGACTAATAAGTCAAAGCTGAGAATTTGGTAAATAAGGAAGTATCTTATAATGCCATATTCTCATTCTGGTTCTCCTCTTTTAATCTTCTTTTCTCTTTTATTCGCTATTATATTAAACGATTTTTTTAATCGTGTCAATTATTTTATCAATCTCAATTAAAAAAAGAATCGGACTGAACCGATCCTATTTATTTTTCCTCTTAAAATACTCAATCTGTCTTAAACGTTTAACTGCATCCGATTTTTTCCGATACGGTTTGGACAGTTTTTTGCCAGATTCGGATTTAACTATATAAGAATTGTTTTGTTTGGTGATCATAACAAATAAACCTCATACGCACATTTATAGAATAATTCTTTAAGCATATTATTTGCACTTCACTTTCACATCAAGATTAGGTAAAACCCTACTATCTACATTTTCAAGAGTTCCTGTTGTGTCGGTTGGTATATAGCCAAGAGATAAAATATATTGAATACGGGGGTCATTAACAAAGGTTGGCTCATTTCCACTTCCAAACGCAAGTGTGAGGTCGATAACTTGTAGATTATCTACAACGCAAGAAATACCACTAATGACACTACCACCTGCGTTGTATGTCATTAAATCTATGCCTGTATTATCTTTTTTTGCAGTTAAAATATTCGCAGGTTTAGTTTGCGTTTGGTCTATAACTCTATTTGTTCCACCATTTACCCAATCACTTGCGTCGCCAAAAAATAATTGCGTATTAGTTAAGGGAAAGTCGCCACTTAAAGACATCGTTAGCAAATATATATGCCCGTTTATAATATCGCAAACATTAGCAATTCTATCTTGATAGCCAACATTTACGCTAGTAATTGTGGCTGTTTTTTTATTTGCGGGGCAAAGTTGATTTTTGTTCCAACTAAACCAATTACTTGTAATCGTTCCCCCTGCTTCAACACTAATTGTATCGGTAATATCGGCAACTTCGCTTATCGTTTCATAATACAAATACACGCCCGTTAATTTTTCTTTTATTTGTTGTGCAGTTAAACCAAATAATGAACTATCACGAATGAATAATCTATCATATTGATATTCGTGATAACCAAAAACAATCATATCTTGACTACCTGAACTATCATAATCTTTGGTTATATATTTGCTTATATAAACATTGATAACATCAGTTGTTTCGCTTGGTTGTTTTAGATTTGTTAAATCATCAGTAAATATTCTTTCGTTGGTTGTTCCTGCACTTTGTATAGACCAACTCAATGTTCCTAAATCTACGCACGCCAAATGTTTTCGTGGTATCGTAATGGTTTGTGGTGTGGCGAGTTCATATTCAAGCATAACACCATTTAGACTTTCTTTAACTTCAACACCTGTTTTACCATTTAATGCACTATCTTCTATACAAACACTACCATAATAATCGTAAGAAATGGTTTTATCCCCTTGCGACGGGCTATCAAGTCTTACTATTGAAGTTGGATATTTTGTGCAAATTATATTTGGCAAATAGCCATACGAACTAGGTGTATATTTATTACCTGAAATTGTAGCCCACCATTTATTTGCGTTATTAGTTTTAACATTCCAAGCCAATGTTCCTAAATCTACACTTGAAAAGTTTTTAGTGAATATAACATCGCTATTTGTAATTTCCATTGTATCGTTAGAAGTTCCAACTCCATTACCTTGATATTTAAGAGAGATTGTATCTAATGCTTGGTTGTTGCTATCTTTTGTGCTTATAGTCCCAATATCAACATTTTTAAGTGTTCCTGTGTTATGAGCGATATATCCACGATTTAATAATGCTTGAACTCTTACATCATCAAGACTTGTCGGGGTATTGAAAGGGAACATTAAAGTAAGGTCGGTTAATTGCGGGCAAAATGTAAAATTAACTTGTGTTCCATTTTTTATAAATAATGCAATTCTTCTTTGCGTGTAAGAACTATTTGTTGGGTGATAGATGAAATCTTGGTAAGAATTAAATTGAGAATAATAAGTATCATACCAATAAACGCTTCCACTAATTCCAAAATTTTTTAGTCCATAAATCAAGTAATAATGATTTATTTCCCAAGTTCCAATCGCAAAAGTAAAAGTTGTGTCAGCATTTGCAGTTCCACTCAAAGTGAATGTTCCGTCGTTATTATTTGTTTTTGTTATGTCATTCTTTGTTTCGGTGTTTATTGTTTGATAATCAACTAATTGATTTTCCACCACACTATTACCATAAACTTTAACCATTTTTGCTTTGTCTAAAACATCTTTATCACTAATTGAACTTGGTATAAGCGAATTGTAAAGATTAGTAAAACTATGTGATAACCATTTGAAAAGGTTGAGTAAACTTTCAAGTAAAAATCTTCTATTCATACTATGCTTCCCAATTAAAGACAATCGCTTTTCCATTTTGGATATTTAATTCAACACTACTATCGGCAGGGATAGTAAATGTGCTATCAGTTCCCTCAACGATTGTGATATTGCTATCGTTAGTCTTAATCTTGCTCACGCCTGTCAAGGTAATTATAATTGTATTGGCATTATCAGTATTTGTAATGTTTGCTTTGTATTCGGGATAAGTGCTATTTGGTGCAGTTGCGAGTGTAAAAGTTGTATCGACACTAATTGAGATGTTGTTGATTTCTTCGTATTTAAGTTCAGTTCCACTTAAAGTTGTGTATGGATAAACATTGTTTTTGTAATAGTTAATTCCTAAACCATTTAGCGAAGATAAATTGGGTATGGTTAGGTTTTGGTCGCCCAACTTCATACATAATTTTGTTGTTAAATTATTCCCTCCGTGAACTTGCTCATAAGTTCCAATAAGAGGCGCACCTGTTGTAGAGCCACCAATAACAACCCCTTGTGAATATGAATTATTAAAGTTTCTACGAGGAAACAAAATTGGGTTGACAATAGTTTGACCTCCAACATTCATAGTTAATGTGCCAATAATTTGACAACCGACATCTAATAATGCTTGTTTTTCTTCGCTTGTTAATGCTTGATAATCACTATATTTTATTTTCTTAAACCCACTTACATTTGTGTATTTCAAAGTGTTGTCAGCGTCATAAATGACTTGTTGTGGTATATCGCCACTTGAAAGAGATGGGTTGGCGGGAACTTCTTTGCTATTAAATGTTTTAACGCTATTGAGATTTAATAATTTTGTTGGGTTTACAGTTATTACTGTGCCACCATTATATATTTGGTAAGTGTCAAAAGCACTTTGTCCGTAGTAATTATTATATAATATAGTTCCATAATATGCACCATTCACTTCTCTCGTTAATGGAAAGAAAACAGGGTTTTTAATTGTTCCACCACTAACATTAACATCTCCAATTACAACACACCCATTTGTTAAAACACTATGCTTGTCAGTAGATGTTAAAGAATTAAAATCGGTTGCCGTTAAAGTTTTAAACCCAAAATAATCGGTTGTTGCAATTTCTTTGTCGGCAGTCCAACTTGTCATATCTGGTAAGGTTATGCCATAGGTGGCGTTGTTGTTTTTAAGTGCATTGCCTAAATATAAGTCTTTCCATAAACGAGTTGAAGTACCCAAATCTCTATAATTTGTTTGACTTGGATAGAAATTACCATTAGAAATAACTCCCTGACCAGACTTTCCTAAAGTTAATGAACCACTTTCAGGCTCTAATGTACTTGCATAAATTGTTCCACTTAAATGCAAGTCTTTCCATTTGTAAGTGCTACTACCTAAACTCGGTGTATAAGACCCTGTGGTTATAGGACATAAACCACCAGCACTTTCGCCCAAAAATATCTTTGCATTATCACTAACAAGAGTTAAAACACTATTATTTCCCGTAATATATTGAGTATTGGAAAACTTGATTTTTTTGTCAATTCCAAAAGTTGTATTATCACTGAAAGTCCATTCCCCTGTTATCGTTTCGTTTTGGTCTTTTCTTGGATAATTCGTTAAGTCTAATTGAGTATCGCCCATATAAACCCAACTACTATTTTCCCAAATGTATTGCTTATAACCTTTGGTTAAATCACTTGTATCAACAGGATAAAGGTATAAATAACCCTCCTCGCCTGTGCTTGCCAAGAAATCGGCTAGGGTTGGATAAGTGGTTGTATCGACTGACATGAAAGAATTACGTTTCAATGCTTGAACTAAATCGTAAACAGCTTTAGCGGAAGGATATTGAACATCCGTAGACGACGCAGAAATAGTAGTTGTCATATAACTGGTCATTTGGAATGAATCTTGATCACCGTGAAACAAATCTTCGAATTTAGTATTAGTTCCGTTTTGAATATCGTCTTGACATAATATATTCATTACAGGTTCATATATGCTATACGAAATATAATTATTAAGAACAGTTATTATCGTATAGAAACTTAATTGTCCGTCATAAAATATAAATGGTCTTCCACTTAATTCATGATTACTGATAAATTCCTTAACTTTCGTATTTTGTACATTTATTTCGTACATTGGCAATTTGCCTAAAACATTTCCGGTTAATTCACCGTTTAGTTTTAATTCGTTATCAATACCTAACTTATTCGTGGAAGGAAAAGCAAAATCGCCACCGTCTGTTCCACCATAAATATAATCGTATTGTTCCGTATCTTGATTCCATAGGCCGATTTGGTTCACACCAGAATTGCCACCGACTTTCAAACCGTTTTGGAATGTTTTATCGCCAGTGATTGTTTCTGCGTCTGCTAAATGAACGACAGAATTATCGTTGGCTTTGGCGTTCAACAATGAATCCGTTTCAGATTTTGTATAATAATTAGTTAAATCGACTTTAGAAGTTTCAAGTTTGTATAAATAAGTTGGTAATCCACCACCATACCATCTATCTGGAACATCTGTTTCAATAATAAGAAAAATATCGCCTTTCTTAAACGCAGAACTTGTTAAGGTTGCCATATAATAAACGGTTCCACCACCAGTATAAGTTCCTAAAACTATATAAGCGGTTGAAGCAATATAATTATCTTGAGAATTTAATGAACCATTAACGAGAGAAACATTATCGTAATCGCCATCTGCTAATTCTGTTTTCTTATCTTCCCATTCTTTAGAAGTATCGTTCCAAACATAGAAATGAGCAAGTGCACCTACATTACTTTTTATCGATGCAATAGTGGTTTGATAACTTAAAATATAACTTTTGCATTTCCCTTCCGCTACTGCACGAACCTCTTCAACACTATCGTCCACATATTTTTTAGACGTAGCGTCACTGTCCGCTATAGGACTGTTCAATACGGTTATTTGCCCATCGCCTTTTCTCTGAACGATTGCGTTTCCGCTCGCTTCGTTTCCATACGATACGGTTGTTTGATTTCCGTAACTATCCGTTCCGTAAACTTTATTTATATCACTGGTTTTTTCGACAAAATTACTGAAATCCACAGTCCCAGCTAATTTGTCCCAGTCTGAACCGAGCCAAACAATATTATCTCCAGGATTTACGAATATTCCACCTTGATTAATTGTGCCACTATCCGAAACGTTATAAACCCAACCGATTACAAGCGTGCTTAAATCCAATGCGTTAATTTCGGCAACGGTTTTTGTTCCTTTAATCACATACGCACCAGTTAATCTCGAATCGATTTCGGCAGTAACTTCAGATTTTTTTGCAATTTCGTTAACTTTTAACGAACGTGTTCCATCACTGATAACATTGCTAATATAAACGTTATGATATTTTCGTGTTGGTGAACCAATATCGAATTCTTCTGTTATTGTTGGTAAGATTTTTCCGTTAACATGTGCTCCACCATTTAACGTAGATAAACTTAAAACGTCTTCAACAATTATTAATTCTGACATAACGCTATCCGCTTCTACGCCAGTCGTTTCAATTCCGTCGTTAAAAACCTTTCTTCCATTAACCGTTTCTGCTACGGTTTTACTCATTTTATCGCTTAACGCTTCGGTAATAACCTTATTTTGAACAGGGCGTTCCGAAACGTTATTTAAATTATTATCTGCTTCAACGTTACCTGAACCGACTAAATCCGAACCGAATACAGTCTTAATATTTTCACCACTGACTAATTCGTGTTGAAGATTAACTTGTTCACCAGTTGCGTCGCTAACAATACCAGATTCTAATGTTTTTGGATATAAATTAACCGATTGGTCTGGTGTTCCATCTGGTAATAATGGATGTAATGTAACTCTTTTATTTTCTGCCATATTAATATTCTCCTCTTAATTAATTAATCAGTTTTTTGATTAGTCTTCTGTCCAACCGATGCCAGTAATCACATTCGGGCCGGGTTGAACTGGTGTAGATGGTTCTCCACCTGGAACGTAAGCGTCCACATCGGTAAATCCCATAAAGCCAGATAACGTTCTAGGACGATTTTTAACGTTCAAATTAAACAATCCAGCGTTACTGAGATAATCAATAGCGGCTTGGCATACTTCGAGTTCAACCAAATCGGAACGAGGGACTTTGATACCGTTTTCAATATCAAAACCACTTTCAATACCTAAATCACCGTTTTTGAGCATATACATAGCTTGAGTAAGTATTGCTTTTTGCCAGTTTTCGTATTGAAGTTTGGATAATTCTGTATATTTGATACGTCTAAAAGTGTTGTTATCAATCCAATTCATTAAACGATCTTCCACACGAGCAAGAAAACCTTCTGCTTGAACGGATTCGTTATCATTGGAACGGAGAAGATTGCGTAAATTCATTCCCCAATAGTTATTGAAGTCATCAACTGTGACGAATTGTGGTTGTCCTATCATATAAATACCTCGTAAATACTAAAATTATTTAAAATCGTCTCACTTTTATTATATATAAAAAAAGGAACTATTCAAGTTCCTTAATTTAATATAGAAAGAGATTATTCAAGTTCTTGTTCTAATTCGTTGATTAATGCGCGTTTTTGTTTACGTTCTTGAATTACGCTTGCGTATTTGGAACGCAACGATGCGATTTCATCTTCATCGGTTGATTCGGCTATTTTTACGATAACCCAGTCTGTATCGGATAAATCACGTTTAAGTTGACCGATTTGTGAACGAATTTGTTTGAGATGTAATTGTTCTTCGGTTGGTTCTGGACGTTTCATCGATTCGATGTGTGCATCCCACTCTTCCTTTGTGATTTGAATTAAAGAATTATCGTGTCTTGGTTCGTAATCTCCGATCCATCCACTTCCATCTGCAGTTTTGTAGAAGAAGCATAATTCACGTGGTTTTGGTTGTAATTTATTATTTTTCATATTTTACCTCCTAGAGTGGTGTGACATTGTCTGTGAGTGTTGGGTCTGCATCGAAAGCAATAGTTACCTCATTACTACCGTTCTCAGTAGCATAAAGCTCTAAATTTATTGGATCATAATTAATACTCATTGGGAGAAAAAGCCACAAATCATTCATTTCTTTTGAAATAATAATAGCATCTCTACCTACACTAATATTAGTATTTAAATCATCAAAAGTATATGCAGTAGATTGCCATGAAATAATATAAAAATCAACATAATGGTCATAAGTGTCATCCATTTGAATATGATGCTTATACAACTTAGTGCCTGCGCTTGTTGTATAAACACCATCGACAAGCCAATAGTAGTCACCACCTTGTAGCATTTTTACAAATTGAACTGTTATAACAGTGTTTTCCTCATCTAAACCAGCTATGCTAATGTCACTTGCAGCTACTTTTGTAACTATGTAAAAAGTATACGCATCATAATCATTTAGAATGATATCGCCTTCTTTAACACCTGCAAATTCTTCGATGTCGAAAGCATTACCTTCGACAAGGAAAGAATCACTATTAATTTCATACACTGACGCTTTATTACTCAAATCATATTCCTTATATGACCAACCTGTTCCTTGAATATAATCAGCAGTTTTATATTTTCCTAAATCAAGTTCACCCAAGCTAACTAATGTTTGAGAACCTATATCATTATAATAGCAAACCCATGCAACGTCACCAACTTGGATTACTTCTCCAACCTTTAATGATGCTAATTGAGCCGCAGTTAAATCGGTTAAATTGGTAACTGAATATTTCGGTGTAGTCCAACCCCATGCCGAACCACCACTACCATCAGCCATTAAAACCTTTCCGTTTTCGGCCGTTCCAGAATTAATATCATCAGCAGTTACGTCTCCAACCTCAATATCTGCAACCTTATCGCCACAAACTTGTCTGAGTTTCTCGACTGTTAAATGCTCATATTGTTGAATATATGATTTTCCGACTGGATCGATTTCAAATTCAAGCATATTTCCAGAAGTTGAATTGAAACTAAATAATCCACAGTGAGAAGAATCGATATAGATTAAAATGCCTTCAACATTTTTGTTTTGAACCTCGTCTAAATTGAACACAACATGACTGATTCCTTTATTTGCGTCCGATAATGTTTTAAACGAAACGTGTGTAACCTCACCGAGATTGTCGAGCAATCCAATAACGGTTGAAACTTGGCTTTTATTTAACGAATCGATAATTTTATTAACGAACGGTTTCTTTCCTATAACTGACATATTAAATACCTCTTAAATTAATTATAAATTTTTTATGTTAATTCGTAAACATTTATTGAATTTCGCAAACGTTAGTTATTGAATTTCATAAATATCCATAGTCGCACCAGTACAAGAAATGGTTAACGACCTATTAGATGGTGAACTTGGAGAACCGGTTCCTAGAGTTAAGTTATCCCATGTTACTCTTTGGCCGGCAATATCTACTACATAAGAATCACCGTACTGTCCTGCAAATCCCGTTCCAGTATCAGTTGTTTGAGTACTGTAATGAGTTAAGAAGAACGTTCCGTAATAGTTATTTCCGTTAATTGTTACATAACCATTGCCTCTAATACGAATCATATACGAAACGCCATGCGCCAAAGAATATGAAGAAACATTCGTTGCGATTTTGAACGTATCGCCTTGATTTGTGGTTGAAATAGTTCCGTCAGAACTGATATTAATGTTTGTTCCAGCAGTTAATAAATCTTGTTTATCGTTCCATTCGGCAGTGGTTGGTAATTTATAACCAGAAGCAATACTAATTGTTCTGGTACCATCCGATGTAATTGCAGCCGAACTATTAATTGCTAAACCAGTACCGACATTAATTGTAACGGAACTAACCGTTCCTTTATTATTCCATGTATATTTTTCACCAGTTGTGACTAATGAAACTTGAGTTCCGCCATTAACCGCATTCAAACTTGAATATGTTGTATTTGTATCAACTGCTAATGTTTGCCATGTAGAACCATTGAACACAAAGAAACTGTTCCCAGATTTAACGATATTACCTTCTGATACAAGAACTGGAAGATTATTAATCGTAATGCTTGTGGTTTGGTCACCATTGCTAATTGTGGTGCTTGTTTCACCTAACCATAATAAATTAATGTGTGTGTTTGTATCTGTCCATGGAACGTTAACAAATGCTTGATTGTTCGCGTCTAATTGAACTGCATAGTTTTTACCAGATTCGACATAACCAATTTTAATTAAACCTAATGTGGACGAACTCGCTACGGTGCTATTTGTAACGAAACTACTTGTATCGATTGTCGCGGCAAGTTTATCCCAGTACCAACTACCATTATTCCAAACAAATACGACATTATCACCAGTTAAAACTGAAGTAACTCCACCATAACCAGAACTGTTATTTAAATCACCAGAATCGGTCATGTTATAAACGTTTCCGTTCATTGTTGCATCTGGAATAATTAAGTTATTTAAGGCACTCACAGTTGCAGAACCATTTAATTTATAAATACCAGTAATTGCCGCAGTAATATGTGTATCAACGTATTGTTCTGTGGCATAATCTTGTAACGCTGTATAAACCGTTCCACCAGTCACTAAACCATCATTTCCAGAAGTGATTGAACCACTACTAGGAATTGTAATAGAAATGTCACTTGCTCCACCGTTTCCAGTTAAAGTATATGTTAATCCAGACCAACCACCATCACTATAATAGTAATTTGTATCTGTATTTGTATCGGTTGCGAGTGTTTGCCAACTACTTCCATTAAAGACAAAGTAAGTGTTGTCATATTTTGCAACATCGCCATCGACCACTGTATGATCGACTCCACCAATTACGATTGTTGTTGGAGTTAAACCACCTTGACTGATTGAAGTTGCGGTAATTCCAACGTAATTGAGCTTTGCTTGTAATCCACTGACTGCACTATTTAATGCAGAAGTTGTTGCATAACTACCTAATTCGGTACTTAAATCACTGGTTGTTACATAACTATTCAACGTACTCGCTAAACTGCTACTCGTTACATAACTACTTAATGCTGTCGCTAAATCACTGGTTGTTACATATCCAGTTAAATCGACTGCAGCAATAAGTTTATCCCAACTAGTTCCGTTCCAAATCACACTATCACCAGCCGAAACTGCCAAACTTCCTAAGGTAATTGTGCCAGAATTGGTTAATTGATAAATAGAACCGTTCGTGGCAGATGTACCCAAAGCGTTAATATCCGCAACTGATGCAGTTCCTTTATATTCAAATGCACCAGAAACGGCGGTTTGAATTGCGTTATAAATACCACCAGAAGTAACTGGATTGGTTGAATTTTCAGTCGGAGTGCTATCGAACGTTAAAGCATTTTGTTTAGCATTAACGTCCGCCATTGTTGCTAAGGTGTTGCTATCCGTTTTTGGAACAACTAATTCACCGTGGTGAATGGTTGCATACGGAGAGGTTTGAGCATCATATTCGAAATCAGGGAAGTAATAAACCGATGCTTCGTGAACCCATGTTTCTGTGCCTTCGTCGTATTCATCATAACCAGTCCAAATATAGGAATTATGAACTGATAATTTATTCGTATCAAAACTATCGATACCTTCTACATAACCATGACCATATAAATTTATATAAGGATTATTCCACTCGTCCACGCCTATATAACCGTAATTATTTAAACTAATGTTTGGCGTGGTAATACTAAATCCAGAAATAGTGCAATTATTTCCAGTTGCCCATATGCTTGCATTAGCTACTTGAATTGAGCAAGTAAAATATGCCCAATTATTTACATTTAAACCATCTATATACGCTTGAAATCTATGACCTGTTGAGCCAAGATATGCAACCGAACCTACTGGATATAAACCATTTCCGATATAAGTAGCATTTGGAAAAGTCGCGCTTCCACCAAAAGTTTTATTGCCATAAATTGTTTGATCGTTATTTAAACTTACATAACCACTATCGATTTCAGATTTTGTGTAATAATTGGATAAATCCGAATCTAAATAAGTTAAGAAATCATCGCTATATTCGTCACTTAACAAATCGGCAAAATTTGTTGTTCTAAGAGTCGTTCCAGTCCATCTATGATTGAAATTGCCTAATGTCATAATTTCAAATCTAGTAGAGGTTCCAACTGCTCTGAATGTAGTTAAATAATTATTACCAGAGTAACGAACGATATGAACGCCAATACCAATATCTCGAACTGTTGTTTCGTCGTCGGCCGTTTTAAATAATAACGCTTCAACATAAGGAACTAGCGCGTCATCTTCTTTAATATATAAAATCTTTTCTTCTTTTACGAAAAATATTTGTCCGTCTTCATAACTAGAAATGCTAGAACCTTGACTTTCAATTGCAACAATACCGTCAATTTTATCTATTTTATTAACTAACTGAGTTAAAATTTGTTGCATTGCTAAATCATAACTAAGTAATGTTTCATCTTGAGATTGTGCTTGCCCTTGAACTTCGAATGTCGCAACACCTTGAACGTTCAATAAATTATTAGAACTAACCAATGTAATGGTGGCTTCCCATAACCCTGGAGTATCTAATAAAACTTGTAGGTCTTGATTTTCTAAAAAAGAGGCAAAATCAAATTTAAAACCAACGTAAGGACTGTCACTGGTTTTAAATGGCAAAACATTATTGGCATTTTCCGAACCGATTAATTCAAATTCTTGCGAAACGGATTCCATTAACAATAATGGATATTCCGAACCGGTTAAATCTGGTTTTTTTAGTTTAATAGTAGCAATTGTGTTACCAATATTATCCACAGTAATGTTTTCAAATACTGCAAAAATAGAAAATTGTGTCGTTCCAACACGTGCATGTTCGCCATGCTCTAATTTTTTTAGAAGTTGTCCTTGTTCATTAAAATATAGCCACATATAAATACCTCTTTGTTTATCTATTTTTTATTCTAAAATATTTTTATTATTTTCTCAATTCAATATACCAAAAATGCGAACAGTTCTTATCGGCCATGAAAAAACTATTCTGTTTTTTAGCTTTTATTTTCTGCACGTTAGTAATTCGCCATATTTCGTCTTCATACTCTATTAAATCGTCCGTTTTAATTCCTATTAAATTATCTGGACTTTTAATAGTAATATGTGTCGCGTCAATTCTAAACGAACCACCTAAGTTTATTTTCATTAATTGTTCCGCGTTCATCTCTTTGGCAAAAAACTGTCCGGAAGGAATACGATTCATTACGAGTTCGTCCGACTCGTAATCATCCGATTCGTTCCGTGACCACCAACGACATAAAACGTTATAACCACTTCTGGATTGGAAAATATCGATACTCATTTAACTGTTCTCCTTTTGTTATTCGTTATCTATCGGTTCGAATTTTTGTTCACCGTAATCGTCTGGATTGTTCTTGCAGTTCAAAACCGTTCCGATTTCTCTATGTAAAGCATTATAAACTTTTTTGCTTCTATGTTTCATTGTAGAAATATAAATTCTGTCGGTTTTGCCCTGACTATATGTTTTATTAATACCGAAAACGAAATGAAGTAAATTGTCACCGTTGATTTGTGATGTGTAATTATTGCCAGAATCGTCTTCTCCAGTGCTTAAATTTCCATATCCACCGATATTATAATCATAATACCAATATTGAACTGACTGATATTCGGTTCCTAATGCTTCGTCATAATTAAATAATATATAAGGAATTAATTGTCCGTTTTCGTTTGTATCGTATTGTAATGAAAAGATTCGAGTCGCATCGACTTCAATAATTCTGAAACCGTCTGGTAAATTATCCTTATCTAACTGCATATAAACGAGACTTTGCTCTAAGGGTTGATCCGAAACGAGAATATACATGGTTTGTGGATAGGTGAAGATGTTTGGATTTTTCGAAATGTTACCGATAGCAATTTGAGAATTCTTAACTGCTAACTTGCTATTCCATTCTGAACCTTTAGGGAAATATTTTCCATTGGTTGTGCCATACAAGAATAGATTGAATGTTTTACCTATTCCTTCTGCTATTGAAGCTAATAAATCAACCCACCAAATATATCTAAATTTTTCAAGTTCTTGCGTTATATTGAAAGCACCTTGACCATGCCAATAATAATCAACAAATCCAGTTCTTCCAACGGTTGATACTTTTTCAAAAGTTATTGGTGCTTTTATGACAATATTGCCGTTTCCATTTGAAATATTATCAAGAGCATCTTCTATTTGTTCACCCACAATTCCACCGAAACTGATTGTTTGTTCAACGTTAACAGTAATTGAATCGCTTGTAGCGTGTTCTACCGATAATAATTTGTAATAAATATCAAGGGATAAAATGTTGGTTTTTGTAGAAAGACGAACTATTTCATAAATACGTTTTAAAACATAATCAGGTATTAAAGGAATTAAAGATGATAAATATTCCACTTTTACTTGAAACACAAATCTATATGGTTTTGAATTAAACGCATTAGCAAATACATGTTTATATCCAGTTTCAGAATCAGGATTTAAACTTGATGGATTTACATTATCTGGAATTCTAATAACAATTTTATGCTCATATGTATTTCCGTTATATCCTAATGCAGCTTGAATTGCATTCCAATTTACATATTGAGAACCGAAATAAGTATAACAAAGAATTTGTTCAGAAGACGCATCAATTACATCTGTATCTTCCGTTAATTTTACATAATCTCCAAATTCACTTAATTTAAGTAACCATTCGGAAAAAACTACGTCATCATTATCATAATTAATTAATTCATATTGTAATGTATAATCAATAATTTCTTTATTATCCTTGCAAAAATCATACATTTTTCCGAAGGTTGTATCAGAAATTCTGTAATTCAAACCATTTGGAATTACAGTCCAAATTGATGAAATTGTAGGTGCTTTTTTAGGAAGTGTTAATAATTCATTATATTTTTCTTTTGCTTGGTCTTCTCCATCTACTGTTTCTAAATCGTTACCAAAATGTCCAAAATAGAAACCAACAGATTTTAAGAAACCATCTGCCTTGCTTTCAACAGGCATAACATACCAGTCTTGTTGTGAACCAACATAAATATTATTTCCACCATTATCTTCATAATAACAATTTAATGTCGAAATAAACAAACCGGCAGTAATCGCGTCGAACATTTTTAAATTGAAACACAACGAATAACCAGAAACGAAACTATTCACGTCTCCCCAATACTCATCATATCCGTTCGAGTCGTTATAAAATCTAAAGAAACCACCATTGATTGTATTGGTGTTTGCGGCTTTCAACTCTTTATCAATTCCACTTTTAGAAAAACCAGATAAAATTTTAGAAGGCATAAACGAACCTTCCATAGAATCGGATTCATAATATTGAGCATCTTTATTTAAAATAACACTATATTTATCATTTTCTTTTCTATCAATGCTTTCCGTATATGAGGCGTAACTATATGTTCTGTATTTTGCAAAAACGGAAGTGAAGTAATTTCTCATTACGTAATCATACATACCGATAAAATTGCACAAAACACAATCGTCATATATTTGATATTCTCTGTGGAAAATAATAACTGGTTGTTCGTTTTCTGCGTCGACAAATAAACTACCTAAAATGTTATTAAACGAACCGTCCATTTCGTTATAATCCGAATATCTTGCACTCCAACTCTTTGTAGGATTTGCTAATCTATTAATTTTTTCTTTTTGGTGCAATCCATCAACCTCTAAGATAGATAACGAACTGGAACTATTATCTGGTGTTTCGAAATCGTCTTCGTCTTCATTGTCTTTTGTATGAATAATTGCGCCAGAATACATTCCGATATAATCTATTTCAAAGAATAATGATTTTAATATTGTGGCAATTGGATTGATATTTAAGTTAGACCAACGTTCTTCATCTTCTGCTAAAGCTGGAGTAACCATCATTTCTTGCCAAGTTTTTAAATTAGGAGTGTCTACTTGTTCTCCGTCATTTAAAAATTGCTGTCTACCAATACCATATGGAAAGAAATCATCCAAAAACGTCATAATTATTTCGACATAAGTATATGTAGCTTTAGCCCAACCCAACCAATCTGAAATATAAGAAAAACTTTGTCCCCAACCAGTAATTTTTGTTGAACCAATATCAAATCCTAAAGTTAAGAGTCGATATTTTTTCATATCATCATAACAAGAAACTCTTTGATATTGAGTCCAGTCTGCTGGCAACGCATTTCGAACCACATTTTGCAAAATTAAATCAGTTATATCTTGTTTAACCAAAATTACTCTTGTTACACTATTACCATTCACATCAATAACTGGAACTTTCCTATAATAACACATGAACATTTTATTAATTTTATAAATAGGAAAGCGCGTTTCAACTTCCATATTTTCTAAAGTCATTAAAGCATTTGTAGAATTTCTAAATCCTAAATATTCGACACGATGCGCAGTATTTTTTTGCGAAATTGCGCCTTCATGTTCTCTACGTAAAGCGGTGGAATATTCCGAACCTTCCATACTTTCATTAACAAACGATGTGTGTCTGTTATCATATACATAATTTCCGTGAGTATCCGAAATTTTCATAGCATAGATAACATCATTTTTAACCACAGGAATGCAATCCTTAACAATCATTAAACGAGATATTGCCTCTCTTAATGTCGGAGCTGTTAAGGCCATTTCTGGAGCGTAAATATTATCGTTAAAAATCGCGCTTAAAGGAGTTCCAGTTAATGGATCGCTCGCGTCAATTTCGTCTGGTTCTCTTAAATCTAAAGCGTATTTATTTACATAATCCCACTTACCGTTACCCATATCCTTTTTAATTTTTGGAGAATATAAGTCTAGTAATTGTTGCAAATAATATTTAATTGTTCTCTTTTTATATCCAACTGCAATTGGTTGAGTAATCGAAACATTAGGCAAAACTGTCTTTTCGAGTCGTTTTGTTTCGCTTACTAAATCAATTGTATATTTATAGTTTTTTCTATCTAAATCAACCATTTGTGCATTGTAATTGAAAACCAATAAATGTTTGAAAAACTTTGGTAATTTTTGTTTTTCATACATTGTTACACGCACGTCATAGAAGTAATTATTTAATACATCGAAATAATAGTAAAATCCAGAACCAGATTCGTCATCAACTAAAGTATAACTAACGTCTTCTGGTTTATTTAAGATTTCACCACCAGTATCTTCAGAAATGCTAATTGGTTCGTTGGGTGTTTGCAATCCGAAAAGGAAACTATTAGAAACCCATCTATTTGTTTCAGAATCAACTAAGTTTAATGTGCAATAAATATATTTCGGTTCGTCTTCGTCTGTGCTAAATAACCAAAACACACCACCTTGAAATTTACTGGCATAAACTAAATTTAATGTGCAATTATAACCTTTAACCATACCATTTATATGTAGGTTTTTAATGGATAATAATTGTTTTTCACTCAAACCAGTTGTGACGAAAGTTCCATAAGATGCGTTATGCCTTTCCCCGTATGCATATAAATGATTAATGTTTATATCAGAAGCATGCCAAATAGTTCCGTCCCATTCAAAATAGTTTCCGTTATATAAAGCAACGTTGCCGGGAGTAACTAAAACAGAAATACCATCGATATCAATAGTATTGGTTGTACTTCCTGCAGAAATTGAAGTTGTTGTTTCTCCAAGATATATTAATGGATGAATTTCAAAAATTTTATATGCAATAACATTTTGATATGAATAAGTTACTGTAATGTCTGTGTAAGTATCTTGCTGCAATTGTTCTGTATAACCATAAAACACAAATCGTCTTGTGCTGGTATCTAAATATAAATCTTCTACTACATAATTAATCGTACCAGTAATTTCACTATTAATTATTTCCACAGAATCAATTGGAATATCGTTAGGTAATGCTTGAGTATAGGCATAAACTTCGTCTCCATCTCCTAACGTAGAAAAATCTTGATCCACTATTCTATCAAACTGAATACTCGTTTCATAAACATTCAAATCATCACCAATAAATTCGTTAGCAACTGCATCGATAATAATTCCGTTTTGTCTTTCTTGAAGAGTAGAAACAACTCTTTTAAAACTAACCCAGATATGTTCTGGCAAACTCGCAACTTGACCAATAGATTCGTCTTTAGTTAGTTTCATTACGCCTTTTTCTAAGTCGATATCTGTATTAACTGTCGGCAATTTATAATAACCAACGACGTTTGTATCGTCGTATGTTAAATTCATATTGAACTGTAACGTAATTGGTTTAATTGTATATCTTTCGGCCAAAAGTGGAGCGTCAAACATTAAATAGCACCAAATAGACATAACCTCACCAGAAAGTGCAAATTCGGTTTCATTTGCATCGACATAAATTTGTCCAGTTCGGTTCGTAAAAAGGTCTGTCGGTTTAAAATTTGCATTTAATGATAAGGATATATTCGCGTGCGCTTGTTCTAAACTTAAAATATCACCAATGTTGTAATAACCGTCAAATTCTTCGTCCGAATTCCAAATATATACATCGTCATACGGTTTTAATTTCTTAATTTTTGAAATATGGTCTAAAACAATCGAACCACTGTTCAATGTTTCATTATATTCATCGCTAAAAGTGGCACCAGCAACTATGTCATAATCTGTTTCGTGAATTCTACATTTTAATTTCATTAGTTCTGTGTCCCCCTTCCATCATCGATTAAGCCTAATCTAGTTTGTTGGAATCCAGCTTGAATTCTTGTGGTTGATAATGCCCTGTTTTGAGCGTCCCATGATTTTAAAGCATTAATTCCAGTATTGCCTGCCCAGAAACCCGCTCCCAAAATTGCGCCTGCAGCAGTTCCAACAGGGCCAACGGTTGAACCAACCACAGCACCATTAACTATAGAAGAACCGAGTGAAGCAGTGTGTTCAATAACACTTAATGTATTTTCTAAATCTTGTTCTGCTTTATAGTTTTCGGTCAAATTAAAATAACGTCCAACTTTATATCTTGCGCCATTTATTACACCATTTTTTACTTGATTATAAATATAATATATAAACGCGCTCTTACCTAACGTTGCTTTTTCGAGCGATTTAATTGGATGACCAATAGCTTGTAACGCGTCGGTTAAATCGGTGTCTTTCTTTTCACCAAAACCACCTTCGCCCTTACCTTTTAATTTCAGTTCAATAACGATTCGTCTCTCGTCGGCCATACTCAAACCACCTTAATTCGTGAAAGTTAAACTAGCGAGAGGAAATTCGCCTAAATTCTGTGGACTGTGTGCATGCGCTAAACTAAATGGCATTTTAGTAACGCTAAAACCATTCGCAAGTTGAATTGACAAATAGAATTTCTCTTTAATTCCATTCGGCACTGCATCTATATCGTTAAATGCTATTGCTAAAATTTTATTGCACAAATTATTATCTACTAAATACGAAATAATATTAACTGTAAGCGTTCCAATTTTAGAACGACTTTCTGTTCTACTATTCGTTCCGTAAAATCCTTGTGAATCTAATTGAATCGAAAAATCCCAAGAACTACTAATAAATTGGATTTCCGTTCCTTTTTCTTCACTATCGTCTGCACTTTCAAAATATTGAATACCAACGATAGGAATGCTGTCTTTTCCTAATAGGAACGTTCCAGACATGAAAAATAATGAACGAAATTCATTCCAGCTCTCATTGAAATTGCTCATTACTTGTGGTTGTGTATATGTTTGTTTAACGATATAGGCAGAACCGTCTCCACTTTCTTCTCTTGAAATATCGATAGGTTCACCTAAGTTAAATTCTTGCGCATATTCTAATAGTAATCTTTGGCACACTTCGATTTTATTGCCTTCACCTAATGCGTTTATATTAATAGGAACTAAATTTTGTCCGAAATTTAACGAACCAGAGATAAATTTAACAACAATATAAATCTTCTTCGGATCCCTGTCCTTATTTTTGACATATTGTTGCTCGTTCGATAAAACAATACTGTATTGTGAATAAAAAGCATGATCCTTAGCCATAACGGTAAGGAACTGCTCTTTAATAATATCCATCATTTTATCGATATATTTCATTTTGTATCTCCTCAATTCTTCTCATTGACGATTTTCGACACTCTTAACTCGCCTTTTAATGCTACCCATTCGTTAATCGCTCCCTGAATTGCTTTATTTACGAAATCTCTGTGATTTCTTGGTGTGATTTTAACCAAACCGTTTCCTTCTTCTCCGTAAACATATAATTCGGAACCGTTTTCGTCTAGTGTCGATGCATAACTGCCTTCTCCAGTATGAACTATTACGCCTTTCGTCTGATATAACAACATATCATAGACTTCTGCAGGAATAATCACTTCAATTTTATCATCGAAATTCTCAATGCGTAACGTATCAACCAAATTACCACTCAAATGTTTCAAGGCAAATTCTTCTCGAATCTTATCAACGACAAGCGATGCTAACTTTTCCAAATCATCGTGGTTCAAATCCATTTTATTCGTTTTCCTTCTTCTTTTGGAAGAACTTATCTAAGACAATATCGGAAATTCGTTCCACTTTTTCTTTGCCTTGTTCGATTCGTCTCTTTTCTAACCAATCTGGCATAGGATTTAATGGAATTCCTATTAATTCACACACAATTACAGCAATTAACGCTTGTTTCACTAATACAATGTGATTTTCTATTTCAACAACGAATAGCAACAAAATGGTTAGAGGCAAAATAATTGTAATAAAACCAGTTATGCACTGTTTAAATAGTCCTGGTTTTAATCCTTTATATAAATATCTAATTAACGTAATAATAAACACTAAAACGATAATAATTGCGATAATACCCCAACCAGTTAATTTAATTTTTGAACTAGGATGGAATATTCCGTATCTCCAAGCAATAAAAATAAAAGGAAGAACTGCAGCAAAGACAATCCATAAAGATAAGCGAACACCGAACACTGTTTTAGGGTGTGCGTTATACCATTCTTTAAATGTTTTCTTTTCTTTTTGTTCTTCCATAAATTTTTACCACCTTTATTTTAACATAAGCGCGGTGCTAGTTTCATTATTTTCCATTTTAGTTTCTGTGACGTGTTCGATTAGGTTTTTTTCTTCCATCACTTCTGGAATAATAACGTTTTTTTCAGCTTCTTTCTTTTCTTGCTCTTGACGTTCATAATTTTTCTTTGCTAACGCATCTTCGTCATATAATTCAAACAAATGTTTTTCATATGCGGATTTGAATAATTTAAGAACGTCGGTTTTATTTTCAATGGCGTTGGCTTCTAATTTCACATCGACTGCTCCAGATAACCAACCACTGAATAATCCAGTAAATAAGTTTGTAATTCTTGTAACTAAGTTCATCCACGCTTGAGCATCATTGCCTCTCATAAAATCATTAACTGTTAAGATACCTAATGCTAACGAGATAACTGCGCCACTTACTAAACGAACTGCTCTACTTGAAGTTTTGTTATACTTTCTTGCCCTTTTATATACTTCGCCTTGCTCCAAAATATCTCTTTGAGACGATTCGGCAAATGCTTGTAAGTAATAGGCCGTTCCAGATAATTCTAATTTAACGTGTCCAGTTAGAACTTCTTCGACTGGTTCATATTCGTGCGCAGATAATTTATCAATGTATATTTCTTTTCCATATTCATCGACTTTTTTAATCGCACCATTTTTTAAATTGAACAAATCTGCATCGGTGCAATATAGAACGATTTTTTTCGCTTTTTTTGGATTAACATCGTTCATAATCAAGAAGTTAACTTGTTTGCTCTCTAAACGTTGTGGAATAATCCAATCATAGAATAAATGGAAATAAATTATAATTGGATCGATCGCTTCTCTGAATACGTTGTAATCGAACAAATTTTTTTGAAACAATCCACCAACGATTTTTCCATTATCATCTCGAACGATTTTTTCTTTTTGCATGTCGACACCAATTGATTCACCCATTAATAATCCGAACACGGTTATTCCGAAGAGAATCATGGCATTTCCAAGCCATTTAATCCAGTCAAAACTCTTATCAATTCCGACGTTTGTAATTGTCATTACGATGATAAATATAATCATCCATACAATCGCAAACCCTCTGGCGAATCGTTTGAAGTTAACTGTTTTAATTCTGTCCATTATTGATTTCTTTGCCATATAACTCACCTACTTATTTCATTAAATCGGTTTGCTTTTTAATTAAGAAACCAAGAATTAACAGGAATGTGCCACCTAATAAAAATATAAATGTTGTTGTGGCAAATGGACTTTGTAGCCAATTTATGAATGACCAACCAGTAACGGAAAATCCAATAAGCATTACGATAATTCCCACACTTAGAAAGATTCCGCTACCGAGTAACCATTTCCATTTGTTCTTTAAAAATTGTTTAGCTTTTCTTTTCGTTTCGTATTTCATAAGTTTTTACCTTTTTTTATTCAATCTTACTATTCAATTGCTTGTCTAGAAGAATTTTCGACTTTGATTTCTTCCTCTTTCTCAGATAAACCTTCAACATATTTTTGGTTTTGAGCACCTAAGTCTTTAATTGCTTTTAAGGTTTCTTCATAAGATTTTGTTTGTCTAGCAACCAATTCTTCGATTTCTTTCTTAACTTCTCCGATTGTTTGCAAATCGCCAATCTTTAATCCGGATAATTCGTCTAAGATTGCTTTCTTGGCCTCAACCGAATTGTCTTGTGATAATGCAAAACATTTTGCGAATACGTTCAATGCTTTCATAACATCAATATAATCGGCCTTAGTTTCTGCAAACATTGGTGTAATAACGTCTTCAATTGTTTTTAAGACGGTTTCTTTTGTGGTTTCAGGAATGATATCTTTAATTGTCTTTTTAACTGTATTTTCAAGTTTGTTTTCGAGTTTCTTGTCTTTAACATAATAACGAATAACTGCAATTAAGATACCACCGTCGAGAATCCATTTAACTAAGATAAGTAAATTTTCAACTGTGAATAAATGTGACCAGTCTTTTTCGGACGCTTCTTTAACAATATTGGTTAGGGTTCCACATAATTCTTCATCAACAACGAAGATGGCAGAAATCTTATTTTCGCCTTCAACTAATGCAAAACTAAATTCGCCACTGGTTGTTTCACTTTCAATTAAAGCCACACCATTCATTGTCACTTTATCGATTTTATATAACAAATCGTGTTTAGCAGTAACGACACAGATATCACCGATATTACCTTCTGTGATACTGACTGAAACTGAACCGTGTTGGACTGAATCGATTACGACTTTACAGGGAAGTTCTTCTTCGACAATTTCTGGTTCTTGTTCTTCGCCTTCTGCTAAAACAATGGTTGATTCAGAACGGAATTGACTGTTGGCAATTCCAAATCCTAATCCACCTAGAACGAATAATCCTAAACCGGCAAAAATTAATTTGATGCTTTTTTTCATAAATTTTCTCCTTATAGATTCTCTCCTTTATGTTCGAATAATTGCGCAATTAAATTAGTCATTTGTTGTAATTCCAAACCGACTTCTTTCTTAAATTCAAGGTTTTGTTTTTCTAATTGTTGAATTTTTTCGTTTGCTTCATTTAAAAGTTTTGTCCATTCCTTAAACAAATCTTCTTTAGTTGTGACGTACCACATTTTTCCATCATAAATAAGAACATCGTCTTTAGTTGGCTTTAAAATTTTAGAAGTATTTTTAACTGTTAACGCAACATTCATTTTTTAACACCTCGTCTACTAATTTTAATTGTATTATATTTTTATATAAAAGAAAAGACAAAGCATAATAATAATATCATGCTCTGTCCCTACGAAAAGAACGCTGGTAAAGTAAAACTAACCTCACCATAATTATTATGTATTAAAAAAGGGAACTACGCAAGAGTTCCCGATTAATATTTTTACTTATTTTCTGCTTTTTTTAATTCTTCTATATATCTATCTATGCCACGAAAATATGGATCGTCATCAAATTTCCAACCACGATGGTCCTCGCGCCAGGAAATTAAATCTTCAAGATTTTTAATTTGTTTTGTGTCCATCAACCGTTGAGCATTATAATAGCCCTCTTCTTCAATGCTTATAGGTTCATTAATGCCCTTTTCGTTTTTCAACCATTTTCTTAAATCTTCTCTTCCATCACGATAAGATATTTCTTTTTTGGCCGGAACATGTGGTTTATATTCTTGGGTATAACCATTTTCATCAATCCATTTTTTCAGATTATTAACGCTTTTAACGGTTCTATATCCTCCGTTTTCTTTGTCAAAAACCTTACCGATTATAGCGTGTCTTGGAATAATCAATCCATTATAATTGACTTCTGTATCATTTTTATTTAAAAAGTTAAATATAGTTCTATATAATCCATCTTCATTTTTGAAAGATAAAGGAACATATTGGTTGGTATAGGGGTTCAAACCACTAATATTATGTTTTTTATCATTATCATTATTTGTTTTTGGTTGTTCTTCTGGTTCTAAATCTTTTTCATCTAATCCCATTTGTTTTAAAACTTTTTTATTTGAAGAATCGGATGCCTCTTTTGATTTTTCTTTCATCATTTCTTGATAGACACCCATTACTCTATTTTCAAATTCTTTGGAGTTATTATATTCAAAATGATTTTTCACAAAATCTTGAGCTTTTGCCAAAACCTCTTTATCTGTTTTTTCTTCAGAACTTTTCCCAGAACTTGCGTTACCTTTACTGGTAAATCTTCCGTTTTCATCGTGATTAGGATTTCCACCACCATTATTACCATTATTGTTTATCATATTTTACTTCCTCGTCGCCTTTCATTTTTAACAACTCATTTAATTGAGCGTAATGTGTTTCTTCATCGCCACGAATTTCCTTCAATCTCGCGATAACTCTGCGTTTTTCGACTTCATCCAAGTCTTCTAAACTCATGATTTTTGTAACCGCTTTTGAATATTCGTCAATCGCATCCATTTCGTCTTTAATCAAATCTCTAATAATGCTATCAAATCCGTTTTTATCATCTTCGATTTGTTCAACTGGATTTTCGACCATGCCTTCACATGGTTTTTCATTTGGAAATTCTTTATAGAAATCTTCAACGAAACTATCATATTCTGGACTATCTTTAGTCACATTATTGAATTCCAAGAATTCGTCCAATTTGGATTTTTTCTGTGGCATTGACTTTGTTTCAACGGTATGTGCATGAACGTCCACTTCTGGACTGGGTTGTTCAAATTCGGCTAGTAACGGAGAGAAATCTTCGCCACTCATTTGCATGTCTAGGATTTTTCTGGCCTTAACATCACCGTTTTTAGCTGCTTCGCGCAGTTTTTTCATTTTATCTATCGGAATAAATCTCATATACTCAACTCCCTATCTAAATAAATCTTTGACGCCATAGAATGAATATGGATCGTCACTGCCTTCATCGTCTTCTTCAATTTCTTCAATTTCTTTGGATTTTCTTGCTCTGATAAATTCAGTTAAGTCTTCCAATGAATCTTTATCGAAATATTCTGGTGGCAATACGTTATTTCTTCTGAAATCTTCAAGTTCGTCCTTGGATAATTCAATACCAGTTTGTTTTAAGAAATCTAATACGTCTTCTTCGTCCACATCAATGGTTATATCGCTTTCGTCAGAAATGGTAATTTCGTTTGGAACTTCGACGGATGGTTTCGCTTCTTTTATTTCCGATTCTAATTTTTCCATTACTTTTGCCTTAATTTCTTCAAATTCACCCAAACCTTCGTCAGACAAACCTTTAGCAATATTTTCTGCGACTTCTTCTGGTGTGTCATTCCAATTGAATTTTTCTTTGATTCGATTGAAATCGGCAATTTCCGAATCGATACGAGAATCTAAATCTTTAGGTTGTTCTTTTTTCGAACTGGATTTAATACCTGCTTTTTCTAACGCTTCGGAAAAATCTTCAAACGCTTTTCCACCATTTTCAATAGCTTCTTTCGCGCTTAATTCTTTTTCGCTAGATTCTTTAACACCAGAACCTTGATTTTCTTTACTGGTAAATTTTCCACTTTGATCGTGATAAGGGTTTCCTTGATTTTCCATATTAGTCACCTCTTTTTAATAATAACATAAAGTTATAATTTATTATATATTTTTTCAATTGGTTCTAATAAATAATTTCTATCCTTTAAATTAAAATATCTTTTAATTCCAATTTTTATTTCCTTTGGAATTCCGTAAAATGCTTCTGCGATAGAACAACTAATTGCCGCTAATGTATCACTATCTCCACCAACGCTAATGGAAGTTCTGAGACAATCCTCAAAATCTGTGCTAATCAAAAAACAGTAAATCGCTTCTGGAACCGTATCTTGGCAAGTTTCATTAAAGCGATAATTCAATTTTAATTTTTTATAATCTAAATCTTTGATTTTCGAATATTGCTTTTCTACATATTCTCTAATTTGGTCCTTACTGTATCCTTGCCTTGCATAAAAAATACACATCGCGGTTACTTCTGCGCCCTTCAAGCCCTCTGGATGATTGTGTGTAATTTCGGTTACTTTTTTGCAAAGTTTTTTAACTTCCTTTTCGCTCTTTGCGATCCAACCAACAGAAGATACTCTCATTGCTGCTCCGTTACCAAACGAATAATATGGTTTTGGGTTGTCTTCATATAACCAACGATAAAACATTCCACCATATCCGCGACCGCGAAAAATGCGACCGTAACTTTGCAAATTTTTAACTATATCTTTTTTATTAATTAACGCATCTGCAACAGCACACGTCATTACAGTGTCGTCAGTAAAAAAATTATCTTTAGTAAATAACTCAAATTCTTTGCTTCTGTGATTTTTGAATTCAAATCTACTACCTACAATATCGCCTATGATTGCACCATACATCTATTCTTCCTCCTTTTCATCGTTAATCGGTTCAAACTCTGAACAGTCAGCACTTTCATAATAAACATCGTCTGGTTTTTTATCATACGCCAAACAATAAAGTGCTAAAAAATTATGCATCCCCTTTTTGCATCTTAAACAACGAATCGTTTTTTTGTTTGCAATATTTAATACAACTTTTTCTTCTTCCATAAATTATTTCCTCTTTCTTAATATAAATATTTTTCCCCAATCTCATTTAATAAATTTTTATCAGTAATTTTATCATTATCGGAACCTAAAATAACTTCACAGTCGATAAAAAATCTGCCACCCTTTTTTTCAATTTTAGTAATTTTGTAAGAATAACCCCTTTGCAAAATCATTTCGTTTTCAGAACTATTACTATAATGGCCTTTTGTATTCATATATGCCATTTTAGTTCCTTTCGGACAATATGTATTAAAAATGACTACATTGTGGAAAAAACCAGTTCCTTTTGCTGCTCCAGCACTGAAAAAGCCATTATCCTTAAATGATGTGCCAACTAATGATTGTAATTTATCCGTTCCTAATTCATATAATGAATATAATTTATTTTCTCCAGGTAATTGAAACATTTTTGAATCATCAATACCCCTTTGAACCCAAATATCTTCGTCCCAAACACATTTATCAATAGCGTTTGTTAAATTAGTAACTTTTTCAGCAAACGCCCAACCACTCCAACCTGGGTGACTCAAGTTTCTAAGTGGCCTATTATATTTACTAAATCCACCACCTGTATAGTCTTTTAGTTGTTCCCGTTCCACTGATGTCATTTTTTTCCACATCAAATCGAATTTATTGCCAAAATATTTCACACTCGCACTTACAACATCTGAACCATATTCTGAATGTGCTTTTAACCACTTATTGTCAATCCAAACTGCATTATTCTTTCTATATTGAGAATATGCAGCGTTTCTGTCCTGGAATTGCTCAATAAAATCGTTGCATAACTTAAAAACAGGAAGGTCGTCATTATATTGATTTCTTTTTGTTGTTAATTCACCAATTTTTGCTTCGATATTTTCTAATTTATCAACATATTCGGCATTAACTTCTTTTTTAAGTTTTAAATATTCTTCACCTAATGATATCCAATTATTTAATTTTTTTAATTTAGCAGTAGCATCGGCTTTTTGGGCAATATTTGATTCTGGATTATTTAAAATTTCATCATAATACTCTTTTTTTCTATCAATCGGACTGGTTCCGTTTGAATCAACATTATATTTACTTTCAAAATCTTTTAATCCAACACTTCCATACCAAACGTTTGAAATTGTACCGAAATCGTTTTCAACTGTAAAAAGTTTCGCGGTTTTGTTATTAATATCGGTTTGAATTTGTGCCTCCAAACCTTTCTTTTCTTCGTTGGCTAAAATAATTTGTTGGTCTAATTGAATTGGAGCGTTCAAAATACCTTCTGCTACAATCAATGCTTTTAATTGCTTATCTGTAGCAAATTTTAAATATTCTTCGCTAAATCCCCTTTGTGACTTTTTAAGCAAATCGGCATATTGTTCTTTTGACAAACCGTCATAATAATTTTGCATGTCAGAAGTTACATAATCATTCCACACTGAATCTATAAATGCTTGCGCTTTTTGGTTTTTAACTTCTTTCTTTTCACCAATAAATTTTTTGATGTTTTCCAAAGAAATACCGAATTTAGATTTTTCTTCCTCTTTTTTCAACACAAAAACACCAAAACCGTCTTCATCTTTGCTGGTAAATTGCCCGCCTTCAGAAGAACCAGCTGGTTTATGATAGGGATTCCCTTGCTCATTTTCAGAAACTATAATTTTTTCTTCTTCTTTTTTGTCTGGCATTTTATTCCCTTTCTGGCACCATAATTATATATACTTATTTAATTTTGTCAAGTTTTTCGCTAGTTTCCAAATCAGAATCAACCAATCCTAAAATTTTCATAACTTTATCATAGACTGGTTTCTTTTTTGAACCGGTTTCGTATCTTTCGATACCTTCAATTTCGTTTCCGTCCATTTCAATACTGCCTACAAAACGTCTTATCTATTCAGAGAAACCTAACTTTTCAATTGGGTTTTCTTTTTCTGGTTTGCTTTCTGGCTTCTTTTCGGCTTCGATTTCTTTAAAGATTTCTTTTCCACCATTTGCATCTATAAACTCTTCTAACACAACGTCGTCGTCAAACATTGGATCGTAATTATCACCTAACATTTCTTTTAAATAAGAACGGACAGAATCACCTTCATTCCATGAATACTTCCCTGTACCAAATTTCTTTTCTTCGGTTTCTTCTGAGATTTGTTCTTCGGTTGGAACGACATCTTTCCATCCAGTAGAAGAGGAAAAAATAGGGGAAGTTTCTTTCTTTTTTGGTTCTTCTTTTTTAATTGGTTTAAGAGGAACTGTTCCTGGTTTGACTTTAATTGCACCAGAATTGTCTAAAACGGCTTGTTCTGAACCAGAACTTTGCGCTAATTGACGAGCTGTTTTTTCTTCTTTACTAGGCGCACCGGACTTAATTTCATCAAAAACGGAACTTTCTTTTTCGAATTCGCCTTTAACTTTATCGTATCTGCGTTTGCCAACTTCCCAAACGGTTTCGCCAGCAACGTGTGTTTTCCATTTTTTACCGTCTTGTAAAATGAATTCTGAACCTTTTTGATACCATTTATCTTTGTATTTGTCCCAAATTGAACCGGACTTAGCAGAAAATTCTTGTTCTACATCGGAAATCTTGATAGTTCCATCGCCACCAGTTAATAATGGATTAACTGTTTTGCCACGAGACGGACCGTATTTAGGATTAATGGATTGGCCATTAACGGACTTGTACGTGAAGTGTCCCTGGTTATCCCTTGGTTGTTGTGTATCGTTATTCGCTTTTCTGTGATCACTATTTACACCGTGTCCGTGTGTTCCTGGTTTTAATGGTTGTGGAGATGCACCACCACCGACGCCTTCTTGATATTGACCGAAACCACTACCTTGTGTTTCTTGAATTTTGGATTTTTCTGCCATAATAAAATTCCTCACTAATGTATATTACTGATTTTATTTTATTTGGTTTTGGGTTAATTATCAATAATAATTATCGGAACAACAATTATCGGAACAATACCATTCAGTTCCAATGAATTAAATAAATTGCTTTCGTTTCTCTTTTATCTATTTCAAAATAATCATCAATCGTATAAAAATAATTTCGTTTCGAATATAAATGTTTAACATTGCATGCCAACAAATATGTCTGCATTCCAGATGGTGTCATATATTTGTCTAAATAAGAACTTTCAAATAAACACGCATTTTCACGTCCTTCCCAATCAATTTCATTGTTTGTTTTTTTGAAATCCTCTTCTGGCAACAATGTTTCTTCATGAATCGCCACACAGATAGGTGCATTCCAACCTTGTTCTTTCGAAAACTTTATGTTTTCTAAAACGACATCGTTTAAATGAACCTCATCCCATTTTAATCGAGAAAAAACGTCACTATATGAAACCCAATGTTTTTGACCGTGACTATCCGAAACAAATTCGCCTGTATCGGAAACTTGTATTTCTGTTTCGGATTCTAATTGTCCGTTATGGTTCTTGCCTCTTCTGTAATGATGTTTTCTATGTTCGTAACCAATTAAATTTAAAGCCACAAAATCGTTGAGACTTATTTCCGTAACGAACAGTTCTTTTTTTTCGTTTTTCATAACCGTAATTCTCCTTGTTGCTTTATTGCATATCTTATTGCATATTACAATTATAATGCAAAATGCAATGAAAGAGAAGGGTTAAAATTAATTTTTATATTTCCAGATATAACCTTTATATTGTTTAAACTTTCCGTTACAACATCTAAAAACAGAACCGATTTCAAAATTTGATTTTTCTTTAATTTCTTTTGAATTCTTCCATTCTCTAATTAAATTTCCATTTAAATCATATTGATTAATAGATAAAAAACTTTTAGCGTAATGACGAGCCACCACCACTCTTTCTTTCAACAAATTTTCTGAATAATCTGCTTTAAAAATCCAAATATAGCCATAAGCAAAAGAAGTTATTTTGTTACAACACACAGTTATACAACTTGGCAAATAATTTTTCAATTTAGCGGCTTCTTTCGTATTTTCATACTCAGCAATAAAATTCCCTTGCAAATCAAACTGCATAACTGGTTTACTGCTAGGATGGTTTTTTCCATGCTTTCCATACATATGATTTTTATTTCCAATTTGTGACAAACTCATTTTCTTTTTTTGTTCTTCTGTATGTGATGGTAAATGATAAGTTCCTTTTTTACCTTTATTCCAACTTTCTTGTCCTTTTTTATTTTCGCTATCTAATTCACACCATTCTTTATATAGTTCATTAAATTTATCCAAATCTGTTTTTGGATTAAAATCTTTCAACAACCAAGTTCGATTTGTTAAATGCATAAAAGCATTTTCCAACTTATATTTATATTTTTTCGTATTACAACACAAACACAAATAATAGTGAGCTAAAATATGGTCTGAATATTTTAGATTGACTAGATTCTGTTTGGAATTATCCGTAATGATACATTTCGGAATAATATGGTGTATTTGAGTAACGGATTTTTCTTTAACCGTATTTTTGTTGGATTCAATTAAATCACAATAAAAGTCTAGGTATTGATTATCCTCGAATATTCCTAGACTTAATAGTTTTTCTTTTAAATTTAACATAGATGCTCCTATCCGATACTCTAATTGACCGGTCGAGAATCAGAATCGGAGTATCTATGCTATTATTATAACAAAAAAAGGATGAAAAGTCAAACTTTTCACCCCTTATTTCGGTTATCCTTTAATTAGGAAATTGTGAAGGTTTCTGATCCCTTTGCAATTACTTGACCGTTATCAATTCCGTACAAGTAATAAGTTCCATCAGCAAGTCCTGTTGCAACACCAACAACGACGACACCTTTATTTGCAGCAACATCAGCACTAACCATAGAACCGATTGCTAAGCTGGCTGTAGAGGCATATAAACCTTTAACTAAGTCACCAGCAGGCATGATAACCACATCGGAAATCATATCTGTAGCAGCAGTATATGTGAATGTTAATGTTCTTTCGGAAGTAGCGGCAGCGTTGTAAACTGTGCTAGAAACACAAGCGTAGATAGCTGCTTTCTTTCTATCTGGGACAAAGACGTCGTGATAGATACGAACGTTAACTTTGTATCCGTCGAAGTCTTGGACAACACCTGGATTGAAAACACGAACTTTATCGTATTTAACAACGTGGTAAATTGCTTTCTTGTTACAGATAATGAAGTTAATGTTCTTGGCATCTGCAGCCCAACCATAACCACCTTGTAATAATCTAATTAAGGTTCTGAAACGGTTTTGTGGGACTGGGATAATTGGTCTGCCTTCATATTCGCCAATTGTGAATTTCACATCTTTTGTGTATTCGTCTTGACGTAATGTTTTGACCAATTCTGGTGTATTTCTGAGCATGTTGTAGAAGGAGTTAGAAGCAAAGATAACTTGATCTTCTTCTGGGACTTCTTCTTCTGCTAATGCTAAGAAGCCAGCATTTAATTCGTAGATTGGTTGAGCAGAACCGGTAACACCTAATGTTGTTCCTAAAGCAATGTCAACTGTTCTAACGTTTTTAGCATTTTCAACTAATTTGGAGAAGACGTAAGCATCGACTTCCATTTCGATTTAATTGTATTCAATACGGTTCGCTACGTCGTATTCGTTAATAAGGTCTTCTCGTTCCTATTAACTGCAACACATTTCTGTGTTGATTAGACTATATCATCATCCGAATTTAATCGGAGTTACTCACTTCCACTCGCTTGAGTGTACATCCATTACGGATTAGTCGTTGAATCTTCCACATATTTCCATGAAAATCCATACGCTTTATTTTGCAAGCCGTTGCAACAACACCTTATTTTGTTTGCAACCTTTTTAATAACCTTGGTATTTTTGAAATAATTCTGATTTAAGTATTCTGCCGCTTGGAAACTACTTTCAAAAGTCATATTTAATTGTTCGCAATGCACTGTTTTTTTGTGATAATTGACATATAACTTATTGCTTTTGGCTCTATCACGATTTTCTTTCGGAGTTACCCATTCTAGATTTATCGCTCTATTGTCATGTTTATTACAATTAATGTGATCAACGACAATTTTTTCTTCACTATCTTTTTCACAAAATGCTTCTGCAACAATTCTATGAACTGAAATAGTTTTAACTACTTTATTTTTGCTAAGATCAACGGTTAGATAACCATTTTTCTTGCTTGCTTGTTTTAGAATACAACTGTGAACCGTTTTATAACCAGAATTTTTTAATCCAGATTTAACCGTTCCTTCAATTCTTCTAATTCTTCCAAGGTCACTTACTTCGTAAATACCTTCATAATTTTTTATAGATTTCCATTTTTCCATAATCGTAATGTCCTTTATAAGTCTTACTAAGAAATATGTGTTTTGACTGCTGATTATCCAATTCTTAACATTGTCACTTGATAAGGAGAATTCAAGTAGTTAAGACTCTAAGGATTTTCCAGCATTTCAAGTAATTTTATATCCCCAAAATCAATGCACTAGGGATCACTTGAGTTCTGCTAACTTCGGTTGTCGCATAAGCAACTGCGATACCGTCTGTTTCTTCGTCATCGAATAATTCGATACGGAGTTGAACGCCACGGTCACATGCGATTGTGAATGTTTCCCATTCAACGGATAAATCGCCTTGTTGGTAACCGTATCCTTTTCCTGCGGACATAGATGTATCGTGACCATCGCCACCGAAGACACCGTCTTGTTCCGCATTTGGACGTTTATAATCGCTTAAACCAGAGACACTTGGTTTTGCAATTTTAACTGTTTTTGCACCGACAAATTTTAATAAATCTTTTTCACCGTCAAGAATTGCACTTCTTGATTCGGCTTTGTAAACCTTATCCCATGCTTTGGTGCTATACTTGGTAATAAGTTCAATAGCGTTTGCCATAGTAAGTTTTTAAATCTCCTTATAAATACTATGTGAGATTCGTTACTTACCAAATCGTTCATTTTCGTTAATCTTCGATTTTAAACAACTTTTTCGCTTCGTTCCATTCTTCTTCTTCGGATTCGTCTTCAGATTCAGCTGGTTCGTCAGATTCTTCGGATTCTTTCTCTTCTTCTTCGGATTTTTCTTCCTCTTTTTCAGATTCGGATTCTTTTTCAGATTCGATTTCAGAACCCATGTCTTCCTTAGCATCTTCGACTTTTTCTTGGAATTCTTCTTTGCTTTCGCCAGGTTTGATTTCCTTCATGTCTTCTAGTTGTTCTTTATCGACTGAACCTTCGATTCCTTCTTCAGAACCACCTTCAGAACCACCTTCAATTGGATCGGGAGCGGCTTCATTTTTGAAATCATCGGTCAATTCAAATCCCATCGCACCAGCTAAATTCTCTAAATCTTCTCTGCCCATTTTACCTTCCTTAAATGTTTGGAAGAAAATGTCCATGATTTCTTCTTCGGATAAACCTTGTGCTTTTAATTGTTTAATCAATGATTGAATTTCTTCATTATTCATACACGCATCTCTCCTTATGAAATTTTAAACATACGATTCATAACGTAGTCTTCTTCGGAATTCTTTGGTTCGTCACCACCATTTACTTCATTTCCTAACACAGAAATTTTGCTTGATGGTTCGGTATCTTTAATCTCACTTTCGCCAGTTTTGACAAAATTTTCGTTCTCGACTTTCTTTTGCCATTCTGGGTGTGTAGCAATTTCGTTCTTAATGTTATCTAATGAGACTTCTAATCCCTTACCTCTTAAAATAAGTTTAGCATCTTCGAAACGATCACTATCGATACCACTTTGTAATAAAGCGACTTGTTCCTTAACGTCCATGAGTTCTTTGTCACGGTCTGCACCGGTTTTTTTCCATTCGGCACGTTCTGTTTCAAATTTCTCTTTGAAACTATCAAGGGCTTGGGCGTTTCCAACGAGTTCATCTAATTCTGCTTCGTCTTTCACACCATAACGATCATAAACGTATCGGAATGTCTTTTCCCTTGTTTCGGTTCGAGTGTTTCCAACCATTTCGTTTACTTGGCTTTGAGTGAAAACTTTGGTAGCAGGCATTTCTGTAACACCGTTTTCTTCAACCTTTAAATCTGTTTCGACATTTTCGATTGGAGCCGCTTCGGCTGGTGTTGGCTCGCTTTGTTCTGGTTCGGAAATATCTGATTCGATTTTTTCTGGTTCGGATTCTAATTTATCTGCACCATTATCAATTTCTTCCTTAGCGTCGATACCGTTTAAATCGTTATTCAAATCGTTATTCAATTCGGCATCTTTAATTTCGTCTTCGGTAGGAACTGGAGCGGTTGATAAATTAGGAACAGGTTCAGAAATTTCTTTTTCAGATTTTTCTTCGACAGATTTTTCACCAACATTACCTAATTCAGCTTCATCGGAAGCAGAAGTAACTTCGAGATTGTCAGTCTTTTTTCCTTCTAAAAATTCTTTTTCTTCCATTTTTTACCTCACTGGAAATCTGAGTAACCCAGATTAAAATTATCTGTAATTAAATTATAACCACAATAATAATAAAATAAAATAGATTTTTTCTATTAAAAACCTTAACTCAATAAAATTTCTAAAAACAAAATCTTTATATATAAATATATACTCACCGAAAAATACCACTTCGAATTATTTTTTCCTTATTATCGCGTTATGATCGCATATATACGCATATAAATATAAAAATATAGTTTTAAAAAAATCGAAATTAACTTTTTATCGATTTTATATATTCCATATATAACTTTTTTAGTTTTTCGTTATCAATATCCATAATAATAATTGACAAAATTAAATCTGTGTATTAATATTTATTTATAATTCTAACATTTTATGTACGCATCTATATTAAAAAAACATAATTACATTCCAATCGATAAACTTCCAAGAAAAGTGGTTCGACTCATTCCTAATATATCCGAAAACCTAACCGTTTATGGAAAATTAACCGAACAACTCATCGAATTCACGGACAGTAACGATAAAAATTTATGGCATACGAACCTATCCGTTACGTCTTTTATCGTATTTAACGGAGATATTTTATACGACAGATTTCTAACTTTTACCGAACCGTTCAGAATTCGAAACGAATATGAAATTCAACAACTGAACGAAATCATATCGGATATAAACGAGGAATTCGAACTTATCGAATCGGAACTATTAGAATCGGAAATAACGAATTTAACCGAGGAAACTATTTATGAATCGTAACTCAAACCCCACCAATAAACTCACCAATAAACGAACCCTTATAATAAAAATCCTTATAATAATTTTAATAATCGCGTGCGTAACCGTTCCGTTATATTTCTTATTCAAATATCTCGGAATAACCGATATTGAAAAATTACAATTAATTATAAAAAACTGTGGTAACTGGGGTTGGATCGTATTTCTTTTACTTCAAATACTATGCACTTCAATTCTCTGTTTCGTTCCTGCCGTTTCTATGACTTTCATAACTGTCGGAATAATTTTATTCGGAGCGAACTGGAAAACATTTTTACTGTGCTTTTCTGGTGTAATTCTCGCTTCAATTATCATGGATTTAATCGGACGGTTTGGTGGTTCCAAATTAATCGTTAAATTAATTGGACAGAAATCATACGACGACGCACTCGTCCTAATTCAAACAAAAGGAATAGTTTATGTTCCCGTCTTTTACTTATTGCCCGTTTTCCCCGACGACGCTATCTGCATGATTTGTGGTTCTCTGCGTGTAAAATTCTGGATTCACTTAATCGAAATATTTCTCTGTCGTGGAATCGGATGTGCAACAATTGTTTTCGGAATATCCATCCTTCCAACCGATTTAATATCTGCATTAAAAACATTCGATACTGAATTTATATTTGCACACTTATGGGATTACATAACAATGATAACGGTTTTGATTTTCTGGATAATCGTTTTATTATTCGTCGCCAGAAAAATCGATATATATTTAACCAATAAAATCCATGAAAACGATAACGTCTAAAAAAATTACCAATCACGCTAAACAACGAACCCTGGAACGAACCGACTATAAATTATCCGAACTGAAAAACATCTCTAAACACGTGTTCCGTTACGGATATCATATACGTCGTTTCTCCGGGGATTTTTACGAATATTTACGTTCCAAACAAATATCTGGTTCAAATTATTCTGTTCGTGTGTATAAAAACCACGTCTATATTTTCGACACAATTCAACGACGTCTCTTAACGGTTTATCCCGTTCCAGAACAATTCGTCCCAGTTTCTAATTTTTTTAACACAGAATCGACACCAACAATAATATGGTTACGTCCTCCATATAATAATTCATATAAAAACCTCTACGTATCGAACTTAACCGTAACGGAAGATATCGGACTGGCAACCGAATTTCGAACGAGACAGAAAGCAGAGAATTTTATTAAAAATAATAATACGATAAGTCAGTTGGTTAGACAGGGATATGAGATAGTTTTTCTGTGATTTATATATTTCTGTAATTCATATATTTTTTGTTTATCTTAATATGATAGGGGTGGGTTGAGTAGAAATGGAATGATTTTGATGTATGGGGGGTGCCGAAAAATCCCGAACAATACTGCCTAGTGGGGTGGGGGTGTGGTCTGTTCCGTGCCGAACTAACGCTTGTGCGTGTCGTTGAAGCGAGTGTGCGTAGGTGTGCATATAATAATGAATATTTTTTTAATTATTTTTGATAAAGGTATTGACAACATATGTAGATATGATATAATGTTACTGTAAGAGATAGGAGTTAAGATTATGACAATTCAAGAATTACAAAACAGTTTACAAGGTTATCACTATGGTGCATTTAAAAAGGCAACGTGGAAAAGCACTAAAATTATCAATGGTGTTTGTTACGAAAAAACAAGCAAAGGTGTTGTCCGTTTCGTTGATTATGAAAATATGGCAAGTACTAAATTAAAACGCGCTAATGGTTCAGTTAAAAAGAGTGGCAATGGTAATAATTATTTAATTAAAAACGTGTTATACCAAGCAAACAATGGTTCGTGGTTAGTCAGTATGAAAACTACTTCAAAAAAGGCGATTTGCGAGTATAAAATCAATGGTGTGGTAGTTGATAAGGCAACATACGAATTGGCAGTTCCAAGTGTCAAAAACGATAGTGGAATGTTCACTGTAAAACTAGAAAACCTAATCAGTTTGGGTTAATGGTTAGAAAAAAATTAGAAGGTGTAAAAACCTTCTTTTTTTATGCTTGGAAAAACGGAGGAAAAAGTTGAGGTGATTGTCCAGGAGGTCGGTGTCCGTGCTAAAAAAATAGATGGAGGGCGTAAGTTGAGGTGATGTTGGTGGTGTTTGTTTGTATAAAAAAAGTTAAATAAAGTTATTGACACAATATCATAATATGGTATAATTATAATGTAAGGTTAAGGAGAAAAATTATGAGTAAAGTTTATGCATTAATGGTTGAAGAATGGGAATATGGTGTGAATGACAACGCTATCAAAGAATTGCGCGATAAAGGTATTTATATTCCTTGTGAAATAGACTATTTAAGAAACGTTTGTGGTTCGCTTGGTGAAATTACCATTGGTAGAGCAAAAGAGTTTGTAGAAGACTTAAAAAGCAAATGGCCATTCGTTAAGTTTAACTTATACGAAGGTGAAACTTGGGGAACCTTAAAATTGGTTCAAAGTTACTAAGATTGGTTGGTTAAGGAGAAATTATTATGAAAATCAAATGGATTGAATTCAATGGTTGCGAAGTCGTTAAGGAAAATTGCATTAAGGTTCGTAGGAGTGAAATTAAAGAAGAACCGAAGAAAGACGAAATGGTTGAATGGTTGGCGTGTGGTTTCGTAACGCTTGGCAAAGTTTATCATAAGGACATTAATTATATTTATATAAAAGTTGTTGGTTAAAAATGGTATAGTAAAGGAAAAGACTGAGTTGAAAAGCTCAGTTTTTTTATGCGTTATTCCGGATCGCAGCGATTGTATCCGTGCTATCTGGAGGCGGTTCTGGATTGACGAACAGCAATGATGTGTCGTCATCAAAAATAGAAACAGAATCAGAAACAGAAATAGAATCAGAATTGGCAGAACCGGTAGAATCCGGATCGCTTCAGTTATCCGTGCTTATCAATCCTGATCCGCAGCCAAATCCTGGATGAGAATTTAATGCTTGGTTGGTTAAATAAAATAATTGACAGACTTATATAAATATGATAATATAATGGTGTCTAGAAAAGACGAAGGAGAAACAAAAAATGCTAGAAGCAGTAAAACAGTTTAGAAAACATTACAAAAAAGCAATGCGCCTAAAGGAAGGTGGCAAAGCGTGGGAAAGAGAAATTGCCGAAACTGAAAAATATCTCAAAATCGCAATGGTTCAAATGGAGAAATAAGGAGGATAATAAAATGACACGAGGACAAATTGCTATTATCACAAACGAAGGCGTTATGACATCAACAGAATTTAATGGAGATATGTACATGCCTACGCGAAATTGGGCTGGACATGGTCGAAAAGTTATCAATGCATTAAAAAGAGTGTGTGATATCGCAGATTACCATTTCGAAGTAGCAAAATTCAACAAAGAAAATCACCATTACGTAGATACTAAATTGGTTTATATGCACAATGGTTATGACATGCTAGACATGGAACAAGAAACTTATTTCGAAAAATGGTTCAGTGATTATGTGTACATTAAAAATCTAAAAAACGAAATGGTCGAATTAAAAAGTTACGATGGAAAGATAATCAAATTAGCACCACAAGAAATCGCAGTTATGAATTTCGGAACGTTGCAATTAAAAGCGTAACGGTACGAAACGGAATTAAACGGAATTAAACGGAATTAAACGGAATTAAACGAGAAGCGTTAAAAGACGCTTCTTTTTTTATATCTGGTTTGTCGCTTCAGAATTGACATTTTGCCGTGCTTAATATGATCAGGAATCCGGGATGGAGGTGCGTGGAATTGGGAATCAGAGAGAGGAATCAGAATTTGGAGGCAGACGATTCTGGATGTGATCAGGATGTATACCGTGCAGTCCTGGATCGTCCAGGATGATTGGAGGTATTGTTGGAGGAAGCGTCAATAATTGTTTAATAAAATGCTTGACATAATAATCATATAGTATTAGAATAAAGGTGAAGATAAGGAAGGAACAAAAATTATGAAAACATTCAAAATTGGCGTCAAAAGATTTACCGACATTATCTACAATGGTGAAGTTATATGTGTTAATGGCGAATATTGGACGACTGTTGAAGCAAATAGTGTTAGGGAAGCGAAGATATTGGCAAGTAACAATATCAAGGTTAGAATGGCACAAAATGAGTACTTTATTAGAAACGTTAGATATTGGAAAAATATTTATATCGATTTAAGTGATATGGTGGTTGGAGAATAGAGTTATGAAAAAATTAAACTTTGTATTGGTTTACTCAAAGAATGGTAAACATCGCGCTACGGTTACATGTATTGGTGAAAACAATAATTTAGTAAGAGCATTTCCACAAACCGACGAATGGTTGGGAGAACTAATTATTGTCCATTACGCAAACAGTGAAAAAAAGGCATTACAGTTAATGGACGCTTGGAATGATAGTTACAAACTCAATGGTTGTTTGAGCGAATATTAAGGGAGAGAGTTATGGAAAAAGTTTATGTATTGGTTAGCAATTATGTTGACGTTGATTCAGGAGATTTCAATACCGAAGTTATTGGTGTTTGGGAAAATTTCAATGGTGCTAATAAAGAACTAAAAAAATTAATGGCACAAACACGAGAAGATTTCGAAGATTACGATACCGAAGAAGAAGATTACGTCGATGGTGACATGACTTGGTCAATTTGGGAAGAAGGTGAATATTCAAACCATCGTTGTGACTTAATAATTCAATGTAAAGAAATACAATAAGAAAGACGCGGAGCAAAACAATCCGCATCTTTTTTTCCTGGTCATATCCGTGCTTAATGTGATCACTGCGGTTTGATTCGCGGATGATGAATAAAGTTTGGTGAAATCAATTATTTTTCTTGACACAAAATATATTATTGGATTATAATAAGTGTAGAAAGGTTGGAAAGATTATGAAAATTAGAACTATTGAAGATATTCACGATAAGGAAATCGGACACAAAAGGTTTGCTTGGTTCGTTGATACTGCAATTGAAAATGGTTACAAAATAACTGATATCAAAGAATATAATGAAAAATTCAAATTCAAAATGAATGGTTGGCCACTTGAATTTGATAAATGGCCAGACTTGAGTGCTAAATGGCAATACGAATTATGTTGTAGTTTGGTTGTGATGAACGAAAAACTTAAAGAAATACAAGGAAACTAATCAATGGAAAAGAAACTAACTAAAGAACAAATCGCAAGACTATATAACGTTTACGATTTCGAAGAACACGAAGAGATTACCGATGCAGTATTGGTTGGTGAACACACGTTAATAATCCATTACGTTGATACCAAAGAAAATTGCGATGGAACTTATCTACCGGGATTTGATGGTAAGGAAGACTTAGATAAGTTGGACTTGATAATGAATGGAATTAAGTTGGAACGAAACTAAATTAGCGGACGACGATCCGCTTTTTTGATTCATCTGATAACCGTGCAAAACTTGACTATTTTCTGATCATGCTGTATGATTCTGGTGTACGTAAGTTAATGTGCACAAAAACGTATAGCATTGGGACTTGCTAAATAAGTCCTCATTGAATTGGCGAGGTTCGGGTAAGACCGGACTTCTTTTTTTATGATTGTTATCCGTGCTTAACCAGATGAGTCCAAATCGCTGCGGTACGCTTCTGTCAAAAACTTGACTAAATTGGAATATTATATTATCATATTGGTAGAAAGGAGAACGCTGGTATGGGCTATAAGGAAAACAAAAGAGCATACACATTAAAATATCAAAAGGAGAATTACGTAACGTTTACATTCCATCTCAATTCAAAATACGATGGTGAATTAATTAATTACTTACGTTCAATTCCAAACAAGAGTGGTTATATTAAAGAACTAATTGTTAAAGATATTAAAAAATAAAAACATCAAGAATAAAGAAGTCCGGTATGATCCGGATTTTTTTATAGCTCAGTTACCGTGCTTGAAATCCAGATGGAGGCGTAGATGGAGGTCTATTTGGAGGTCTATTGGTGTGTGAAAAATATTTTGACAAGTTTATATAAATATGATAATATAATTACGTAAAGATTAGGAGGAATTTATATGCACTTTACAACATTATTTATTCTCAAAGGAGAGAAACTAGAAGACATTAACAAGAGCGAAATCGAGGACATGTTTGCCGAAAGGTTCTGCTATTGTTGTGGCGAAACCAAACCAAAGTATCAATATTGGTGTGATTGGTTCCAAATCGGTGGTAGATGGTGTGATATGTTAAAAGCAAAGAAAGGTATCCACTGCGACAGAGGTTGGAGTAACGATAATGCACCAATCAAAAATGGTGAGTTCGCAGTAGTTGAAATTAAGGACTTAACTGATAAATTACCACGAGATAGCATTTATTCAGTTGCTACCAAATCACATATCTATTTGAAAAATGATGATTGGAATAGTGGCGAAGTTAATCCACAAAAGTTTAATGACTTGCTAGACAAAATCGATAATAAGTTGATTGATGGTGTGATTGCATTTATTGATTGCCACGATTAAAAAGAAAAGGGAGCGAAAGTTCCCTTCTTTTTATTTATTCTCTCCCGTGCTAACCCGGATCGTTCTGAAGCGTTTGCAGCTGGATTGGTGGATGAATCAATTAATGAAATGGTGTTCAAAAAATAATTGACAATTTATCTTATTATGGTATAATTAAGGTAAGAAAAGAGGAAAAACATATGCAAAAAGAATTAAATTTAGGCAATGGTCTAACTGAAATGAAATTCAGTATTGGTCGGGTCGTTGTAACACGAGGAGTAGACGCAAAACTTGGCGAGGACGAACAGTTCTCTAAATTCGTCGCAAAATCATTTTGCAGACACTGTAATGGTGACTGGGGTGACTTGTGTGACGAGGACAAACAGTTGAATGACAGTGGTTTAGAACATGGTGACGACAGACTGTTTAGTAAGTATAACTATAATGACGACGAGAGCATTTACATTATTACCGAATGGGACAGAAGCGTTACGACAATATTGTTTCCAGAGGAATATTAAAATGGAATACAAAAACATATTAGAAAAAATGGTAGTCGAAACTGATGGTTTGGGACACAAAAAGAAAATGACATTGGTGTTAGAAGACGAAAGCGACATTGACGAATTAATTGCAATGTTTTCAATACCTGAAGTCAGTTTGGACGATTTGGATTTGAGCGTAAGAACACGAAATTGTTTAGCTCGTTGGTTTCTAGCTCGACACGATTTAGAACCTGAAAAAGTTTCAGTCGATATGGTTAAAGCATTGATTGAAAATGATGATATTTATCGAGTTAAGAATTTGGGCAAGAAAGGTGTTCAAGAAGTAATAAAAGCGGTTCGTTAAGAGCCGTTTTTTTATGCGTTTATCACCGTGCTAATAAGAAGCGGAACGCCAGAATTCTCTGGGAGAAACTCATCATACCGGAAATCGTCTGGGATGATTATACTCCGTGCTTTGAGGAGTCTGATTCCTGGTCTGCAGTTTGGACATCAGAAAGTTAAGTGAACTGCTTGACTTTATATTGTAGTATGATATAATTATAATAGGAAAAGGAGAAAATTAATTATGAGTTTGGTATTGGGAAGATTTGAACAAGATAACATAATCGTTGAATACGAATGGGACAAATACGCACCACACTATGTAGTTTTTGTAGGCAGAAAATGGAAAGATAGTTCAGTTTGCACTATATGGACAAACCGTTATGCAACAGTTGAACAAGCAAAACGTTCGTTCCAAAGGCAAGTTAGAATGGTTAAGAAAGGGGAAATTCAATGACGGAAAAATTACTGTTCGAAACGGTTCAATGCGTTGTAAGAATTTACGATAGTGAACAAGAAATTGTTGGTGAAAGACTGTACGTGGTCAGTTCGTACCATCGAAAAAACAAAAAACAAAATATCCGTTTCGCCACAAGGAAACAGTTGTATGGTTTGTTGGTTCCGTATCGCTTCAGTATATTGGGTTACCGAGTACTGTACGATAGGTTCCTAGAAGAACTAAAATATGAAGCCGGTTGTTGAAGCCGGTTTTTTTATTTTCTGGGATGTGTAGCACGGATATAGAGACTGCAGTCAGAGAATCAGAAATTCAGAATCAAAATTCAGCATCGGAAAAATTCGTCAACCGAAATTGCCAGCTCAGTCTCGTCCACCGTGCAAAAATACGCTGATCATCCTGGCGTTTGCGTTCCGATGATTCCTCAAAAAATTCCTCAAAAAATTCCTCAATAAATTCCTCAATAAATTCCTCAATAAAAACTTTTAATTTTATTTGAAAAAATATTTGACAACATTATTTAAATATGATATATTATTAGTGTGGAAAGAGAAAGAATGAATTTCTCGAAAACGAACTTTCCATAAAACATAATAAAAGGAGGATAAGAAAATTATGTTAAAATTAAATCGTTTAAATCGTAAAGGCGTTGAGGCCGAATGCATTATTACAGTGGAGGATATCGTCGGATTATTCGAAAAAAAGGTTGAACCAACAACTTTATATGACGAAGACGGAAACGTTGCTCAAACAGTCGAAAATCCAAGTACATACGAAGTCCACTTCACTAACGGAAGAGATATTCACGTCACAAAAGAAACATACGATAAATTAGTTAAAAAATTATCAGTCGAAACACTTTAAAAAATCGACTTAAAAAATCGCACTCCGAAAAGGGTGCTTTTTTATACGAACCGAACCTATCCGAATCACCTCTTACCGTGCTAAACAATCCTGGGATGATCCGATGATGGCGTATGTTTGATTCTCGTGTGTGCGTAACTTTTTAAAAAACTTTTATATTTTAATTGACAGTATATATGAATATGGTATAATTAAGGTAGAAAAAGGATAAGCATAAAAAGATAAACATAAGAAAGGAAGGTATAAATTATGAAAATCAAATATTATGCAAGACAAATTAATCCGGAATGTCAGGAAGATGACTTATTCTATACGTTTAAGAATAAGAATGGTCACTACGAACTAGGTTGGAATGATGACGCGTATGTTAATGACGTGATTATCTATGGTAACAAGGATTATCATGGTTATGAAACAGACGAATACGCAAATATTAAACAACTCGATTCAGTTTATTACGAATACGAAACATTATTAAATCCACAATCTAATCACTGCTATTGGAATTCCATAACCGAATTTATTGGTTGCTATTTTCCAAAAACACATGGTAACAAAAAATATTCCACCAAAGAAATTCACGCTTGGAAAAAATTATTAGAAGAATATAGTGAACGTTGGGATATGGACGCAATTATACTCGACGCACTACAATTAATGACTGGAAAGAAGTGGCGCGAATTTACAATGCGTGGTTATTGTCAATCCGAATGGCAAGATGGTTACGCAAGTGAAAATGTCACCGATAAACAATTAGAATATATCGAAATGTGTTACTTCAATAAAGGCAACGAATATATTGTTTACGAAAATAGACGCGACTTTCAACGAAACGAAGAAGGATATTCAATGTATGTCGACTCGTACAATTCCAAAGCGTATATGGCCGAAATACTTGGTTGCGACGAAAAGGAAATATCTATGTACGACTGGGATGGTTATACAAAAACTCCAAAATACAAACACGTTTAAAAAATTCCAGGACGCTGATCCTGGTTTTTTTCTGGACTATCCACCCGTGCTATGTATGATCAGCGGAACGACGATTGGAATCTTGGTTAGAAAATTCTGGATAAAAAATATTTTAAATAATTTTAAGAAAATGCTTGAATACTATATTTAGTTATGATAATATAATTACGTATCCAAAAGGAGGAATAAAAATATGCGAAAAGAAAAATGGATAGTGTGGTTGCATAAAGACAACCAAGAAATTAGTTACGGAGATTTAACGGACATAATACACGTTAAACAAACAGTAGTGGTTAATGGTATTAGAGTTAAAAAATCTAAGGAAGAAATTGAAAACGAAAAACGCTCGTTTAGAGAACGAATTGTAATGGAATTGAATAATTTATTACCGAACGCGTGTTTACGTCAAAAAACAATGTATTATCACATTAGAAAGGAGAAATAACTATGACAAAGTTTGAAAAGAAAGCAAGATTATGCGTCAAAGATGCGTATTTCGATTATTTGGTTAGTAAGTCAACATATTGTTACGTCAAATATTCCACAAGAATGGAAATGCTAATACATCTATTTCCAACAACTACAGATATAGATAGATTAGAAAAAAGATGGAAAACAGAATTTGAAAGGAAATACTAAATGAACATAGGTGACAAAATTAGAATCGTTCGTTTGACTGATGAACCTTACAATTCAAATTACGAAGGTAAGGAAGGCACAATAACTAAAATCGAAACCGATCCATGGGGAGATATGAGATATGGTGGCACGTGGGGTTCCATATACATATATCCACACATCGACATAATTGAGAGAGTTGATTAGTTCGACTCTCTTTTTTTTGATTCTATTCTAGCACGGTACATCCAAATCCTGATCATCACAATTCTTGGCGTCACAATTCCTTCCTACTCAAAAACTTGACAAAATTAAAATAAACGCTATAATAATGGCATGAAAAACGAAACAAAACGAAACGAAACAAAACAAAAATATAAATACGGAATCGTATTGGTCCGAAACAGAGAGGAACTTCCACAAACTGGACTAGGATTCAATACAAAAGAATCGGCACAATACGTGGCGGATTATCTAAATGAAATCCTACCCAAGAATTTGCGTGATTCAGAATATTATGAAGTAAGAAAATTACCTGAATAAAAACATAGTTGGCGCACAAAACGTATCAGAACGCTTATCAGAACGCATATTAGCATATTAATAGCATATTAAACTCCATCAAAAAATCTACCTCACCTGCCTATCAAATTCGCGCCAACACAAAACGGACCAGCTACCTTCCTGATCCGTTTTTTTATTAAATTATGATCCGTTTTTTTAATTCTATCTTATCCTAGCACGGACAACCTGATTCCACGGCTGTCTACTCATCTTCCTTAAAACATTCCACTTCTGAACCAGCTTCCTCGTTTCGGACATATCCTTATCTAAATTTTCTGCATCGAACATTTCCTTCAAATAACTTAACATCTTCAGACGCTCGTAATACGTCTTAAACTGCCCTTCCTCGTACGAAATTTCCTTTTCTGGTTCCATATACATGTCATATTTTTTTAATAGCTTACGTGCGCTATTTCCAAGAACCTCTTCAACATCAACGTTAATAAAGAAATGCTTACAGTTCGGTCTAAATATCATCCACACTGGTTCTCCGGTTACCCACTCTACCGTGCGAATCTGGTGATTCTGAATATACGCAGCGATTCTCATCCTATCCGATTCGGAACTCACCCGATTGCGCCAGTCCGCACTAACATAAATCTTACCTTCCCATTCCGCGTGATCTTTAGCCGGATTAATATGCGACGAACAGAGATAGAACACACCAGAATCAGTAACTGAAGCTAACTGATCCTTCTTAGCACGGTACTCAATTTCATTCGCCAGATCGTTTTTCTCGTGTTCGAGCAACTTAAATTCGGGACGAACCGTTTCGTAAACAACGTTCTTCCTTAATTTAAGCATGTCATCGTACTCTAAATCCGTAGTTTTAGCGCGTCTGAGCGACGAAAACGCCTTCTTAGACACTCTCATATACCTTGAATACGAATCGAGCCACAGTGAGTGTGTTTCAGAATACGACAAATTTAGGTATTTCTGCACACGAGACAGCTCTTTCTTTATAATTTTCAGAGTTTTTTGCTTCGGAACGGAAAATACGAGACCGTTACTGATCGCTGCAGTAACCCTGATCTCGTATCCGAATAGCACGGTTTTCAGTCTATTTTTGGTCATCATATTTATCCGCGATTATTCCCGCGATTATGAATTTTATCGTAATTCGTGAGTTCCGGGACACCTAAATCCTCTTTCGCATCACTGATTCTAGGTTTTTCCATCAAATCATTGTATTCATTCTCGGCTCCCAACGCACCAAACGGTCCCTGATCTTCAGGATTTGAACCGAATAATGAGTCTCCACCGCCCATGTTTTCAGATTTTTCACGTTGTTTCTTCACAAATTCAAGCTCTTTATCGAACATTTGCTTATCTAAACGGTCTCCATGCAAGTATCTGAGTGCTGTTTCATCACTGAGAATACCAGATTGCCAGCCGGTAAGCACGGTTTCGAGCTTGGATTCGAACGACGCATCTGCAAATTCCTCGTACTGAACACTCACATCGTAGTCCTTGCAAGTGATCTTTCCAGTGTGCATCAATTCCCACGCTACTAATAAATCATTGGCAATTTTCTTAAATATTTTCGTTTCTTCGTAAATAACTGTATTTCTGGTAAAAATCGTGACCTTCTCTTTTTCTCTCTGTGCGGAAGCGTTATCACGTTTCGCCACATCAATGCCTAATGTAGCTGGCGACATGATTCCAGACAGAATATTAACTAGGATGTTCTGTTCTTCCTGAGAATAACTTACGAAATCGAGACGCGGTTGCACGGCTTGAACCGGACCACCACTATCTAACGTACCGTCTCCTGTCCTACCACCCTTGTATCCAATATACTTCCTATCGAACGCTTTCGGCATTCTCGGCATACCAGTTTTCTCGTCTTTTTCCAGATACTGTGTATTAAAATATTCAATTGTTGTACTTCTACGCACGGTATTGGACGCTTGAGAGAAGCACTGATCCAAATCATCAAATAAATCAATCTTTCCGGTAAATATCGATCTGCCATAAACATCATCATGATTATCCGCATAATAGATATTCGGCCAACCCAGGAACGAATTGAAATTCGTTACGATAATCGATTCTTGAGTATCCTTGAGCTGAGGCAAATCGGAAAGTTTCATTTTCTGTAGAACTTCTGACTGTCCTGTGATCTTAAATAATTCCTTCTCTATAATTAAGCACGGTACACACGATTTCAATCCGGTTTTATCATCGACGATTTCTCTTTTTTCGATTCGTCTCGTCTCGAACAATAGGAAATTCTGTCCCTTCTCATTCTGATAATAATCCTTGTAAATAATCGCAATTAACCTACTATTTCTAAATATAAAATCAACAGCATCTGCACGGTAATATAATAGAATAGGATTATCCGAGATACCTGTATCCCAGTTAATCTTCCATCCACCCCAACCCTCAACGAATGTTAACGGTCTGCTCTTCTGCATTAGCAAGTGATCGAAATTATTCTCGTCGAGAATGTCTTTCAATCTTTTGCTAATTTTTTCGAGTTCGGCTGAACCGACAAATATCTGAGGCAAACCGATTATATCCACAAGAGTATCAACAATGTTTCGTGGCTGACCGGAATGTGAACGTTTGATATCGTTCTCTGTCGAACTGACTGCCCAGAAATAGGACTTCTTGTTTCTGTTATATAACGGATCGGTATTATAATCAATCACATTAGCACGGGTATAAAAATTAAGAAGTTCATCCGCGTCACCCGCGTACCACACGTTATATTCTTTTAATTTATCTTTTAGAACTTCATTTATATTATTAACGAACGTGAGACGGTCTTCTCTAACACGAGGATCAATTTCGGAATCAATCAAACCGAGTAGGCCTAGAGCTTTACGTCTTATATATTCTTTAACTGTGATATTCATTTACGGTCTCCCTTCTTAAACGCTCTTCTTAATTTCGTCTTGCACGGTAGAGGAATGTTCTGCGTCTAACAACTCATTAAGATAGTCTTCTTTTTTCTTTTGCCAGTGAGTCATATCCACAGTGGCAATTTCTTCTCTCATCGCATCGTTCCACATATAAGTAAATAGTGGTTTATGATCGATATCGATGTTTTCCTTTTCTGCGCGTTCTTCAATTACTGCACAATATTTATCATAGTTAATTCCAAACTTGATAAGTATTCCTGGATGCTTTTTAGCTATAGCGAACATACTGTCCGTTAAAGTACTGTACCGTTTAAGCCAACCCAACTCAGGTATCCTCTGACAGAGGCAACCCCAGTGGCGAGGTCCGGACACCGTCACGCGAATGCGAACGAGGTCTTGTCCGATAAGGTACGGGAACTTCGGATTGCGCTTAGGATGGCTCTTCGATAAGTATTGAATTGTGTACAAACCTTTCGTCAATTTTATGTCCGAATCCATCCGTAAAAAACGCTCTTTTGTGACGGGTTTATCTTCGATAGACACGACATGTAAATATACTGGTTCGCATGCGAACTGTTTTGGGGTTAATTCCAAATTTTTCGCTAAATTTACCTTCCGTCTCGCTCCTATCTGTTCGGTCAATGCCGCCTTAGCTATTTTCTGTGCAACGCTCTCTTCAATCATGTTTTTTTGTATCCTTTTCGTCCTTTTTCGTTACGGTTAATCGTTCCAAATTTAATCGTTCCAAATTTAATCGTTAACTTTATCTTCTTCGCTTTCCGTATCGACACCATTATTATCAAAAACAATCTTAATCGTGCTACCACCATCTAAACGCTGAATCGCGTTATTGATAATAGCAAGTGCACTAGGATTACCTCTGAAACCAAGTTCTTTCATTGCTTCAAAATATTCTTTCAAAGTAAGTTGTCTAACTAATTCATAAACATAGCGAAAATTACAACCTTTATAGTTTTCCATACACCATAAATCCATATCTCTGGAAGTCATTTGGAACATAGTTAAAATTTGTTGCATGTTCATTCCGACACTAATCGCGCCTTCGAATTTTTCCACAGATAATTTATTTTCGTCTATAATGCTTGCCATAATTTAATTTTTTCTTATAAGTTTCATTTTTATTATAAAAATATTTATGTGCGTGTGTCAATTATAGAGATTTATTTACAGAGATTTATTTACAGAGATTTATTTAAAAACTCAAATCCTTGAAAATAGAATACTTCCGATTCATTTCGATTAATTTATTTTCGTAATCCATATTTTTATTTATATATCCGTTCTCTAACTTCCACTTATACCTCAATATATAAAACTTCCATTTCGCTGCGGTTAACGTTAATAATGCACTCGTCTCGGTTCGAGTTCTTACACGAACTAACAACCTAGACAGTTCCATATATTCTGTATACCAGTCATGAATTACACAATTCCTTATTATATCAGACTGGTTTTCTAAATTCTGTAAATCAGCTTCAGTAAGTTTAGTTAACGAACCGATTGGACGTCCACCGTTAGAATGTAACTGACGTATCGGAATTGTTACCCATTTCGTATCAACACGATATAGCTTAAATAAATGATTTTGTCGTTTAATCCTTTTTAACAACGCTTTTGATACATGAAAGAAATATTGAAGAATCGAAATTCCCCAGAACGTATCGTCGTCCAAATTTATCTGTTCATATTCAGTTAGCAATTTGTGATAATACAGTTCGTTTTTTTCGTCGTCCGAATACGAATCGATTTTCATCATTCTTAATAAATCTGGTTCGAATATTTTTACATCGATTATGTGAGTTTGTTTATCGGATAAATAAGAATAAAAATCCAGAACCTTAAATTCAAATTCATGTTTCGATAATAAGTAACGCGCTTGAATAGTTTGTTCAGATAAATAAGAATACAATCGATCCGGTTCGATATTATTTATATTCATTAAGTATGTTGCGAATAGTCTGCTCATAATATTTTAATTGATAGTCTGCTCATAATATTTTAATTGATAGTCTGCTCATTTTCCGTATTTTTCCTCGGTTCGTTTCGTAAAATTCCGTTTCGTTCCTGTCCAAATCCATAATAAACGCATTTTTTAATTTTGTCAAATATTAGTCTAAAAACGAAAAAAGTTACGTAGTAATTTTCCTAAATTCCTGAAATGGAATT
>JAIKVY010000248.1 GCA_024685275.1 Clostridia bacterium
TATGGATAATATAATATATATTGGCAATTCAGTTCAAAATGTATATTTAATTAAAATTGAGAATTTCTATGTTTTAATAGATACTGGTTATCCTAATACATATAATAGATTTTTAAAAAAATAGACAAATATAAAATTAAAATTAATTTAATTAAACATATTATTATTACTCATGTACATGCTGACCATGTGGGATTTTTAAAAAAATTACTCGATATTACAAATGCTGAATTAATAAGTGTTAAAGATGATCAAGAAAGATTTATGAGAGGAACTAATGAAGAAAACGTATATAAATCTACTCTTTTGTTTTGGTTATCTAGCAAAGTTTCTATTGCATTGAGAAAATATACTCAAACATTTGAACCAATTGATATTACAAATGCAATTGATTATATTGACCAACCTTTAAATAAATATGACATTAATTTATTTTTATTGCATGGTCATACTTCAAATGATTTATGCATACAATATAAAGATATAGTTTTTTGTGGCGATATTTGTATGAGTAGTTAGATATAAAAAAAGAGAATGTTATTTGTTAACACTCTCTGATTTGTTTTTTGTTCTTTTTTTGTTGTGTTATAAGGTCAAATAATTTGTATCGCGAAGGATATTATATTTGTGTTATAACAACTAACTCAATTATTCTCCTTTGAATGGGAGAAGTGCCATTATTCTAGCTCTCTTTACAGCGCTAGCAAGGTCTACTTGATGTCTTACGCAAACACCTGTTGTTCTTCTTGGCATAATCTTTCCTGATTCAGAAACATAACGAGCACGTCTTTCTCCACTGTTACGATCATATGATTTTTCAGCTTTATCTGCATTCTTGAATAAAACGATATAATCAATATCTACAATATTTTTTTCGCAAAATGGACAAACTTTCTTCTTTGTATTACGTTTGAATGAGGGTTTATTATCTCTTTTCATTTTTGCCTCCTAATTTCTTCGATAGACTAATTTTCGCTATCTTCATTCTTTGCAGTTTCTTCTGCAACAACTTCTGTTTCTACTTTTGCTGCTGGTGCTTCTTCTACAACTTCTTCTTTGTTTTCTTCGATTGCATTTTCAGCATCAACTTCAGTTTCTTCAACTTCTTCTTTTTCTTCAACTTTCTTATCTTGTGAAGCCATTGGTGTAGAAACTTGTTTTGTAATTAATTGACGTAAAATCTTTTCATTAATTCTCATTTGACGATCTAATTCTGCAGGAACATCTTCGCCAGCTTCGAATTTAACTAAAACGTAATAGCCTTCTTTTTGTTTCTTGATTGGATATGCAAACTTCTTTGCACCCCATTTATCAATTGTTTCAACTACGCCGTTCAATGATTTAATTGAATCAACTACTTTTTCTACAACAGCACCTTTGTCTTCATTGCTAAGAGTGTTGTTTACGATAAAAAGCATATCATACTTTGTCATTGTCGAATCCTCCTTTTGGCCTAATTTTTTCTTGATCGCCACAACAGCGATAAGGAACGTGTTGAACGTTGCTTTAATAAAATACTAGTTTTTATAAATAAAGTCAAGAGATTTTTCTTAGAATGGATTATCTCCGTCATCTGTTATAGGTTTTAAATCATCTACAACATCTTCTGGTTCATCTTGATCCATTGTTGCATCATTCTTGCTTGATAAAAATTGAACTTCTTCAGCAATAATTTCTGTAGCGTATCTTTTTTGACCATCTACTTCATATGATCTGTTTTGAATTGATCCAGCTACTGCAACTCTTAATCCTTTCTTTAAAAATTTTCCACAATTATCAGCTAATCCTCTCCAGCATACAACTGTAAAGAAATCAGGTGTTTTAGTTTTATCTTTAGTAAATCTTCTTTGAACTGCAATAGAGAATCTACAATTTGCGATATCTCCACCAACAACATTTAATTCTGGGTCTCTAACTAAATTACCAATTAACCAAACTCTATTCATTTTCTCCCCCTGTATTATAGTAGTAAATATTCTTTGTATTATATAGTAATAATAATTAATAGTCAATATATATATATTACATTTTTGACGTTTTTGTCCCAAAATCATCACAAGTAATTACTTTTAAATCATTAAATATTTATAATTTCACCTCTATTTTTGTGTATATCCTGAGTTCAAACTCTAATTTTTATTTGATTAGAATATACAAAAATAGGTACCCAGATAATATATCAGGATACCCATTTAGTTAGCTCAAGTTAGTTTTAGTTTTTATGCAATTAATATTTTTTTGTTCGTTTCTTTAGTCTCCTTTTCTTTTGGGAATTGTAATTCTAATACCCCATTTTCATATTTTGCTTTGAAATCTTCTTCTGTTAAATTGTCACCAACATAGTAACTTCTACTGAATGATACATATCTTTCTTTTCTTAAATATTTATCATTTTCTTCTTTATCTGATTTCTCAGCTGAAATAGTTACATATCCATTTTTTAAGTCGATATTAATATCTTCTTTCTTAAATCCTGGAATATCTATTTCCATAACATAGTTTTCTCCATCTTCTTTAATATCTGTTCTCATAATTCCTTTTTCAGAACTCTCATATCCAAAAGGAGTGAAGAATCCTCTAAACGCATTATCCCAAAAATTATCATTTTGTCTTATTAAACTACTTTTCATAATTACCTCCTAAATTTGTTTAATTATTTTTAGCAGTCATTTGATATCTTTGTTAGCACTCTATATCTTTGATTGCTAATTACATTATATCATTATTTTTTTTGATGTCAATTAATTTTTATATTTTTAAGATTAATTAAAGATTCAGCATATTAACACTATGTTATATATTGTTAATGCTACATATATTTGACTTTAATATATTTATTTTCTACAATTGTCTTTAGTATGAAAGGTTTGAATATGAATGAAAACAATATATTATCTAGTAATGAGAAAAAACATAATCAATCAATTTTTACCAAAATTATTGCTTATGCATTAGTAATCATTTCTGCTTTTGTTGTTGGATTTTTTTTAGCAACCACAATAAGATTTTACTTTTTTAGACCAATTGAAGTTGAAGGATCAAGCATGCGTCCAACGTATGAAGCAGGAGATATTCTTTCAGCTAATGTTGTTAATATAAAGAATATAAAGAAGTTAGATGTATATATTTTCTTTTTAAACTATAACCAATCATATTCAAATGAGCCACAAACACATGATAATTGTCCTGAATTTATAAGCTGGAATAATTATGTTAGATGTATGCCGATTTTCGGTAAAAATAGACAAACTGATTATGATAGCAATTGGGCAATACTAATAAAAAGAGCCATTGCAGTTGGCGGAGATTCTGTTGAATTTAAAGCAGAAACTGTAGATGGAATCAATCGTGTCTTCCTGTATGTTAATGATGAAAAAGTAGATGATCCAATTTATATGGTTAATTCTTTAGCTATGAATACTAAAACTCAACAAGTTTTTAGTGAACACTCTAATGAATATGCTAAAGTAACTCCTTTTGAAAAGCTTATAGTACCTGAAAATCATGTGTTTTTTTTAGGTGATAATCGTGATGGAAGCAGTGATAGTAGAATATTCGGCTCAATTCCAGTGGAAAATATTATAGGAAAAATCAATTAAAAACAAGTAGCCGAATTACTCTCAACTACTTGTTTATCTTTTAAATATTAACCTCTAATTAAATATATAATTATTGACCAAAGCTATATGATGCTGCATCAGAATTTCTTCTATCTAAAATATTATCAAGAGCTATAACTAAAGCAACTAAAAATGGTGTATCTGCATCGTTATAGATTTTTAATGTAAATGAATCTCTTAATGATATTCTTCTAGCAATGTGTCCAATAGCAACTCCATCTCTACAAATATCAAAATCATAATCAAGAATATTACCAATCAATGTATATTCATGATCTGGACTTGTAACAATAAATTTACTATGTAAAGAGAATGTTTGTTTTTTTACAAGAGCAACCATGTTTCCATTTGCATCATACACTCTTGCCTTTCTATTTATAAAATAGAAAAATTGATTTCTAACCATATAAAACAATTGATCATCTAAACTCTTTACAAACTTTTTATTTGTTATAGAAAAGAACTTTCCATCAACTTTTAATACAGGTCTTTCTTGCATGTCCTTAACTTCGCTTGAACCCTTAAAACTAAACCACTTATTTCTTATATTTAATTCTACCATTTTTTCTCCTCCTTAATTAATAGAATATAATACCTAATCCATTTTCGATAGCAAATTTTCTAATAGTATCTCTTGAATAATCCCTTATTGTTTTGCTATCAATTTTTACTATTCTTGGTAAAGTTACATCAAGAATCGTTTCAACCATTAATTTAGATGCTACAACAATTGCAATAGCAGCAGATTTCTCTTCTTGTTGTGTTAACGCAATATTCGTTTCATCTACTCCATGAGCATTTCTAATAAATACAATCTTTTTATCTTCAATCTTTGCTTTTAATGTCGGTGTTAAAGCATCTAATACTGTATTAACCTTATCGATTAATACTTTTTGAATATTATTCTCATCATTTAACTTTTCTAAATCTTTATATGATTTTTCAAATTTAGATTTTTGTTTTTTCAATTCCTTTGTATCTTTTTCGAATTGTTTATTACTTGCGATAATACCATTAATTTCTTCAAGTCTTTCCTTCTTAATATCTAGTTGCTCTAAAATTGGAATCTTGTTGTTATCTGTATCAGTTGCGTAAAGATTTATGACTTCTTCATAACTTTCTATTTGTGATTTCAATTTATCAACTTTTGCATAGTGATCATCTACTTCTTTTTCTAATTCTGCTTCTTTTTCTTCAGCAATTAATATTGATGAAACTTGTTCTTTATCGAAAGATGATGTATCACCATCTTCATTTATTCCTGTTAAACTCTTTGATAATTCATCTTGCATTGCAATCTGATCTTCCAATTTTTCTTTTTCATAGCAGATCTTATTAAGATCTTCATATTTAGTGTCTAAATCCATACTTGCTTGAGCGTATTCATTTTGTAATTGCATTCTTTGAGCATCTTCTTCTCTAATTTGTTGGATTAAACTTTCATATGTTTCACTTGTTATTGCAACACATAAAGCTCCATATGAATATTTTTTGTCATTGTATGAAAACGCATATGTGTCTCTACCTTCTAAAACTATTCTATTTTTCAAAGCTTCAACAATATGATTATCTATTTCTTTTTTTTCTTTGTATAAATCAGATAAAGTTGCCCTAATTTCTTCTTCTTTCTTTTCTAATTTATTCATAGCACTTAATTTAGATACTGCTTCTTCTCCATTAAGCATTGTATTAACTTTAGATAAACCATATCTTAAATTAATAATTTGATTATTAACATTTTCCAATCCAATTTTTCTTTCTTTAGCTCCATTTGATTCTAACTCATCCAAATAATTGATAATTGAATCATATTCTTCTCTAGCTAATTTATCTTTATTTGCAATTGCTTTTAAATCAGTCAATAACTTAACATTTTCTTTTGATATCATGTACGCGTTTTCAAGTTTTGTAATTAGTTGTTCTTGATTTACTACACCGTATTTTTGATATATTTCTTGAACATATGCTAATTTATTTCTCTTTGATTTTTCTAGATTCTTTACATATGATTCTATAATAACGATATCAGAAGTATATGCTCCTATTTTCTCATTAAGTTCATTTAATCTTTCAGTGTATTCATCTCTCGTTTTATTACTCTTATCAAATTTAGCTTTTAATTCATTATATTCTTTTTCAGCTTTACCTTTCTTAATTTCAATATTAGGTTTTGATACTACAACAGATGAACAAACTGGACATCTTGATCCATATTCCATTCCATCTGTTCCATCAAAGAAATGAATATACCCTTCAATTTCAGACATTCTAGCTTTAGTTGCTTCGATAATAACATCAACCTTATCTCTGTATTTTAATAAAGTTTCTCTTGCTTTATTTAAGTTTTCTAAATCAATATCTCTATTGTTTTTTGTGAGTTTATTTTCAATTATTTTATTTTCAATTGCATTTATATCTTGTAAATAAATAGATGCGCGCATTTCATCTCTAAATAATTGATCTTTTTGTTTTTCTCTATTATTAATTTCTTCATTAACTTTTTCTAATGATCTTTTCCCACCTTCACCAAAAAGAGTATTGTATTCTTTTTCGCAATCGTCGATTATTTCTTTAAGCACTTTAGCCCTTTCTTTAAATGTATCAATTGTTAATTCATCATTTTGAACTGCTTGTGCTAATATTTGAGATTCATCCTGCATTGTTGCAATCTTAGCCTCAAAGCATGAACTTTCTCTGATTTGCATTTTATATTCTGCTGAAAGTGTAATTCTACATAATTCATCTTCTAGTTTAGCAATATTGTATTCTATTTTTTTCTTTTCTTTTGCTAATTGTTTATCGATTTTATCAAGCTCTTTTAACATTTCTAATCCATCTTGAGCTGTTTCGTTTACTTTTGAATAGATAACATTATCAACTTTCTTGTTTTCTTTATTTTCTTGGATTAACTTATCTAAATTTCTATTTAATTGTTTTACTTTTTTAATGCTTGCTTGAAGTTGATTTTCTTTATCTGTTAGTATTTGTTTATAATTTTCAACTTCTTTCTCAGCATTAGCTTTTTTACTTTCAATATCATTAAAATCTTTTTGAATAACCTCTTTTTGATTATATATATTATCTAAAGATTTGATTATGCCAGAATTATTCTTTACTGCTTTGCTTTGTTCAATAGCGGCTTTCTTTTTTTCTATTTCTGCATTGTTGTTTTCAACTTCATTTAATTGTTTATTTAATTCATTTAAACGAGTTTTCGCTTGATTAATTATCTTTTCAACACCAATATTTTCTGAAATAATAGTTAATTGTTTGTTTAAAGACTCTATTTCTCCTATTAATTCTTTTTTCTCTTTTTCTAAATCTTTACCCTCATCCATCTTGTTTTCAACATATTTAAGTTGAGCACCTGATACAAAAGCATTATTTTGCGCTTTTTCTTTTGCATCTTTAATTTGAGAATCAGTAATTCCTAGTTGATTAAATAAATTCTTAGTATAACTTTCTACATCTGTAGTTGCTTCTTTATAGTTTTCGCCATCATCAACTAAGACATATTCTTTTATTGCTTCTGGTGAAATTTTAATAGCGTCTTGTATAAATGTATCAACATCTTCTCCAGAGCATACTAAGGTGAGGTTATCATATATTTCTTTTTTATCTTCAGCAAAGTTTCTAACTAATCTTAATTTTTTTGAGTTGTGGGTAAATTCTATTTCTATTTGTCCTTTATGTAGCGCATCATTACCAAATAATGCATAATATACACATTTTTTAATAGTTTCTACATCAGAGATAACCTGAGTGGCTCCGTCAATAAGATTAAACTCTTTTGTTTCTTGTTCATAAACACCTTGCACTACTAACTTTGCTAGTTCCATTTTTGACCCCTCGATTTTTTATTAAAAATTTTTTTTTAATGTTGCTACTTTTTCAAAACTTGTGATATACTTGTCAATACACAACAAAAAATGAAAAAGGTACATACTACCTCTAGTATACTTCTAAAGTATACTATATACATAAGTTTTTTGCAATATAGGGAATGAATTGAACAATATGAAAAAAATAGGTTTAAAAAAAGATTTTATATCCAATGAACTAGTAATTCTTGATGAAAATTTTGTTAAGAAATACCTTCCTGATGCAGATGAAAATTATGTAAAAGTGTATGTATATGGCTTATTTTTAGCTAATAAAAATATTTCATCAGATTTTGTAGAAACAATTTCTGAAAATTTGAAAATTTCAAAAGATATAGTTAATCAAGCTATTAATTATTGGGAAAATCTTGGTCTTATGGATCAAATTAATGTTGATGAATATGTATATAATTCTGCTAAAAATCCAATAAGAAAAGCAATAAAATATGATCCTAAAAAATATGGTGAGTTTACTAGAACAGTTAACACAAATTATCCTGAACTTGATATAAAATACAATCAATACAATCTTTTGTATGAATTCATGGAAGAAGAAAAATTCGGCACTGATTCTATGATTTTAGTTATTGAACACTGCAAAAGTTCACCTAATTATAAATTTAATGTTAGTAATATTTTAACACTAGCAAAATCTTGTGCTAATGAGGGAAGAAGAAAACCTAATCAAGTTGGTGATAAATTAAAAGAAATAGAAATAGCAAATAGTTCTCTATCTGAATTATTTAGCGCAATGGGAATTAAATCATGGCCAGATGCTAAAGATAAAGAAATTTTCGATAATTGGATTAAGTATGGTTATTCACTAAACACCATTTTAATTGCTGCTAGAAGTTTAAAAAAAGGTTCAATGGAAAAATTAGATTCACTTATGAATAATTTAAAAAATGCAAATGCTTTTACTCCATTCGAAATTACTGACTATATTAATAGATTTGAAGAATCAAAAAAGACTGCTATTTATGTTTCTAAAAAATTATCAGATTTCGTAGATTCTGATACTGCTGTTTCTGAATATATCGATAGATGGTTGAGCTTAGGATATTCATTTGATTCGATTAAAGGATATTCAGATATGTGCTTCAAACGTGGCATAAAAGGATACCAAACTATGAATAATATGATTGATTCATTATTCGAAGCAGGCATTTTTTCCGACGAAAATGTTAATGAACATATTAAGAAAAATTTACTAGTTGATAAGAATATTGCTAAGATCAAAACCATACTAGATTTAGTTCCAAATGTAACAGATAGAGATAGAACCATGTATCAAAATTGGTGTAACTGGAACATCCCTTTTGAGCTTGTTATAAAAGTTGCTGATGAATTTAAAGGCTATCCATATCCATTAAATAAAATGAACATTGCTTTAGCTGAAATTAAAAATCTTGGATATCAAAACGATTCTGATATGGCTTTAAAAGAAATAGAGAAGATAAAAAATACTAACCAAAAGTTTTCTAAAAATGGTGATTTTGATAAACATGAATATAATGAAGATGATTACAATTCCATGCTTGCAGATTTAGATGCTATAATTGAGAATAACGACGATAAGAAGAAAAAGGATTAATATGTTAGATTTTAATAATAAAACTCTAAATGAATTAAAACGTATTGATGATAATAATCGTCTTGCCTTCAATTTAACAAGAGATAAATTGCTTGAAACTGACGAAAAATTCAATTCTTTATATTGCGAAAAAAATAGAAACATTAGTTTATTTTTAAAAACTGGCGATGAAAAATATAATGAAAAAATACAATCTATTATTAAGGATATAGAAGATTATTGCGCATTCAAACATTATGAAAATACAACATCTTCATACGTTCCTAAATGTAATAAATGTAATGATTTAGGAATAAAAGAAGCAGATGGTAAATATTGCGAATGTTTCTATAAAATGAGAAAACAATTAATTCTCGACACATTCCCAATGCTAAATGTGACCCCACTAAGCAAAGTTGATACATCAATATATGAAAAGAGCGATGAGGCAAATAATAAAAAAATAATTAAAGTATTAAACCTTTTATTAACTACTGATAAATATTCAGTTATAACAATATTTGGCAAACCAGGAATTGGTAAATCATACCTTGCCTATGCTTCTGGAAACGAATATTTAAACTATGGAACAGTTTCCGTTGTCCCAGCTATTGATACTACTAGTCTATTTAAATTTGACTTTAAAACAAATAGAATAAGTGGAGAAGATGATTTATATGAACCAGATTTGCTAATTATCGATGATCTTGGAAGTGAACATTATTTTGACAATATAAACGATACTGGCCTTCTTCAGTTATTAGAAATAAGACAAAATAAAAAGACAATTATTACTACTAATCTAAACGCAAAACAACTTGAAGCAAGATATCATCAAAGAGTTATGAGCAGATTAACTTCAAAAAGTAATATCCTTATAAACATGCCTGGTGAAAAAGATTTAAGAAGAAAATAAAAACTATCTAGTGCAAATCTTTGTAGATGGTGCTTTTCCTGTTATTATATCAGAAATTTTATATTTACTATTAGCAATATATACCGTTGTGCCATTCATTACTGGCTTTTTAATGTATTCCAATTTTGCTCTTGCCCCATGAGCGCCTTTTCTACTTGCTCCATTTGCAAAGTTTTGATAATACTCAACAGAATTAATTGTTTCATATACATCTTTCCCTGCAATTTCTTTAACAAGAGATGATTCATCATTAAGTTTAGTATATATTCCATCAACACTAGTTAGTATTAAAAGAATTTTTGGTTTTAAAATACATGCTATTTGACTAGCAGTTTCATCATTATCAACACATTCAACAACTGTACGATGATCTTTTTTAAGATTTCTAATTTCTAATTTACGAACTTCTTCATCGCTAACTGGATCGTTATAATTAATAATTGGAATTGTACCTTGCTGAGCACATCTAATTAAAACATTTTTTAAATGATCTCTTTTTGCTTCATCATTAAAATGTTGATGTTCTACAAGTATTTGTCTTATACCATATTTTGGGGAAATAAATCTTCTATATTCAGTCATTATAATTGATTGACCTTGAGCTGCATAGTCAATTTTATCCATTTCTAAATTGCCAGAATTTAATTCTTTCCCAGTTCTCTTGATATAGTCTAATCGTCCAATTTCTGCAGCACCACTTGTTATCCAAACATATCCTGGTTTAAGTTCTTTTCCTAGCATAGAAATGATATTATAATCCATATCATCTCTATACTGGTTTATTAAAGCCATACTGCCGACTTTTCCAACTAGTTCTATATCAAAAGTTGACACCTTAACCTATGTCCTTAATTAAGTTTTTATAATTTGTTTCGTTAATTGTAGCTTTTGCCATTACATCATCAGAAATGTATTTATTTGTCCAATTTGTATAAGCTTCGCTCTTCTTTGTTTCTAATACGCTTTCTTGTAAAAGTGATAGCCTTGTATCATTGCTTGTTACACTCAATTTAGATTCAATTGGGAAAGCGTAATCTTCATCTATTTCAATATTTGAGAATGGGGCAAATGCAACAATAATTGTATGCTTTCCATCTACTGAATATGCACCATCAGAAGCTATTTCAATTGCTCCATTTTCATTTATACAACCATTTACTAATTGATTATAATAAACGCTTAATGCAACTGCTGTGAAATCTTTATCCCATTTTTCATATATTGAGCCATCAGCAACTAAATATCCATTTTTATATTCGTTGCTATCAATTGCTCCGCTATCATCATTCCATTTATTCATTTCTTCTAAGAACATTTCTACATATTCTTGATATGTTGTAGCTGTTGATAATGCTTCATTAATAGCTTCAGCAATTTCTGCTCCAGTGTAATACTTAAATTCATCATTTTCTGTTTCAAAAATTTCGCTAACAACATATGTATGTTCTTCATCATACTCATTTAAGTAAGATGCTAGTTGAGGACAAGATTGAATATTATCATCATATAACTTTTTGTATAATGTTAACAATTCATTGCCTGTTGTATCAAGACTCTTAGCAGCGCTATCAAGACCATCAACATTATCAAAACTTACTAATATTTGTCCTACGTAGAAAATGTTAATGAAGTATTTGCTACCAATTTCATATGCATGATACATATAATACTTTCCTGTTTCATCATCTTTCTCAACAAATGCACCGTTGAAAGCAATTACATTTCCATTTTCATCAAAATTAAATAATGAACTATATGCTTTATTTGTTGGATCAATTTCAAATTTTGAATCTAATAAAGCTTCAACTGGAATGTAATAAAGAGATGTTAAATTCTTTTCAACTGTTGATACAAATTTATCAACTTGATCTGCTTCAGATAATCCAGCATATCCAGCTTTATCTTTTTCATATTGAACAGCATATTCTGCTTGAATATCTGCATCTGTAACTTCAACTTTATCTCCAAGTTCAAATTCTAAAGCAGAAAGAACTTCACTATTAAATTGAGAGTTGTAGTAATAGTATAATCCATTGAAATATTTTAAGTTAAAGAAATCTAATTCTGTTTCGCAATCAGTTTCTTCTTCAACATATCCAATAGTATTCTTGGTAATTGCATTCTTTAATTGTCTATAGGCATCTTTAAGTTTAGCGTCTGCTGTTGTTACATTAAAATCAAAGATTTCAGTCTTTAATTCTTTCATAGCTTCAGTATAATTTTCTTCAGATCCAGCCCAAGCTTCTCTCGTTGTATATCTAAGAGTTTTTTCAAGTTCTTCATCTTCTTCTTCAGGAGCTACATATTTGCTTCTTGGTGTTATTAAATCATATTCAACTGGTTCAGATGTGAAAGCATTTATTTCATATCCATCACTATTTTCTTCTGTAACTTCAGCATATGCTCTACCAGAAAATGTTACTGTTGCTGTTTTAACTGTAACGTATTTAGCAACAAATTTAGCATCTTCTTTTTCAGCAAGTGTTATATTTTCATCATCTACAGGTACATATACGAATTTATCATCACTATTTGCTTTAGTTAATTTTACCTTTGCATACACTTTTGTATAATCTACTTCTTTTTCGCTATCAGATGTTTTTGCTACTAATGCTGTTGAATATAACCCATCTGCGTATTCTCCATTATCTAAATATGCAATTGAGCAACTATCAACAAAATATCCTTGTCCGTATAAAGACATTAATTGATCGTTAGCCTCGCTCTTTTGATTACTTCTTTCAGCATCATCTTCTTCTTCGATATATTTATCTAGTGAATCTTTAAAGTTCTTTTCAACAGCTTGTCTAGCTTCATATACTTCAGCTACTGTTAAAACACCTTCTGGAACAAGTGTCTTTCCGTATTTTTCTTGATATTCAGCTGTTAAACAATATAAAGCATCATATCTTCCTGTTGTTTTTGAATCCATTAATAATTTACCCATTGCCATAGCAACACGATACTTTTCAGTTGTAAGAGAATTTCTAGCAGATTCAATGATTGTATTTATATCATATGAATAACTATATCCTTGTTGTTGTAATTGTTGGTAATAATTAATCATATAGTTTGCACTAGAAATGACTTCTCTTCTTGTAACTACTTGATTGACAACATAATTCCAATCATTACCTAAAACATCCTTGATTCCATCATATTCTTTAGATAAATCTACGCTTATTGATGTAATTTCACGAGATGCTTGACGTTCAGTATTTGTTGTAAATAATGAACACCCTGTTAATACTACGCTTAAAACTAGTACAACTAGGACTATTGAAATAAATAAACTTTTCTTCTTCATATATGTACTCCCATTTATTTTTAGGCTTTTTGATTTGTTCTCGTATATGCGCATATGCGCACATAACTCGATAAGTATAATATATTATATATATAAAATCAAGCAAAATTGATTATTGAAATACCTCTAAAATTCACGCATAAAATGACGATTTTTTGAATTAATTCGGCTATTCTGCACTTCCACTGTACCAAGTGGTAATGAATACTAAAACTTCGCTAACTATATAATCTATGTTTTTTTTGCCTTTTTTAAATATAATCGCAGGTTCTTTATCATTTGGAACTAAAACTGCTTTATCTTTAAATTTAGCTAGTGCATCAAATAATCTTTTTTCAGTTAATAGCTTATTATCTCTAAGATAGATACCCGTTCCTTTGTTATTGATTATAACCTTACTCAATTCCAATTTTTTAGCATAACTTCTTATAAGTGCAACCTTAATTAAATATCTAATGCTTGCATTTTCACCATATGCTTTTATTACTTCATCCAATAATTCTTTAGCAGAAGATATATCATCAATTTCAGCAATTGCCTTATATACTTGTACTCTTGCTTGAAGCTCTTTTATATAATCTATATCAATCATTTTTATACCATCAATATCAAGTATCGGCTCTGGAATATCTAAGTTTAGTTCCCCTTTTGCTGCTTTTATTCCTTCATTCATTAATTTTACATAAAGATGATATCCTACCTTTTGCATGTTGCCGCTTTGTTCTGCGCCAAATAAATTTCCTGCTCCTCTAATCTCTAAATCTCTCATAGCAATTGAATATCCACTGCCTAAAGTTACATTATTCATTATCGCATCAAATCTCTTTATAGCATTTGGAGTTAAATGTTTTTCTGGTGAGTATGTAAAATATGCATATGCTAGCGAATTACTTCTACCTACTCTTCCTCTTAATTGATACATTTGACTAATTCCTAATGTATCTGCATTCATGACAAATAAGGTGTTCGCTTTGGGGATATCGATTCCATTTTCAATTATTGTTGTTGACACCAAAACTTTCGCATCTCCATCGTAAAACTTCTTAACAGCATTTTCCATTTCAAACTCATTCATTTTACCATGAGCATAAACAACTTCATTTTCGGTAAGACCAGTTATCTTAAGTAGTTTTTTGTAAAATGAAGCTATTGTTGCAACTCTGTTGTATAAAACATATACTTGTCCATCTCTATCTAATTCTCTTTTAATAGCCTCAGCTAATATATCATCATCATATGGCATAACATATGTATCAACAGGCAATCTATTATTTGGTGGAGTTAAAATTATTGAGATATCTCTAACTCCAGTTAGTGACATATTTAATGTTCGTGGAATTGGAGTAGCTGACATACTTAATACATTTACATTTCTTCTTAATGATTTTATTTTTTCTTTTTGTTCAACACCAAATCTTTGTTCTTCATCTAAAACTAATAACCCCAGGTTTTTAAATTCAATATCAGTACTTAATAATCTATGAGTTCCAATAGCAATTAAAGATTCTCCACTTTTAATTCTTTTTATTGATTTTTTTAATTCTGATTGATCTATAAACCTGCTTAATAATTCAACCTTTATTCCATACTTATCAAATCTTTGTTTTAAAACATTATAATGTTGTTGAGCCAAAATTGTTGTTGGACATAAAAAGGCAGTTTGTCTATCTTCCAGAGCTGTTTTGAAAATTGCTCTCATAGCAACTTCTGTTTTTCCAAAACCAACATCTCCGCATATTAATCTATCCATTATTTTCCCTGACATCATATCTTTTTTTACGTCAGCTATTGCTTTTAATTGATCAGGTGTTTCTACATATTCAAAATCTTCTTCAAATTCTTTAACTAGTGAATCATCTTCTGGATATTTATATCCTCTTGTTGTATATCTTTCTCTATATACTTCTAATAAATTAATTGCCAATTTTTTAACACTTTCTCTAATCTTATTTTTTACTTTTTCAAATTCGCCTGAACCTAAATTTGTAAGTTTGGGTTGACCTTCGCCGGTATATTTTTCCAATCCATCAAGATCATCAAGTGGCAAATAAAGTCTATTTCCATCTTTATATAAAATACTATATACTTCTCTCGGTCCAGCAAATGTATCAATTTTCACAATACCTTCACTTAAACCAATACCATATGATTCGTGCACAACGTAGTCACCAGGTTTAGGTAATTCGAATTCTTTTTTAATTGCTACATTTTTTCTTTCTCTGTTAACTTTTTGACTTATATCATTTACACCAATTAAAGCAAGCCTTTGATCTTTTAATATAAACCCATATGAAATATTTTTTACATCTACACATAAACTATATTCTTTATTATCAAAAGAATCTTCAGCATATAAACCAAAATCTGAAAATCTTTCTATTACTATTTTTTTGTGAAGTGAATCTCTCGCGCATATTCTAACTTTATATCCTAAAATCAACATGCTATTTACTGCTGATAAAAATCCAGAAAAATCATTGTAATATTGTGGAAGTCTTTCACTTTTATATGTATATAAACTATGTAAGGTGAAAATATTTACTTGAGATGTCGCTCTTAAAAATCCTAATACAGTTTTGTCAGTATTAAATGCAGAGGTTGGATTCATAATATAATTTTTACAACTTGATAAAAATTTAGAACCACTGATTAATTCTTTTGCTCTGTTTTGATATTCCTTATATACAAGTTTGCATTTTTCTTCACACAATTTAACATCATCATAAATTAATACACCATCTTTAGGTAAATAAGAAAGAATAGAAGTAAATGCATCTTTTATTATTGGTATAACACAATAGTTAAGTGGATTTGATTTATTAAGTTCTATTGATTGAACATATTCATCAGCTATTTCTTTTATTTCGCTTAATTGTCCAAGCACACTCTTATTCAATGTTTCAACGGTCTTTTCTGCTTCCTTTTGTGATATTAATATATCAGTACATGGATAGATAGGGATAGCATTTATTCCTTCTTGCATAAGTTTTGTATCTGGAAAAAATGGCTTAATTGATTCAATTTCATCACCAAAAAATTCTATTCTAACTGGATATGTTTCACCATATGGATATATTTCAAGTCTATCACCTTGACTAAAGAATTCTCCTGGATTTTCTACATTTTCGCCTATTCTCTCGTATCCTGAATAAATTAAATTATCAATTATTTCTTGTGGAGATTTTTCTTCTCCCACTTCTAAAATCATATATGCTTTTTCAAGCCTATCAATTGCTGGAAAATATTTTAATAACTCTGATACTGGGACAACTAATCCATCAATATCATTCATTACAAAATCTATGATATTTCTCATCTTTTCACCAATCTTAATATGATTTATATTTACTTTTTTGATGAGGTAATCGTCTCTTTCTTTTAAAATAGCATATTTTCCATCTCCATATTCATTTATTCTTTCATATATCCTTTCAGCATCAATCCAGTCTGTGGCAAGATAAATAAATGGGCGTTTAATTAAAGTAGAAATATGAATTCTGTTGTTTTGGGCGCAGTAAATCACCCCTGTATTTTTGTGATTTCGTACAGAGGATACAATTTCATAAATGGATGTCCCTTCTTTCAAAGAAAAAATTTCATCAAGCATTCTTTCTTTTTTCGACACTCCTGTAGTTGTTTAATTATAGAAAAATCTATAATCAATTAGTGTTTAATAATATTACCTTCTCGCGAAAGTTTGTTATAATCCCTATCTTTTATATATTCAATAAGAACTTTTGTAACATCATCATATACTAGATTAAATGTATCGATATCTTCTTTTTTAATTTTTGATAATACATATGAAGCTAGATCAAATTCTGCCTTACCAATACCAATTCTAATTCTCAAGAACTTTTCACTTTGTATTTTTTCTATAATATCTCTCATTCCGTTGTGCGTTCCAGCACTACCATTATTTCTAATTCTTACGGAAAATCTTGGGATATCTATATCATCATATATAACGATTAGGTTATCTAATTCTTCATCATATTTTTTTAGCAATCCTTTTACTGCTTTTCCAGATAAATTCATGTATGTTTGTGGCTTAGCTAAAACAATTTTTTTGCCATTGATACTCTTTACTCCAGTTAAAGAATCACATTCATTTTTATCAATTTTGATATTTAATTTTTCGGCAAGTTTATCAATACACATAAACCCCATATTGTGGAATGTGTTTGCATATGTTTCTCCGTAATTGCCTAAACCAACTATAATCATTTTTACCTTCTTATATATAATACTACAAATCTACATTAATTTCCTAATTTTTATTTCTTTTTGCTTGAAAAAAAGAACTCATTAATTCTTTAATTTCATCTTTATATATCCCTTTTTCGACTAATATTGTATGATTAAATGAACCATCGACTAAATTAAACTTACTGCCACAACATCCGGTTTTGGGTTCCTCTAATCCGTACACAAGCCTACCAATTCTAGCATTTACTAATGCTCCAGCACACATTGCACAAGGTTCTAATGTCACGTACATACAATATTCATACAGGTATTTTGTGCCTAGTTTTTCCATTGCAATATTAAGGGCTTGCATTTCTGCATGCATTAAAGAATTATTCATTTCTTCTTTTTTATTTCTTGTCTGGCAAATTATATTATTATTCATATCAACTATGCAGCATCCTATTGGAACTTCATCTTCATTGTATGCTAATTTTGCCTGTTCTAAAGCAACAAGCATATTCTTTTGATCATCAAAACATTTAATAAATTTTTCGTTTCTTTCCATAGCTTTTTGAATTTGATTATTTATGATATGTTATGTTGTTTAAAATAGTCAATGCTCTATAAACTTGCTCTGTTAAAATAACTCTCATTAATTGATGTGGATATGTAACTAATCCAAATGACATTTTTAAATCACAAATTTGTTTAACCTTATCGCTTAGTCCTGTACTAGATCCAATCACAAAACACATTTCACTATTACCATTTACCGCTGCTGTATTTAATATTTTTGCTATATCTTCACTTGAAACTAATTTACCTTCAACACATAGCGCAACCTTGTACCCTTTTAGTTTCAAAATAATATCAATTGCTTCTTCCTCAATACTATCTTTTTCTTTTATTTCGATTATTTCAAGCTTAGCAAATCTAGAAATTCTTTTTTGATACTCTACAATAGCATCCCTAAAAAATTTCTCCTTTATGTTCCCCACTGCGACAATATTTATTTTTAGCATATTACTCCCAATTAGATTCATCATAATTTTAACAAAAATAAACAAAAACTTAAACCATTTTCGCTATCATTTTCGTAGCTTCTAAAAAGGTGTAATATTTGACAATTGCGTGCGTGTGAATATAATATATTATTAGTTATGCATAAGTTCTATTTTAGTAGTAGATTATTAAAACTATCTATGATTATCTTTATCATAGCTTTTTGTCTTTGCTTATTTGCATGTACTGATAACACTTTAAAAAATGATCCAAACTACGTTGAAGTAAGTTCACTAAAAATAGAATCTGCTAATATCCATATAGGAACAGAAGGTGACGCAGCCTCTAAACAAATCGAGGTTGAAATTCTCCCATCTAATGCAACTAATAGAGCCCTAGTGTACGAATTTCCTTCTGAATACACAAAGTATATTACGATTTCCAAAACAGGATTAATCACTGCTAAAACAAGTGTTGAAACTAGTATTACTATACCAGTTAGAGTATATAGCACATCTAATACAAATGCATCAATAAGTTTCAATGTAATTCTAGAATACGCTCCTGTAAAACGTTTAATATTCAATACAGATAAAGTTGAGTTATTATACAATGGTAAAGGATATCAAATTCAGTTATCATACTATCCTGCTCATGCTGTTGATGGCAGAAGTGTAACATATACTTCTTTAGACCCAACAATAGCCACTGTCACTGATGGCGGATTTATTAATCCAGTCAGCGTTGGACAAACCAGTATCAAAGTTGTATCAACGCCTTCTCAAAGTGAACAAGTTGAAGCATTTTTACAAGTTGAGGTTAAATATGTTGCTGCTCAATATTTACTAGAATATTCAGAAAGCGCAAAATTTAATAGAGTTATTGGTGATGCTAGTCCAATTGATTTTACAATAATTATCACTGGTGACAATACAGATCCAAATCCAAATGTAGAATGGTATATTGATGAAGCAAGAGTTGCTGAAAGTAGTAATAATATTCAATACTCTCATGTTCCTACTGCAACAACTCAAATATCATATAGAATAAAGGTACACATTACACCATATGGAGAAACTGAACAAACTATTTTACAAAGTCCATTGATAACAATATATAAACCATTCTCTGGTATTAATCTTGAGTTTGAAAATGAATCTAAAGTGTATGAATCTTTCTTCTATGGAGATACACATACATTTGCTTTGAATTCTTCTATTAATAACGTTTCAACATATAAATGGTATTTGAAAGAAACAAATGGAACTGGATATGAATCTTTAGTTGCAACAACTGTTCCATCAAATAAAGATTTGACTAGAGTTTTGAATTTGGAAGGTGATTATACCCTAACTGTTCGTGCTTATTCTGATACCGATATGTACTTAGGATCCCCAACTCAACATACATTCTCAACAACAAGATTAGTTGAAGGAGATACTTTATTAATTAGTCCGAAATCAAAGGATGGTGGAATTCTTCCTGAAAGTTACCATTGGTATTATGTTAAATGTGATGCAGATGGAAATCCATTAGATTCTGAAGGAACTAAAACATACATTACAGATACTTCTACAAACGATAACCTAATCTATGCTTTCCCTTCAGATGGTTATTACAAATTATACGTATCTGTTACTATTAACGGTATACTTGGAACAATTGATGGAGAAATATATTATTATGAATCTTCACTAATCCACATTGCCAAAACAGATGAAGATGCTTCTTCATATGATGATTCATGTTTATTAAATACCGATGAGAATATACAATTATTTGGCTTTAGAAATGTTAAAACTATTAGCCAAGCACATGTTGAAGGTGTTATTAATTCAAAAGAAGAAAAATCATTTTTATTTGAATTCAATAACAATTCTAATGTGAACACATATTCTATTGAGATTATATCTGCTGATGGCACTCCACTTTTCTTCGACAGTGCTGATGACTCTTTAGGTATAACGTTTGGTCCATCGTATATTATTATGCCAGTAAACGAAACTATTAATTATTCAACAAAGTTTTCATATAGAATAAAGACAAAGAACTCTTTATATTCAGATATCTTTTACTATGGATCATATAACGAATTAGGTAAAGAAGATGATCACCATGTATATTTCTTTAATGATAACGTTATCTCTGGAAACTATTTTAGTGAATTAAGTTATAACAACGCTAGAGTTCAAAAACTTGCATCAAATGAAGATTTAATGGCTAATCCAGTTACTAATTTATATATTTACGACTTTGACGAATTGATTGAATTGCTTGATTTTATTATTACATACAACCCAACATATTGTGAGTTATTCACAAGAATTATATCAGCATATAACGGTATGGACTGTAATCACTTTACAGTAAGTTTCTACCTTAATCCTACTTTCTTTGATGATAATAATGATTTACTTAATATGGTTGAATCCTTTACTGAAGGTGAATTATATGTTGATGCTCAAGGTAATGTTATTAAATATGAAGATTTAAGTGAAAGCCAAATTATTAACTTTAATACCAAAAAGTTATTACTCACAGCTTTAAATTACGTTACCGATCCTTTATATTACGAAATTAGAAATATTTCTAGAGATGGTAACAAGGTCACATTTACAATAATCTTACCTCGTGAACAACAAGTTATTAATTACACAAAGACAGTTACAGATGAAAACGTACTAACTACAAAATCAATAATGACTCCTGCTCTAGGTAAAGCATACTCTAATTCTACAAAATTTGAATACGAATTAGGTGCGCAAGTATTTTCTCATACGTCTGATGATTTAGTTAATATTTTAGAAAAAGGATTATTTGCTACTCCTCAAACAGATAATCTAAGTTCTATGTTTAATAAAGTTAAAGAATTAGCTTCATGCCTAGTTTCAAACACATATTCAAGAGAATCAATGATTATTGCAATAGCTGAATACTTAGCATTAAATATTCAAAAAGATGATGGTAGCAAAGAAGATAATGATTTTTCTCTTTTAGAAAAATACAACGTTTATTCAGCATATCATTTAGAAGGTGTTATTAATGATAAATGTGCTAATTCTCTTGGCTTTGCATATGGATTTAGCGCAATTGCTGGAGTTCTTGGAATTAATACTAAGATTGTAAAATACACATATTCGGAGAAAGATACATATGTTAATATAGTTTTCATAGATGATAAAGCATATATAGTTGATGTATATGATGCAGCAATTGAAATTAATGGCATTAGAACACTTAATCTAGCTTACGTTTTAATTGATGAAACTCAATTAAAAGAATTAATTGGATCTAGCCTAGTTTTAGCAACAACAACAGAAACATCAAATATGAATTTGTTAAAAACATACAAACTATTTGATATGTATTCTTTATATAACTCATATGATAGTGCTAATTTATTAACAGAATTATCAGCTGGAAAATACGCTATTACAATTGCATTTGATGCTAACCAATACAACACTGAAACAATAAAGACTAACTTTGGTATTGATGAAAATGAAGAATTATCAGTTATATCTTTAGGTGATTTGAAGATTGTAACTATTATCTTAAATATCGAATAAGTATTGAGTTGTATATTAGATTTATAAATGACTAACTACAAAATGGAGAGATTTTTATGAAACCTATTTATATTGTTCTTATAGCCATAGCTGCTCTTTTTTTAGTCCTTTTAATCTTTATGATTATTAGAACAATCCTAACTAAAAAAGACACTTCAAAATCTACATATGTTGGGCCAAAAGTTGATATTGATAAACTAACTGAAATTTTACAAGGAGCAGTTAGAATTCCTACAATTACTCCCTATCACCCTGGTGATGATATGAGCTCATTTTTAAAATATCATAAATATTTGCAAGATTCTTTCCCAGAAATATTTAAAATCGCTGATTTAACAATAATTAACAAATATAGTTTGATTATTAAAATTGAAGGAACTGAAAAAAATCTATTACCTATTGCATTTTTAGCCCATCAAGATGTTGTTCCAGCAACAATGGAAGGTTGGGAAGTTGAACCATTTTCTGGAGATATTAAAGAGGGTTGTGTATATGGTAGAGGTAGCCAAGATATGAAATGCCAAATGATATCTGCCCTTTTTGCTATGGAAACACTTTTAAAAGAACGTAAACTCCCAAGGAAAACTATTTACTTCTGTTTTGGTCATGATGAAGAATCTACCGGTATGGAAGGAGCTCACAATATTGCTAAATACTTAGAAGAAAATAATATTAAGTTTGAATTTATTTTAGACGAAGGTGGGACTATAACGGATGGTTCTCTTCTTGGCATAGATGGAAAAATTGCCTTGATAGGAACATGCGATAAAGGATATGCTGATTTTAAAATTACTTCAACAAAAGATGG